>NZ_BAAAQB010000010.1:0-98696 GCF_039531445.1 Arthrobacter humicola | reverse complement strand
AGCTCCTCCGGGAGCACTTCACGGGGTTCAGTCATAGCCACAATGATTCTCCAATCCATCAGCGACTACAGCCCTCCTACACAAACAATCTGACACCCCCCTGGCCGGCGAGGCCGGGGAGTCTGAAGCATCACACATCGGTGGCGCAGACCATGCCGGGAACGGTACTTTGGGCCGCGCCGCGACTGCTGCCGCCAACGGCGCTGCGGGCCATGGTGCCGGCGGCGCGGTGGAATCGGCGCTGGCGTTGCTGCGATCCTTGGGCCCGGCGGCCGCCGAGGCGGCCCGGTTCTCCCTGGTCGAAGCCGCGGACTTCGCCGGCCGCGTGGAGGAACTCTCCCGGACGGTCGAATACTTCCAACTCATCGCCGCCGCCGCGGTGGACCGGACCCGCAAACAAACAGCCTGGACCCGGCCGGCGCCGGCGGGCCGGGCCGCCGAAACGGCGGCGCCGGCGGGCTGGCTCACCGGCTGGACACAAGACACCCCCGCCGGAACCGGCGCCGGATCTGACGGCGAATCCGGGGTTGGGAGAGACGAGGGCGCCGGGGCCGGATCTGAGGTGGGGACGCACGGCTGGACGGCATTTGACAGTAGCGGCGGACCGGCCGGCGTGTGCGCCGCGGCCGACGACGGCTACAAGAGCACCACCGATTTCCTGCGGGCACGGCTGCGGATCAGCGCCCCCGAAGCCCGGCGCCGGCTCACCCAGGCCGCGGACCTGCTGCCCCGCCAGGGACTCACCGGAGCACCGGTGCCGGCCGTGCACGAGGAACTCGGCGCCGCCGTCGCCGCCGGGCAGATCGCGTCCCGGACCGCGACCATCATCACCACCGCCCTGGACCGGGTCCGGCACCTGTGCCCGCCCGGGACCGCCGCCGCGATGGAACACGCCCTGACCCTGACCGCGATCGAGAACGACCCCGATTTCCTGACCCGGATCGCCCGGCGCTGGACCGACGCCCTGGACCAGGACGGCGCCGAACCTACCGAGGAAGCCCTCCGCCGGCTCCAGGGCGCCTTCATCCGCAAACCCCGGCACGGCCTGCACCACCTGGAAATCTTCGCCACCACCGACCAGTTCGAACACCTCAGCACCCCCATGAACACCGCCACCAACCCCCGCACCAGCGCAGGAACCGATCCCGGCCCGGACCCAACAGCCGACCCCGGCACCGGCGCGGCCACCGACGCGGCGGCGGACGTCTCCGCTGCCGGACGAGCCGGCGGGGTTTGCGTGGAAACGGACGACGCGGTCACTGACGTGGCCGCGGCCGACGGGATCCGTGACGGTAGCGGACACGCCGCCGGAGCGGCCGCCCGGTCTGACGCGGCCGTAAGCACCACGGCCGGTGCGGCCGACGTCCTGGACCGCCGCTCGCGGCCGCAACGACTGCTCGACGGCCTGGTCGGCGCCTGCGACGCCGCCCTCGCCGCCGGGGCCCTGCCCGCCGCCGGCGGACTCCGGCCCCAGGTCATGGCCACCATCGACTACCGGGACCTCCTCGGCCGCCTCGACCGCACCGGCACCCCCAACGACCCCGCCGCCACGCCCGGCCCGGGCACGGGAACGCTGATGTTCACCGGACCCGTCACCGCCTCCACCATCCGCAAGATCGCCTGCGACGCCGACATCATCCCCGTCCTGCTCGGCGGAGAAGGCCGGATCCTGGACATCGGACGCACCGCACGGATCTTCCCGCCCCACATCCGCAAAGCCCTCACCGCCCGGGACCAGGGCTGCGCCTTCCCGGGCTGCACCATCCCCGCGCCCTGGTGCGAAGCCCACCACATCACCTACTGGTCCCGCGGTGGGACCACGGGCACGGACAACGGCACCCTGCTGTGCTCCCACCACCACCATCTGATCCACAAGGAAGCGTGGACCATCCAGATGCGCAGCGGCATCCCCTGGTTCATCCCGCCACCCCACGTCGACCCCCGCCAAACACCCCGCCGCAACAAATACTTCCGCCCCGATATGCCCCGGCAATGATTGCGTCACGCGAGCGAGTCACCCTGTGCCGGGACGATTCAAAGCGGAGCGGGCGGGACTAGGACGCCGGGCGGGACCTGGGGGCCAGCCGGGACCTGGCGCCCGGGCGGGAGACGGACAGGAGTCCGGAGGCCATACGTCGGCCCGAGGGAGTTCCCCGCGCGTTATCGTCTTCAGGCGGCCCAGGGCATTGGAAACGTGGCTGGCAGAAGAAGGCGCGGCCCGGGCCGAAAGCCTCTGAGTCACAACGGCCGATACGTGTCTAGGGTGGAGGCATGGACCAACGCCGTCTGCTGCTGCGGGCAGTGAAGTCGTTCCACACCATCGCCTGGTTCACCATCGAGGCCTGCATGGCCTACGTCCTCTATACGGGTATCAGGGGCCGCACCGACCGGAAAGCGGGCGCTGCCGCCGTCGTGGTCGCGGTAGAGACGCTGATCTTCGCCGCGAACGGCTTCCACTGTCCGCTGACCGCCGTCGCGCGGGACCTCGGCGACGGCAACGGCTCGGTCACGGATATCTACCTGCCGCATTGGTTCGCGCGAAACCTGCCCGGGATCCACGTCCCGCTCATCCTCGCCGCCGCACTGCTGCACTGGCGGAACTGGCGCATCCACGGGGTCCGGGACAGCCAGCGCAGGCTCCTGCTGGGTCGATAGGCCCCACGCGCGCTGACGCCGTCGCCACGCCGCCTTTGAATCGGCTTCCCGCCGGACGGCGCACCGGCCGTGCCCGCGAGGCTGCCCCGGAAGCCGCGTGCGCCGTCCGGAGGCTGCCCGGATTGCGGGTAATCTTAGAGAGTTCCGGAGCCGGCACGGTCCCTCCGGAAGAGTTCATGGCAGGCAGCAAAAGGCGAGGTTGATGGTCCACATCTGGAACGATCTGTCCGAAGTCCCGTCGGACTTTGGTCCTTCGGTTGTCACGTTCGGCAATTTCGACGGTGTTCACCGCGGCCACCAGCAGGTGCTGTCGCAGCTCATCCGCACCGCCCGCTTGAACCACGCCCGCGCCGTCGCGATCACCTTCGATCCGCACCCCGCGCAGGTGCACCGTCCGGAATCGGCTCCCGAGCTGATCATGGGGCTGGAGGACAAGCTCGTGGCACTGGGTGAGCTCGGCCTCGATGCCGTGCTGGTGATGAAGTACTCGCTGGAGCTCGCCAGCCATACACCTGAAGAATTTGTCTCCACGGTCCTTGTGGACGCCCTGAAAGCGAGCCACGTGGTGATCGGCCACGATGCCCGGTTCGGCCGCGGCAATTCCGGCGACCTCTCCACCATGCAGGAACTGGGCAGGAAGTTCGGTTTCGAGGTGCTGGTCATCAGTGAGTTCGGCTCTGAAGGCTTCCCCATCCACGACGACGCCGGCACGGACCGCCGCTGTTCGTCCACGTGGGTGCGCGAGGCCCTCCGCGCCGGCGACGTTGCCACCGCCGCTGCCGTACTGGGGAGACCGCACCGGATGCGCGGCGAGGTGGTGCACGGTGCCGCACGCGGCCGCGATCTTGGCTTCCCCACGGCAAACCTGGCGTCGACGGCGAGCGGGTACATTCCCGCGGACGGAATCTACGCCGGCTGGCTCGTGGACCAGGCCGGGACCCGCTGGCCTGCGGCCATCTCCGTGGGCTCCAACCCCACGTTCGACGGCGTGAGCCGTCAGGTAGAAGCCCACGTCATCGACCGCCCGGAGGAGTCCGTAGAGGACTTCGATCTGTACGACCAGACAGTTGTGGTGGAATTCGTCTCCAGGCTGCGCGGCATGGTGGCGTACCGTGGGCCTGAGGCATTGGTGGAGCAGATGCGTCTGGACGTCGTCCAGGCCCATGACATCCTGTTCGCCCGCTGACAACGGGGCCAGACCGGCGTCCAACCCCGCGCCGACGGCGTTCTGACTCACTGGAGCCGCGCGCTGAATCACAGCCAGGCGGCAAGGAAGGCAAGAGACGTGACCATCGAGAAGAACACGAGGGAGCTGGACAGGGACATCGTCCGCGACTTCAGCACGCGGATGAGCTACGCATCCTATTTGCAGTTGCCCACCCTGCTCAGCGCCCAGCAGCCTGTCAGCACCCCGGAACACCACGACGAGATGTTGTTCATCATCCAGCACCAGACCACGGAGCTGTGGCTGAAGCTGGTGCTGCACGAGCTTCGCAGCGCCGCCGCCTGGCTGCGTTCTGACGACCTCGGCTCCGCCCTCAAAGCGATCGCCCGCGTCAAGCACATCCAGAAGACCCTTACCGAGCAGTGGTCCGTGCTGGCCACCCTCACGCCCACCGAGTACTCGCAGTTCCGCGGCTTCCTCGGCAACTCGTCCGGGTTCCAGTCCAGCCAGTACCGGGCGGTCGAGTTCCTGCTCGGCAACAAGAACGCCAAGATGCTTCCGGTCTTCGAATCGGACCCCGAGGCCCACGAAATGCTGCGCGAACTGCTCGACGCCCCCAGCATCTACGACGACTTCCTGGCGTATCTCAAGCGCCAGGGCTTCGACGTCCCGGCCTCCGTGCTGGAACGCGACGTCACCAAGGCCCACGAGTTCTGCCCGGAATTGGTTCCGGTGTTCAAGTACATCTACGAGAACGCCGCCGACAACTGGGGTGCCTATGAGGCCTGCGAGGAACTCGTGGACCTCGAGGACAACTTCCAGCTCTGGCGCTTCCGCCACCTGCGCACCGTCCAGCGCACCATCGGCATGAAGGCCGGCACCGGCGGGTCCAGCGGGGCCGCGTTCTTGCAGAAGGCCCTGGAACTGACCTTCTTCCCGGAGCTCTTCGCAGTGCGGACGGAGATCGGCCAGTGAACGCGATCAATGCGGAGACCGCAGGCAACACTACCGACGCCCTGTGGCAGCGCGCCCGCGACCTCGACGCCGCGGATCCGCTCGCAAACTACCGGGAACACTTCGTCGGCACGGACACCGACTTGTCCTACCTTGACGGGAACTCGCTCGGACGGCCGCTCAAACGGACCATCACCGACATCAGCACCTTCATCCAGGACAGCTGGGGCGGCCGCCTGATCCGGGGCTGGGATGAGGAGTGGCTTGAACTGCCCCAGGCCATCGGCGACCAGCTCGGCCGCGCGGTGCTCGGTGCGGCGCCCGGACAGACCATCATTGCCGACTCCACCACCGTGGTGCTGTACAAGCTGATCCGCGCCGCCCTGGCCGCCGTCACAGATCCGGCCCGGACCGAAATCGTCCTGGACACGGACAATTTCCCCACCGACCGCTATCTGGTGGAGGGAATCGCCCGCGAACAGGGCCTGACCCTGCGCTGGATCGACGCCGATCCCGCCGCCGGCGTCACCGTCGAGCAGGTGCGGGCCGCGACGGGGCCGGCCACCGGCGTCGTGGTCCTGAGCCAGATCGCCTACCGTTCCGGTTTCCTCGCCGACCTGCCGGCCGTCACCGCCGCAATCCACGACGCCGGCGCCCTGGTGGTGTGGGACCTTTGCCACTCCGCCGGATCTGTGGAGATCGCATTGGACGACGCCGACGTCGACTTTGCGGCAGGCTGCACCTACAAATACCTGAACGGGGGACCGGGCTCGCCCGCGTTCGCCTACGTCAACGACCGGCACCTGGCCGGGCTGCAGCAGCCGATCTGGGGCTGGATGGGACGCAAGGACGCGTTCGAAATGGGTCCCGGCTACGAGGCCGCTCCCGGCATCCGCGGCTTCCTCAGCGGCACCCCGGCCATCTTCGGGATGCTCGCCATGCGCGGCACGCTGGACCTGATCGAGGAAGTGGGCATGGCCGCGCTCCGCGCGAAGTCGCGGGTGCTGACGGCCTTCGCCCTTGAACTCTACGACGCCTGGCTGGCACCGGCCGGCGTGCAGCTGTCCACCCCGCGGGACCCCGAACTGCGCGGCAGCCACGTGACGATCGACCACCCTGCCTTCCGTGAAATGACGGCCGCCTTGTGGGATCAGGACGTGATTCCCGATTTCCGTGCCCCGCAGGGCATCAGGATCGGGCTGTCTCCGCTCAGCACCTCCTTTGAGGAGCTGTACCGCGGCCTCGCCGCCATCCGGGAGCTGCTTTCGGGCCCGGAGAACTGAGCCCCTTCGCCGGCTGGCACGGCAGGTGGTTTCGACAAGATCGCGGACGTGCCACTAAACTAAACGTTGGATCCGGCTGCAGTCCGTGGCGGCTGGTTCCTGTTGTGTACGGGATACCTGGCTTCGGCACGGTGTTCCGGGACGGCACCCCCGGCAGTGAAGTACTGTTTTCGGGCCTCACGGCACATCTCTAGGAGTTAACGTGGCACTTGAAGCCGCTGTAAAGCAGTCCATCATCAAGGAATTCGCAACGTCCGAGGGCGACACCGGTTCGCCGGAGGTCCAGGTTGCAGTCCTGACTCAGCGGATCAAGGATCTCACTGAGCACATGAAGGTGCACAAGCACGACTACCACACCCAGCGCGGTCTGCTGGCCATGGTTGGTCGTCGCAAGCGCATGCTCACCTACCTCAAGAACACTGACATCACCCGCTACCGTCAGCTCATCGAGCGCCTCGGCCTGCGTCGCTAGTCAGCTTTAAGGGGCGGCCCCTTCCGGACCGGAAAGGGCCGCCTTCTTCAGGACAAAACTAAACAGGAGGATCAACCGCATCACGCATTCGCGGTCCTCGGTAGTGATTCCCGGGAACGGCTTCAAGGATTGAAGCCCGGCCCGTGGGTCTCGATCGATGACCGGGTGCAGTGCAGGCCAGTAGACAGATGCTGGGCTGGGTTGATGCGGCTGGGCTCCGTGAACCATGAAACGGAGGTGACTCTCTTGGAGGGTCCCGAAATCCAGTTCTCAGAAGCAGTCATTGACAATGGCCGCTTCGGCAAGCGTGTAATCCGCTTCGAAACCGGCCGTCTTGCCAAGCAGGCCGCCGGCGCAGCGATGGTCTACATCGATGAAGAGACCGCACTGCTGTCCGCCACCACCGCCGGCAAGCACCCGCGTGAAGGCTTCGACTTCTTCCCGCTGACGGTCGACGTCGAAGAGCGCATGTACGCTGCCGGCCGTATCCCGGGCTCGTTCTTCCGCCGCGAAGGCCGCCCTTCCACGGAAGCCATCCTGGCCTGCCGCCTCATGGACCGCCCGCTGCGCCCGGCATTCGTCAAGGGCCTGCGCAACGAGGTCCAGATCGTCGTCACCGTGCTGTCCATCAACCCGGACGAGCTCTACGACGTCGTGGCCATCAACGCTTCCTCGATGTCCACCCAGCTTTCCGGCCTGCCCTTCTCCGGCCCGATCGGCGGCGTCCGCGTTGCCCTCGTCGCCGACGAGCACGGCTCGCAGTGGGTTGCGTTCCCGAAGCACTCCCAGCTCGAGAACGCCGTCTTCAACATGGTCGTTGCCGGCCGCATTGCTGGCGATGACGTCGCCATCATGATGGTTGAAGCCGAAGCCACCGACAACTCCTGGAACCTCATCAAGGAACAGGGCGCCACCGCCCCGACCGAAGAAGTTGTCTCCGAAGGCCTTGAGGCCGCCAAGCCGTTCATCAAGGCCCTCTGCGAAGCACAGTCCGACCTGGCAGCCCGCGCCGCCAAGCCGACCGTCGAGTTCCCGGTTTTCCTGGACTACCAGGACGACGTCTACGCCGCCGTCGAGTCCGCTGCCGCCGAGAAGCTGGCAGCCGTCTTCCAGATCGCCGACAAGCAGGAACGCGACACCGCCTCCGACGAGCTCAAGGACGAGGTCACCTCTTCCCTGGCCGGCCAGTTCGAAGGCCGTGAGAAGGAGCTGTCCGCGGCCTTCCGCTCCGTCACCAAGCAGGTTGTGCGCCAGCGCATCCTCAAGGACCAGATCCGCATCGACGGCCGCGGCCTGACGGACATCCGCCAGCTCACCGCCGAGGTTGAGGTCCTGCCCCGCGTTCACGGCTCGGCCATCTTCGAGCGCGGCGAGACCCAGATCATGGGTGTCACCACACTGAACATGCTCAAGATGGAACAGCAGATCGACTCGCTGTCTCCCGTGACGCGCAAGCGCTACATGCACAACTACAACTTCCCGCCGTACTCCACTGGCGAGACCGGCCGCGTCGGTTCCCCGAAGCGCCGCGAAATCGGTCACGGAGCCCTCGCAGAGCGCGCCATCATGCCGGTGCTGCCCTCCCGCGAGGAATTCCCCTACGCCATCCGCCAGGTGTCTGAGGCCCTCAGCTCCAACGGTTCGACGTCGATGGGTTCCGTCTGCGCGTCCACGCTGTCCCTGCTCAACGCAGGTGTGCCGCTGAAGGCCGCTGTTGCCGGTATCGCCATGGGCCTGGTCTCTGACCAGGTTGACGGCCAGACCCGCTACGCCGCCCTGACCGATATCCTCGGCGCCGAAGATGCTTTCGGCGACATGGACTTCAAGGTTGCCGGTACCTCCGAGTTCGTCACGGCCATCCAGCTGGACACGAAGCTCGACGGCATCCCGGCCTCCGTCCTGGCAGCCGCCCTGAAGCAGGCCCGCGAAGCCCGCCTGCACATCCTGGACGTCCTGAACTCCGCGATCGACACCCCGGACGAGCTCTCCGAGTTCGCGCCGCGCGTCATCGCGGTCAAGATCCCGGTAGACAAGATCGGCGAGGTCATCGGCCCGAAGGGCAAGATGATCAACCAGATCCAGGAAGACACCGGAGCCGACATCTCGATCGAGGACGACGGAACTGTCTACATCGGCGCCACGAACGGCCCGTCTGCCGACGCAGCACGGTCCGCGATCAACGCCATCGCCAACCCGCAGATCCCGGAAATCGGTGAGCGCTACCTGGGCACGGTCGTCAAGACCACCACCTTCGGCGCCTTTGTTTCCCTGACCCCGGGCAAGGACGGTCTGCTGCACATCTCCGAGCTGCGCAAGATCGCCGGTGGCAAGCGCGTGGACAACGTCGAGGACGTCGTCTCCGTCGGCCAGAAGATCCAGGTGGAAATCACCAAGATCGACGACCGCGGCAAGCTCTCCCTGTCGCCCGTTGTGGCCGACGAGGCAGGCTCCGAGGACGCAGACAGCGCTGAGGTCTCCGCGGACGCCGCAGCAGAGTAGTCTCTCCTGACCAAACGGCGGGGCCGGTGGATCATCCACCGGCCCCGCCGTCGGTTAAAGCCCTCGTGGATGCCCTCGTAGGTGTCCCTGCAGATGTTCCTGCTCATGTCCAGGGAGCAGCCGCCGGGGGAGTGGCCCGCTGGTACGATGGCAGGCAGATTTGACGCATTATTTTGATGGTTTATGGAAAGGCCTTGATGACAGTCGTCCCCCTGCCGCTTGAGCAGAATCAGCACGCAGACACACTGATCCACGGAGCCGACGGTGGTTCCGAGGTTCGCCGCTCGGTCCTTCCCGGCGGCGTCCGCGTGCTGACCGAAGCCATGCCCGGCCAGCGGTCGGCAACCATTGGTTTTTGGGTCGGTGTGGGCTCACGCGACGAGGCCCCCGGGCAGCACGGCTCCACCCACTTCCTGGAACACCTGCTGTTCAAAGGCACCAAGCGCCGGACCGCCCTGGAAATCGCCTCGGCCTTCGACGAGGTCGGCGGGGAATCAAACGCCGCCACCGCGAAGGAAAGCACCTGCTACTTCGCCCGCGTCCTGGACACCGACCTCCCCATGGCGATCGACGTCATCGCCGACATGATCACCGGGGCCGTCCTGGACCCGCAGGAGATGGAGCAGGAACGCGACGTCATCCTCGAGGAAATCGCGATGGACAGCGACGACCCTACGGACGTCGCGCATGAGCACTTTGTCGCCGCCGTCCTCGGATCCCACCCCCTCGGCCGCCCGATCGGCGGCACCCCGGCAGCCATCCGCGCCGTGGCCCGCGACTCGGTGTGGGACCACTACCGCCGTTACTACCGTCCCGACGAGCTCGTGGTCACCGCCGCCGGCGGGCTGGACCACGACGTCGTCTGCGGGCTTGTGGTGGATGCCCTGCACTCCGCCGGCTGGAACCTTGAGCCCGCTGCCGCTCCCGTGCAGCGCCGCTCCACCGAGCGCGCGGACATCACCGGCACCGCCGGCCTGCACGTCGTCAAGCGTCCCGTGGAACAGGCCAATATCATCATGGGGTGCCCGTCGCTGGTCGCCACAGACGACCGCCGCTTCGTCATGAGCGTTCTCAACGCCGTCCTTGGCGGCGGCATGTCGTCCCGGCTCTTCCAGGAGGTCCGCGAGAAGCGCGGACTCGTCTACTCCACCTACTCTTTCGCCTCCTCGTACGCCGACGCCGGCTATTTCGGCATGTACGCCGGCTGCACGCCGTCGAAGGTCCGGCAGGTTATCGAGCTGCTCGGCGCAGAACTGGACAAGCTGGCCTCGGACGGAATCTCCGACGAGGAACTCCGCAAGGCAGTGGGACAGCTGTGCGGCGGCATCGTGTTGGCACTGGAGGACACCGGTTCCCGGATGTCCCGGCTGGGCCGCGCGGAGCTGGTGTCCGGCGAGTACCAGGACATCGACGAGACCCTGCGCCAGATCAAAGCCGTCACCGCAGCGGAAGTCCAGGAGCTTGCCCGTCAGCTCGCGGCCGCGCCGCGGACCGTCACGGTGGTGGGTCCGTTTGAGGAAACCGAGACGTTCGGGCTCTAGCTTTGTAAATCGCCGGTCTTTACACCGGCGCAGGCACGGCGTGATGATGGTGGCGGGGTCACTCGGGAGGAACTCCGCATGGGAGGAACTGTGGACCGGCCACTGCCAGGCAGTGCATGCGCGGCGCTAGAGCCTTTCCTGGGCCGGTGGACGGGG
Source organism: Arthrobacter humicola (assembly GCF_039531445.1). Lineage (NCBI taxonomy): Bacteria > Bacillati > Actinomycetota > Actinomycetes > Micrococcales > Micrococcaceae > Arthrobacter > Arthrobacter humicola. Next base: position 87,971 of record NZ_BAAAQB010000010.1, on the reverse strand, counting down.
ACCACACACTGGGAGGCCTCCGCATGGGGTCCGGCGCGCAGCGCGGAATCCGAGATCATCTTTTCTCCGGCGGCCGCCGGGCTGGCTGTGACACAGAGCTACCGCCACACGGATGAAGACGGATCCCGCTCCGAAGGTCATGGCGTCTTCACCATGGACCCGGATCGCCCCGACACCTTCTGGTACCACGTCAACAGCATGGGGCTGCCGCCCGAGGCGCCCGCGCGCGCGAGCTGGGAAGCCGGCACCCTGACCGTGGAACGACGCAGCGACCGCGGCACCGCGCGGCACACCTTCCGGGTGGACGGCGGCGTCCTGACGCACGCTGCCGGGCTCCGCCTGGGCAAGGCGAGCGAGTTCACCACCTTTATGACCACCGTCTGCCGTCGCGTCCCCGAAGGCGCCTCCATCCCGGCCTGAGGTTAGCCGATGCGTCGGGCCGTTGAGGCCTAGCCGCCGGCGAACGGCGGCAGCACGTCCACGACGTCGGCCTGCTGGAGCGTCTTTGCATGGTCACGCACGGCCACCTCGTTGAGCAGGAAGCTGGAACGGGACAGGATGCGTGCCAGCGGCGGTGTACCGGCCGGCGGCTCGGGGCGTTCGACGGCGAGGATCGCCTCAAGCAGTGAGGCGAGGGTGTCGCCGTCGGCGAGGGCGAAGCGTTCTTCATCCACGCCGGCGGCAGCGCGCGCGGCAGCGAAGTAGCGTACGTTCACGAAAAAGTCAGCCTCCGATGGCGCTCATGCTGCGGTCCGGCTGGACAAAGTCGGGGGCGTCGAGCCCCACATGGTCCATGCCGTGGGCCTTGGGCTTGATCCACATGGCATCCTGCCAGCGTTCGGCCAGTTGTTCGTCGCTTGCACCCTCGCGCAGCAGCCCCAGCAGGTCCACTTCCTCGCGCGAGAACAGGCAGCTCATGATCTTGCCTTCGGCAGTGATGCGCGTGCGGCGGCAGTCCGAGCAGAATGGCTCCGTAACGGAGGCGATGATGCCCACGGTGCCGAGCACGGGGCCGGTGGCCTCGCCGGTGCCGGGAACGCGTGCACGAACTTCGAACCGTTCCGCCGGGGCGCCGTCGCGGTCCCGCGGGTCGGAACTGAGCACGTAGTCGGCGGAGAGCAGCCCGCGGATCTCCGCAGCGGTGATCATGTTCCGGCGGGTCCAGCCGTGGTCCGCATCCAGCGGCATCTGCTCGATGAAGCGCAACTCATAGCCGCGGTCCAGCGCCCAGGCCAGCAAGGCCGGCGACTCGGCGTCGTTGATGCCGCGCATGAGCACGGCGTTGAGCTTGACCGGACCCAGGCCCGCAGCCCAGGCGGCGTCCACGCCGGCGAGGACCTTGTCCAGGAAGGGGCGGCGGGTCAGCTTGGCGAAGGTTTCCTCGTGCAGGGAATCGAGGGAGACATTGATCCGGGAGAGTCCGGCAGCCTTGAGCCCGGCAGCCTTCTTGTCCAGGCCGACGGCGTTGGTGGTCATGGAGATCGGCAGCTCAGGGTGGGCCCGGCGGAGCGCGGAGATAATGTCCAGCAGATCCGCGCGCACCAGCGGCTCGCCTCCGGTCAGCCGGAGTTCGCGCACGCCCAGCATGTCGACGCCGATCCGCACAATCCGCACGATCTCCTCGGCGGACATCACCGCCTGTTTGGACAGCCACTCCAGGCCCTCGGCCGGCATGCAGTAAGTGCAGCGCAGGTTGCACTTGTCCGTCAGCGATAAGCGCATGTCCGTGGCACGGCGGCCGTAACGATCGAGGAGCCCGGCAGGCAGGCCGTGCGGGCGCCCGGACAGCGCGGCTGCGGCAGGCGTGCCTGTTCCGGGACTGCCTGCCTCGCGGGGCTGGGGCATACCCAGTTGAACTGTCATAGAGTCAGGCTACGCCACCCCGCGGCAGACGTCACAGCCGCGTGACGGCAGGGATATTACGTCTTCGGGAACGATGTCCGGCAGGGCTTCGGATGCCTGCCCGCGGCGCGGCCGCGAACCTATGCTGGAAGCGTGAACACGACCCAGCAGGCCCCGGATGCAACGGAGTACCGGCGCATCCTCCTCGTCGAAGACGAGCCGACCATCGCCGGGGTGGTCCGCGACTATCTCGTCCAGGCGGGATTCCAGGTGGTCCTCGCCGGCGACGGGTTCACGGCCCTGCGCCTGGCCGCGGAACGCCGGCCGGACCTAGTCCTGCTGGACCGGATGCTGCCGGGCCTGGACGGCGTGGAAGTCTGCCGCCGGCTGCGGGCAGCACATAGGGTCCCGGTCATCATGCTCACGGCCCTGGGCACCGAGGACGACCGGATCCTGGGCCTGGAAGCCGGCGCGGACGACTACGTCACCAAACCGTTCTCGCCCCGCGAACTGGTCCTGCGCGTCCGCTCGGTCCTGCGCCGGAGCATTCCCGAATTCAGTCCCGAGCCCTCCATCGAAGTGGGCGGCTTCGACCTCAGCCCGGCCGCGCGCACGGTCACCCGCCACGGCCGGCCCCTGGCGCTGACAGCGCGGGAATTTGACCTGCTGGCCTTCATGCTGCGTCGTCCCCGCCAGGTCTTCAGCCGCGAAGAGCTCATGAAGGCCGTGTGGGGCTGGGATTACGGTGACCTCTCGACGGTGACGGTCCACGTGCGCAGGCTGCGCGAGAAGATCGAGGACGACCCCACCCGCCCCGCCATCCTGAAAACGGTCTGGGGCGTCGGCTACCGGCTGGACCCCAGCGACGAGGAAGAAACCGCCGGTGCAGACCTCTGAACTCCTGACCATCATCGGCTGGGCCGTGGCATGGGGCGCCGTGATCGGGGCCGCATCCCTGCTCGTGCTGAAACCGCTGCGCAAGGCCTCCTTTGCGGTGCAGATCTGTGTGGTGGTCCTCGCCGCCGTGGCGGTCCTGGTCGCCGGAATGGTCAGCGCCTTCAACGCCATGTTCATCTCGGCCCGGGACCTCGAGGTCATGTGGTACGTCCTGGCCGTGGCCTCTGCGGTGGCCGTTGCAATCGCCCTGGTGCTGGGATCGCGGGTGTCGCGGAACGCCAGGGACCTGGTCGAGGCCGCTCGGAGCATCGGCCGCGGTGAGAGCCCGGGGATCCAGTCCCCGGTGATGAGCCACGAACTGGCCGCCCTCGCCGCGGAGCTCGACTCCAGCAGCCGGAAGCTGGAGGCGTCCCGGCAGCGGGAGGCCGCCGTCGAGAACGCCCGCCGCGAACTCGTCAGCTGGATCTCCCACGACCTCCGGACGCCGCTGGCGAGCATGCGGGCCATGACCGAGGCGCTGGAAGACGGCATGGCATCGGATGTCCCCGGCTATTACCGCAAGATCATCGCTCAGACGGACCTCATGGCGGGCATGGTCAACGACCTCCTGGAACTGTCGAAGATCCATGCCGGGACTATGCGGCTCAAAGCCGAGCCGCTGGACCTGTACGACCTCGCCAGCGACGCCATCGCCGACCTCGCCGCGCTGGCGCAGCAGCATGGGGTCACGCTCGACGGCGGCGGCCGGCGCGAGTGCCTGGCTCTCGCCGACGGCCCCTCGATGGGACGCGCCATCCGGAACGTCGTGCTGAACGCCATCGTCCACAGCCCGCCGGGCTCCCGCGTCACCGTCCAGGTGGGGCGGCAAGGGGACCGGGCCGTCGTCGCCGTCACCGATGGCTGCGGCGGGATCCCCGAAGAGGACCTGCCGCATGTCTTCGAGACCGGCTGGCAAAAGGATCCCGCCCGGCGCCCGGCAGGCCGCCTGCCCGCGCCGGACGACGCGGGAGTGCCAGGGTCGGACGAGCCGGCAGGCACCTTGCGCTACAGCGGGGCGGGGCTTGGCCTGAGCATCGTCGCCGGAATCGTCCAGGCCCATGAGGGGACAGTCACCGTGGAGAACGTCGACGGCGGATGCCGCTTCTCGCTGCTGCTTCCCGGCCAGGAGGTCTCGGGCAGGGAGGTCCCTGCCAGGGAGGCCTCCGGCCACGAGACGGCGGTGCCGGCATCCCCGGCGGACGTTCCGTCCGCTGGCGGCCTCGCTCCCGGCGCGTCCTCGGCGGGCGGGGAGCAGGACCGTCGTCCGCCGGACCCGGCGGACGAGACGCTCCACACCGGACGCGCGCAGTGAACCGCGGCGCGGGCCTGGACGAACAGGGGGCCGAAATGGACAAGGACATGCACAAGCGGTTGGACCAGGACACGGCCCAAGCAACGGATGAGGACACGGGCAAGGCCATGGATAAGGAAATCACCGGTCAGGACCAGCAACGCGCTGGAACGCAGGTGCAGAAGTCCACGCAAAGCCGGCCCAGGCAAGACCGTTCGAAGGACCGGCGGACGCGGGACCTGTGGGCCGCCGCGGCCGGACTGGTGGCCGTCGGGACCGCAGTGGTGCTCGGCGAACTCACGGCCAGCCTGGTGAGCCCCACAGTTTCTCCCGTGACGGCCGTTGGCGGGGCAGTGATCGATGCCGTCCCGCCGGGCGTCAAAGAATGGGTCATCTCCGTCTTTGGTACCGCGGACAAACTGGCACTCCTCGGTGGCATGGCACTGGTCATCGCCGCGCTCGCCGCCTTGTCCGGGGTCCTGGAAGTGCGGCGCCGATTCGCCGGGGTGGCCATCATCGCGGTCTTCGGCGCCGTGGGCCTCGTGGCCGTCCTGAGCCGGGCCGACCTGACCGCGAACGCCATCCCCGTCCCGGTGCTGGTGGCACTCGTGGGGATCGCCCTGCTGCGCTGGCTCATCCGCAAACTCGAGACGTGGCTGCCCGACCCGTACGGAGCCCCGGACGGAGCCACGGACGGGGAACCGGCCGCGGCGACGGTCCCGCCGGAGCCCGACCCGTCCGAAACCCGGGCCGCGGCGCAGCCTGTCCCGGTGGTGGCCCCGGCCGCGGAGACTTCCCCGCCGGAAACCCCTGCCGCCGCGCGGGCCGCCGAGCCTCCGGCCGGCGAGGCCGGACCTGCCCGGCGCCGCTTCCTGCTGGCCCTCGGCGGAACCGCCGCGGTTGCCGCCGTCGCGGGTGTGCTCGCGTCCACCCTCAGGGGAGCCGCCGCCGTCGTCAGTGACGTGCGCAGCAAGCTGGCCATCCCGACGGCCGCCTCACCGGCGCCGCCCATCCCCGCGGGCGCCGAGATCCGGTTGGACGGCCTCGGACCGCTCGTGACCCCCAACAAGGACTTCTACCGGATCGACACCGCCCTGCGCGTGCCTCTGGTGGACCCGGCGCAATGGACGCTGAAGGTCACGGGCCTGGTGGAACGCGAGATTGAACTCGACTTTGCCACCCTCCTGGCTAAACCCCTGACAGAACGCCATGTGACCATCGCCTGCGTCTCCAACGAGGTGGGCGGAGACCTGATCGGCAACGCCAAGTGGCTCGGCTGGCCGGTCCGCGAACTGCTCGCCATGGCCGGACCCAAGCCCGGAGCGGACATGGTGCTCTCCCGCAGCACGGACGGCTGGACGGCCGGGACGCCGCTGGAGGCCCTCACAGACAGCCGCGACGCGCTGCTGGTCGTGGGAATGAACGGCGAGCCGCTCCCGCTGGAGCACGGTTTCCCGGTCCGGATGATCGTGCCCGGGCTGTACGGCTACGTCTCGGCCACCAAGTGGGTCACCGAACTGAAAGTGACCCGCTACGCGGACGATGTCGCCTACTGGACGCCCCGCGGCTGGAGCGAGCGCGGGCCCATCAAGACCTCGTCCCGCATCGACGTGCCGCAGGACGGGCGCAGCGTGACGGCAGGGACCGTGGTGTTCGGCGGGGTCGCGTGGGACCAGCACACGGGCATCGGCAAGGTGGAGCTGCGGGTCAACCGGGGCGACTGGAAACAGGCCGAGCTCGGCCCGGGCATTTCGAAGGACACGTGGTACCAGTGGAAGCTGGCACTTCCGCTGACTCCCGGCCGGTACGAGGTCCAGGTCCGGGCCACGGACCTCGAGGGCGTCCCGCAAGTGGAGGAGTCCGCCCCCGTCGCGCCGAGCGGGGCCACCGGCTTTCACACGGTTAGAGTTGACGTGAAATCCTAGTGAGCTGAGCAAAGGTCAGGACACGCATGCACCGCACCGAGACAAGGCACATCAGCGTGGAAGCGCACCGGGACAAGGTCCGCGCCCTGCTCGCGCCGCTCCGCACCGATGACTGGGTGGAACGGCTCCCGCTGCTTGAAGCCTTGGGCCGGGGACTCGCTGTCGACATCGCGGCACCGCTGGATCTTCCCCCCTTTGCCAACTCCCAGATGGACGGTTTCGCGATCCGCAGCGGCGACGTGCCCGACGGCGGCACGGAACTGCGCGTCGTCGCGCCTGTTCCGGCCGGCGCCGCACCGGCGGAACTGCCCGTCGGCACCGCCGCGCCGATCATGACCGGAGCCATGATGCCGGCCGGAGCCGACGCCGTCGTGCCCATTGAACAGGCGGTGCCCGATTCGTTCCCCGCGCCCGGCGAGCCCGCCACGGTTCGCCTGCCGGCCACGGCTGCGGGAACGTTTGTGCGCGACATCGGCAGTGACATCCACTCCGGCGAGCCCGCCCTCGGCTCCGGGACATTCCTTGGCCCCGGCCAGCTGGGACTCCTGGCGGCCATGGGCTTCACGGACGTGCCCGTCCGTCCTTCGCTGCGTGTCCTGCTGGTCACCACCGGCGACGAAGTCGTGGAACCGGGCAGCCCGCTGGGACCTGGCAAGATCTTCGACTCCAACGGCACGCTGCTCGAAGCCTCCATGCGCCAGGCCGGCCTCGAGGTCACCAGGACGGGCATATCCACGGACCGGCCGGAGGAGCTCGCCCTGCTGCTGCGCCGGCACGCCCCGGACGTGGACCTGATCGTCACCACCGGTGGTGTCAGCAAGGGCGCCTACGAAGTGGTCCGCCAGGCCATGGCCGGACACGACGTCGAGTTCACTGCAGTGGCCATGCAGCCGGGCGGACCGCAGGGGATCGGCAGCTTCGACGGCGTCCCCGTGCTGGGGTTCCCCGGTAACCCGGTGAGCTGCCTCGTGTCATTTGAAATGTTCCTGCGCCCCGTCCTCACCGAACTCTTCGGCGCTCCCGCGCCGCGGCCCGCCGTCCGAGCCCGGCTGGCCGAGGCGCTGACCTCCCCGCCGGGCAAGCACCAGGTCCGGCGCGGCACCCTGGCGCCGGACGGCACGGTCCGGCTGGAGGGCGGTGCCGGCTCACACCTGGTGCACGCACTGGCCCGTTCCAACGCCCTGGTCCACGTTCCCGAGGGCACAGCGGCTCTCGCTGCGGGCGATGAAGTGGAAGTATGGATTCTGTGAATGAAGCAGAGAACGCTGAGGCAACTCCCGCGCCAGCGGAAAACAGCACAGCGGAAAATAGCGCAGGGGACAACACCCGCCTGACCCACCTCCGCCACGATGGCACGGCCCAGATGGTTGATGTGTCCAACAAGGCAGAGTCCACCCGGGAAGCCACGGCCACCGCGACCGTCCGTAGCACGGCGGAGGTCCTCGCGCTCCTCGGCGGCGGCGAGCTCCCGAAGGGGGACGCCCTGGCCGTTGCCCGCATCGCCGGGATCATGGCGGCGAAAAAGACACCGGATCTCATCCCGCTCTGCCACCCGCTGCCGATCGCCAAGGTCACCATCGACTTCGAGCTCGACACCGCCTCCGTCACGGTGTTTGCCACCGTCAAGACCCGCGGCGTCACCGGGGTCGAGATGGAGGCCCTGACCGCGGCGTCGGTTGCGGCACTGAGCGTCTACGACATGATCAAGGCCGTGGACAAGCACGCGGTCCTGACCGATATCAAAGTGCTCGCCAAAAGTGGCGGCAAGAGCGGGGACTGGACCCTATGAACATGCCCGAACCGCACCGCCACGGCGAAGCCACCGGCCGGAAGGCCGGCGTCGTGATCGCCTCCACCCGCGCGGCCGCCGGCGTCTACGAGGACCTCACGGGGCCCGTCATCGTCGACTGGCTCACCGAACACGGCTTTGAGCCGTTCCCGGCCCTGGTGGTTCCGGACGGGGCTCCGGTGGGAGCCGCGCTGCGTGCCCTGCTCAGCCAGCAGCCGGCCGTCATCATTACCAGCGGCGGCACAGGCCTCAGCCCCACCGACGCGACCCCTGAGGAGACCCTGCCCCTGCTGGACCGGGAAATCCCGGGCATCATGGAAGGCATCCGCAGCGCCGGGACAGCCAAGACGCCCATGGCCATGCTCAGCCGTGGCCACGCGGGCGCGGCCGGCCAGACCTTCATCGTGAACCTGCCCGGATCACCGAAGGGCGTCATGGATGGCCTGAGCGTGCTCGATCCCATCCTTGGACATCTTTGCGACCAGCTGGAAGGCAGTCATGGGCACTGAAACAGGATTTGAAGTCGTGCACGCCGTCCTGAGCGCCGAACCTATCTCGGTGGAGCAGGCCATTGCGGCCGTCGAATCGGACACCGCCGGCGCGGTGGTCAGCTTCAGCGGCGTCGTCCGGAACCACGACGGCGGCAAGCAGGTTTCGCGGCTCAGCTACAGCGCCCACCCGACGGCGCACCATGTGATGGCCGACGTCGTCGCCCGGCTCGTGGCGGAACACTCGGTCCCGGCCGGCGGCCCGGCGTCCGACGGATCTTCGGATGACGGCGGCGCTGAACAGCGTCAGCAGCCGGTGCGGATCTGGGCCGCGCACAGGATCGGCATGCTCGAGATCGGCGACCCCGCCCTGGTCTGCGCCGTTTCCGCAGCGCATCGCGGCCAGGCCTTCGAGGTGTGCGCCGAACTCGTGGACCGGATCAAGGCCCAGGTGCCCATCTGGAAAGAGCAGTTTTTCGCCGACGGCACCGTCGAATGGGTCGGGGCCGGCGAGTAGGCGCACGGCCCGTGTAACTCAAGGCCGCCGGTTCCAGAGGGCAACGGCCCCGGCGGTAGGGTTGATGGCATGATCGAACAACTCTCCGTCGCCTTGCTGGGCGCCAACGGGCGCATGGGCGCCGAGGCCGTGAAGGCAATCGACGCCGCCGCGGACCTGACGCTCGTCGCGGCCCTTGGCCGCAACGATTCCCTCGAATCGCTCGTCAGCTCGGGCGCGCAGATCGTGGTGGACCTGACCGTTCCCGAAAGCACCGAAGCGAACGTCCGCTTCGCCGTCGAACACGGCATGCACGCCGTCGTCGGCACTACGGGCTGGGATGCCGGCCGGCTTGCCCGTCTGGAGGAGCTCCTCGCCGACCGGCCCGGAGTCGGCGTCCTCATCGCCCCGAACTTCGCCCTCGGCTCGGTCCTGGCTTCCGCCTTCGCCGCCAAGGCGTCCAAGTACTTCGAGTCCGTCGAAATCATTGAACTGCACCACCCTGACAAGGTAGATGCCCCCTCCGGAACGGCTGTGCGCACGGCGCAGCTGATCTCGGCCGAGCGCACCGCCGCCGGCGTGCCTTCCAGCCCGGACGCCACCACCACGGAACTCGAGGGCGCCCGCGGCAGCGACGTGGAGGGCGTCCGGGTCCACAGTGTCCGGCTCAGCGGCCTCGTCGCGCATCAAGAGGTCCTGCTGGGCGGCCCGGGGGAGCAGCTGACCATCCGCCACGACTCTTTCGACCGCGCCTCCTTCATGCCCGGCGTGCTGCTGGGGATCCGCAATGTCGCCGCGCACCCCGGCCTCACCGTGGGGCTCGACGGCTACCTGGACCTGGGGCTCTGAGCCCGATGGCCGCAGCCTTGAGCGCCCTGAAAGCGAACCGCACCAAGATCTGGGTGGGAGCCGTCACCCTGCTGCTCGTCTTCTACCTGGTGGTGTCATTCGAGCGCTCCCTGCTCCTGATGTCGGACCAAAGCCTCGTGGCGAAGGCGATCGGTGTGGCCTACCTCGTGTTGCCGGTCATCGGAGCGTGGGCCCTGGTCCGGGAATTGCTGTTCGGTGCCCGCACCGAGCGTTTGGCGAAGATCCTCGAAGCCGAAGGCGGACTGCCGGAGGACACACTGCCGCGCACGCCTGCAGGCCGGATCATCCGCGAAGCCGCCGACCTCGAATTTGAGAAATACCGCGCCGAGGCCGAAGCTGCGCCCGACGACTGGCGGTCCTGGTTCCGGCTCAGCTGTGCCTACGATGCCGCCGGCGACCGCAAGCGCGCCCGCGCTTCGATGCGCGACGCCGTACGGATGTTCCGTGCCGGGGCGCAAAAGCCCTAGCCGGCGCTGAGCGTTCCTCCTATATCGGGGAGGAACTGGATAGGATCGGGCGCTATGGCGCTGCGACTTGTTCAGGTGAATTTCAAGGCTCGGGACGACTCCGCGCTCGGTCGGTTTTGGGCCGAGGCGCTCGGCTGGGGTGTTTCCAGCGAGGGCCCCGGTGTGACCAATGTTGAACCCGTGGGCTTCGTCTGGCCGGACCCCGTCGCCGTCTGCGTCGATGTCGTCACCGTCCCGGACCCCAAGACGGTAAAGTACCGCGCGCACCTCGAACTCACCTCCACCTCCGTGGCCCATCAGGCGGAGCTGGTCGCGGACCTGTTGGAGCTCGGCGCGACGCCCGCCGACGTGGGCCAGGGCGATGTGCCGTGGACGCTTCTGGCCGACCCGGAGGGCAACCTGTTCCGCGTGCTGGAGCCTCGATCGATCTACCGGGATACCGGGCCGATCGCCGCCGTGGTGGTCAGCTGTGCGGATCCGCGGGCCATGGCCCGGTTCTGGAGCGAGGCGATGGACTGGACCCTGCACGAGGTGACCGACGATCATGCGAGACTGCGTTCCGCCACGGGTGTCGGGCCGTATCTGGAGTTCCTTCGCACGCCCGACGTGAAGACCGTGTGTGGCCGCGTCCATCTAGACCTGATGCCTTACCCCGGTGATGATCAAGCGGCGGAAGTGGCCCGGTTGCGGGCTCTGGGCGCCACTGACGCCGACGTCGGCCAGGGCGATGTGCCGTGGGTGTGCCTCGCCGACTCAGAGGGCAACGAGTTCTGCGTCCTCACCCCGGGCTGACGCAGGGCCTCAGCCCCAAATGCGCGTTCAGGCGATGCAGACGCGGAGAACCCGCTTGGCGATCATCCGGCGCGGTCCACCGCCCTCATGGGTGAGACTCCCTAGCGGAAACGGGCAGGCTGACGCCCGCGGGCGGGCTGGTAGCGGCCCACCTGGTTGGCGGCATGGGACACCCACTCCAGCGGCCCGCGCCAGATCAGGGCCGCGAAGACCCCGCCGACCACCAACATGCCGACGGCCTGCGCCCAGTACACGCCCTCCACGGTCCAGCCGGGCGCCAGCGGCCGATCGTGCAGCGCCGCCATGATGCACAAATGCGCCGTGTAGAGGGTCAAAGTCATGGCCCCGATTCCGCGGAGCGGTAGCAGCAGGTCCAGCTCCACCCATTCGCCCAGCCGGCCCAGCAGCAGGCACACGCCAATCACGGCGGCGGCGACTCCCGAGGTGTGAAGCAGGTCCAGCGTGGTGCCCGCATGCGGTGCGCTAGTGGCCAGCCACCACACTGAGCCTGACTGGTCGACACCCGCGAGGTTGACCTGCAGCAGACTCCCCAGCGGGTAGGCGGGATCGCCGATCTGCGACTCCAATGCCTGCCGGCCGCCCCAGTCCTCCATCAGGACTGCCCCGAGCCACTTGGCAAAGACCGCCACCGTTGTCCCGGCAGCCAGCAGCAGGAACGGCGTGGCTGCCTTCGACAGCGCCATCCGGCCGATCGCCAGTCCCACCAGGAGATAGGCGATCCACTGCAGGACGGGATAGTAGCCCGTGAGGAAGAGGTCGCCGAGGAGTCTTGCGGGTGTGGCCAAGTCCTCCCAGCCGGGGTTATGTCCCAGCCGCAAGGGCGGATCTGCTGACAGCAGCCAGGGCCGCAGCAGGTAGGCCAGCACAGGAGAAGCCAGGATCCATGCGGTCGCGAGGACAAGCAGGCGGTTGAGCCCGAGACCGACGAACGGCAGCACGCACAGGAACAGGAGCGCGTAGTGGACCAGAATGACGGCGATGCTGACGTCCAGGCCGCCCAGCGAGAGTCCGACGGTGCCTACCACCAGCGCCCTAAGTGCGATGCCGCGGCGGGCGGCCCAGAGCGCGGAACCCTCTACGGGCTGCTGTTTCCCGGTGGACAGCGCCAAGCCGACGCCGGCCAGCACGGCGAACAGTGCCGAAGCACGCCCGGAAAACGCGAGCCCGATCCATGTGGGCGTGAGCTGAGCGTTCGACTCGAAGGTCGCCAGCACGTGCGTGGCCATCATGGCCAGTAACGCGAGCCCGCGGGCGGCGTCAATGCCGGCCAGGCGGACGCCGGCGGAGGTGGCCTTGGCGGTCCGGGAAGCAGTGGTCATTCCGCGCGGGGTCATCGTTCGATCGTCTCATGTTAGGCCTGCCCGCAGCGTCACGCAGGCCCCGACAAAGCCTTGTGTTCGAATATATGTTCGAATAAGATGAGCGCATGAACAACGCCTCAGAGCCTGCCTTCTTGACTCCGGATTCACCAGGCCGGAAACCTTCGGGCCGGGATTCCGGCAACACTCCGCCCGGCGGCCGTCGGGACGGCTGTGAGGCAGGGGCCGGCGTTCTCAAAGCCATGAGCCCGGGCGTCGTGGACTTCCTCTTCCGGCGGCTGGTCGCCGGAGAGCCGGCAGAGGATGTCCAGTGGGGCCAGGAGGGCACGGCGTTGGCTGTGCAGCCGCCGGGGGCGGAGCTGGCGCGGCGGCTGGCGGAGACGGATCTCGACGCCCTCACTCCGACCGAGTTGTTCCACTACGTGCGGGCGGCCCAGCGGCTCGCGGCCTGGGCGGAGTCTTTGCGCGAATCCGCTGTCGGGCGTTACTGCTCGGCGCCCGCGGGAGGGAGGGAGATGCCTAGGATGGCAGAGTGACCACTGGCTCCATAACTGCTCTGACGCTGTCCGCGATCCAATACGAGGCCCTTGACGGCGGCGTTGCCGCCAATGTGCCCGAACACATCCGCCTGATCGAAGACGCCGAGTCTCACGGAGCCCGGCTGGTCATCTTTCCCGAACTCTCGCTGACGGGGTACCGGCTGGACCTGCTGGAGGGGCCCGAAGAGTGGCTGAGCGCGGCAGACCGACGGCTGGACGGCATCCGGGAAATCTGCCGCCGGACTGGAATTACCGCCGTGGTCGGGGCCGCTTTCACGCAGGACGACGGTACGCCGCGGCTTGCCTCCCTGGCCATTCACCCATCAGGCGCCATCGAGCCCAGCTTCAAGACCTGGCTGCACGGTCCGGAGCAGGGGATCTTTGTCGCCGGCAGTCACCCCGCGGTCCTGGAGATCGACGGCTGGAAGATCGCATTGGCGATCTGCTTCGACGCCGCACGCCCCGGTCACGCGGAGTGGGCGGCTGGGGCAGGGGCGGACGTCTATGCCGTCTCGGCCGTCTACACGGCGGGGGAGGACCACCGGCTGGGGCTGCATCTTGGCGCCCGCGCCATGGACAACCGGATGTTCTCCGTCCTGGCGAACCTGGCGGGCGCCACGCCACTGGGTCCCTCGTGCGGGCTGAGCGGATTCTGGGGTCCTGACGGACTCCCTTTCCGGCAGGCGGCCGGTACCGGGACGGAAGTGCTGACGGCGAGCCTTCAGCACAGTGTCCTGGCCCGGTTTCGGCGGCCCTGAGCCCGGCCGGAAGACCGAAACGTGACGCGCGGCCGGGCAAGTTTGACGTTCCTCACACCGCCGCCATTGTCCTAACATGCCGCAGACAAGGTAACGTTTTTCATATGGCTGACTCTGATATTCGCTCTTACACGTTCGGTACCCTCGTGACTGCCATGGTTACGCCTTTCACGACGGACGGTGAGGTCGACTACAAGCAGTCGGCGGAACTGGCGAGCAAGCTTGTCGACGACGGCAATGATGCCCTCGTCATCTCCGGCACCACCGGGGAGACCTCCACGCTGGAGGACGACGAAAAAGAGAAGCTCTTCCGCGTCATTGTCGAGGCCGTCGGCGACCGTGCCAAGGTCATCGCCGGAACCGGGACCAACCACACCTCGCACTCGATCGAGATGGCCAAGCGCGCCGCCAAGGCGGGAGCCCACGGCCAGCTGATCGTCACCCCGTATTACAACAAGCCCAGCCAGGCCGGCATCCAAGCCCACATCGAAGCCGTAGCCGACGCCGCCGACCTCCCCGTCATGGTGTACGACATTCCGGGCCGCGCCGGGGTGCCCATCCTGCCCGAGACCATGATCCGTCTCGCCGACCACCCCCGGATCGTTGCCCTCAAGGATGCGAAGGCTGATTTCGCCGCGCTCACCCAGGTCCTGGCCAACACCGACATTGATGTCTACTCCGGCGACGACGGCCTCACTCTGCCGTGGATGGCCGCAGGTGCCGTCGGCCTGGTCAGCGTCTCCGCGCACGTCGCTACGCGGCAGTTCCGCGCGCTGATCGATGCCGCACTTGCAGGCGATTTTGCTACCGCCCGCACCCTACATTTCGAACTGGACCCCGTGGTCCGCGCAGTGATGACCCACATTCAGGGTGCTGTCGCTGCCAAGCAGGTTCTTAAGTGGCAGGGAGTCCTGCCCAACTCGGTTGTCCGTTTGCCCCTCGTGGAGCCGGACGAGGCCGAGATCGTAATCATCCGCGAGGATTTGGCGGAAGCGGGGATGGTCTTTTCCTGAGCAGGAGCCAATCCTGATCGTGAAAGTCCAGCCCGGTTTCCGCCTGGAAAGTAGTGCACTATGACCCAAACCGCCCTTCCCGGCCTTGTCACGCCGCCCCGCCTCCCGAACAACACCCTGCGGATCGTGCCGCTCGGCGGGCTCGGGGAAATTGGCCGCAACATGACCGTCTTCGAGATCGGGGGCAAGCTCCTCGTCGTTGACTGCGGCGTGCTCTTCCCCGAGGAGACCCAGCCCGGCGTCGACCTCATCCTGCCGGATTTCTCCTACATCGAGAACCGTCTCCAGGACATCGTCGCCGTCGTCCTGACCCACGGTCACGAGGACCACATCGGCGCCGTTCCCTACCTCCTGCGCCTGCGCGCCGACATCCCCATCGTGGGCTCGCAGCTCACCCTTGCCCTCATCGAGGCCAAGCTGCAGGAACACCGGATCAAGCCCAACACCAAGATTGTCGTCGAGGGCCAGGTCGAGAAGTTCGGGCCCTTCGAATGCGAGTTCATCGCCGTCAACCACTCCATCCCGGACGCCCTGGCCGTGTTCCTCCGCACCGCGGGCGGCACCGTCCTGCACACCGGTGACTTCAAGATGGACCAGCTGCCGCTCGACGGCCGCATCACCGACCTCCGGCACTTCGCCAAGCTAGGCGAAGAAGGCGTGGACCTGTTCATGTCGGACTCGACCAATGCCGACGTCCCCGGTTTCACCACCGCGGAGAAGGAAATCGGGCCCACCCTGGACCGGCTGTTCGGCCAGGCCTCCAAGCGGATCATTGTCGCGTCCTTCTCCTCCCACGTGCACCGCGTCCAGCAGGTCCTCGACGCCGCCGCCAACCACAACCGCAAGGTTGCCTTCGTGGGGCGCTCCATGGTCCGGAACATGGCCATCGCCGCGAAACTGGGCTACCTGGAAGTCCCGGCCGGGATCCTGGTCGATATCAAGAACATCGACAACCTGCCGGACAACCGGGTTGTACTGATGTCCACCGGCTCCCAGGGCGAGCCCATGGCGGCCCTGTCCCGCATGGCCAACGGCGACCACCGCGTCGTCGTCGGCGAGGGCGACACCGTCATCCTCGCCTCGAGCCTCATCCCGGGTAACGAGAACGCGGTCTTCCGCATCATCAACGGCCTGCTGAAGCTCGGTGCAGATGTCATCCACAAGGGCAACGCCAAGGTGCACGTCTCCGGCCACGCTGCCGCCGGCGAGCTGCTGTACTGCTACAACATCCTTGAGCCGCTCAACGCCATGCCGGTGCACGGCGAAACCCGCCACCTCATCGCCAACGGCAAGATTGCCCTGGAATCCGGTGTGCCGGAGGAAAGCATCCTGCTCGCAGACAACGGCACCGTGATCGATCTCCGCGACCACCAGGCCGACATCGTCGGCCAGGTCGAGGTCGGGTTCGTCTACGTTGACGGCTCCAGCGTGGGTGAAATCACCGACGCCGACCTCAAGGACCGTCAGGTCCTCGGCGACGAGGGTTTCATCTCCATCATCACTGTCATCCACCGGGCCACCGGCAAGGTGGTGTCCGGGCCGGAGATCCACGCTCGCGGCGTGGCCGAGGACGACTCCGTCTTTGACGAGATTATCCCCAAGATCAACGAGGCCCTCGAAGAAGCAGTGCAGAACCGAACCGACCACACGACGCACCAGCTCCAGCAGGTCGTCCGCCGGGTCGTGGGGACCTGGGTGAACCGCAAGCTGCGCCGCAAGCCCATGATCATTCCGGTGGTCCTTGAGGCGTAAGCCTCAGTTGGTTCGCCGGGCGTAAGCCTCCGGTGGTCCTTGAGGCGTAAGCCTCAGTTGGTTCGCCGGGCGTAAGCCTCAGTTGGTTCGCCGGGCGTAAACCCCTTCGCGGACACCGGGCGGATGCCCGGGGAACGGCCTTCCCGGCCCGCTCGCAGCCTCAGGGCTACAGCGGGCGGGGGAGGCCGTTCGGCGTTGGAACCAGGAACAACATGATCCCGGGCGGCCCGGAAATTCGGGGTTTTAGAGCTGGCATCCGGTACCGTGGCGGGTATGGCGACTCGTACTTCTCCCGCGCCTAGAGGAAACTCAAGCGGCAAATCAGGCAGTTCTCCCGGCCGGGGGTCCAGTCCCGCCGCATCCAAATCCGCCCGGCCGCGGGGCGCCGCAGGTGGGACCGCAGGTAGAACCACCGGCACCGCCCGGACCCGTCAGCTGGCCGCCGTTGAGCCGCCCCAGCCCTGGATTGTCCGGGTGCTCGCCGGTGCATGGCTTGGCATTGGCCACGTGGTCGGTGCCGGCATCCGGCGCGTCGGCCACGACGTCAGCGACCTCGCCCCCGAGGACCGCCGCGACGGTGCCGCACTGTTCAACCTGGCCCTGGGCGTCTTCGTCGCCACCTTCGCGTGGTGGGGGTTCCAAGGCTGGCTCCCGGACCTCGTGTTCGCGGTCATCAACGGCACGTTCGGCTGGATGTCCCTGCTGCTGCCGCTCATGCTGTTCGTGTGCGCCTTCCGCCTGTTCCGCCAGCCCGACGACGGCCGCGGCAACAACCGGATCGGCATCGGCTTCCTCATCATGACCTTCGCCGGCTCCGGCCTGGCCCACATCATCGGCGGCCAGCCGACGGTGGCCGACGGCTTCGACGGTCTGCGCAAGGCCGGCGGCATGCTCGGTTACCTCGCCGCCGCCCCGCTGGCCGCAGTCCACCCCGCCGTCCCCGTGGCGGTGTACAGCCTGCTGGCCTTCACCTCACTGCTGATCGTCACGGCGACACCCTTCGGCGCCATCCCCGGCCGCCTCCGGGACGCCTACGAGCACCTGATGGGCATCGACCTGCAGGACGACGACGGCGGGGACCGTCACGACCGCAGCTACCTCTACGAGAACGACGCCGCGGCGGCGCCCAGGAAGAAGCGCAGGCGCCTCTTCGGCAGAGACCATGACGACGACGCCGGTCTGGAAGGCTACGTCGGCGACGAAGCGTTCGAGCGGGCGCTCATTGCCGACGAGGAAGCAGCTGACGACGCGCCGCCCGCCAGACGGGCCAGGGGCGCCAAGGCGCTGGCTGGTGCCGGCCCCGACGTCGAACCCGGTGCCGAGTCCGGCGTCGCACCCGGTGTCCGCCGTCCCACCCAGGCCGAGATCGCCGTTGAGAAGATCAAGGCGGCTCAGGGCCTCGGCGCGGCCGCCGGATCGCCGGGAGACTACGCCACCGAGGCCATCCCGCTGGTGACTCCCGGAATGGTGGCCGCGGGCTCGCTCAACCCCGCCGCCGCGGCAGCCCCGAAGGTCCCCGCCAACCCGGTGGCGCCGGCACCCCTGCCCACCCCGATTCCGCAGCGCACCGAACAGCTCTCGCTGGCCGGCGACGTCACCTACACCCTGCCGGCGTCGGACATGCTGACGCCCGGCTCCATCCCCAAGGAACGCACCGAGGCCAACGACGCGATCGTCGCCTCGCTCACCGAGACCCTGAACCAGTTCAACGTCGATGCCCAGGTGACCGGCTTCAGCCGCGGCCCCACCGTGACCCGCTACGAAATCGAACTGTCCCCGGGCACCAAGGTGGAGCGGGTCACCGCCTTGTCCAAGAACATCTCCTACGCCGTCGCGAGCTCGGACGTGCGCATCCTGAGCCCCATCCCGGGCAAGTCCGCCATCGGCATCGAGATCCCCAACACGGACCGCGAGACCGTGTCCCTGGGCGACGTCCTCCGCAGCCAGAACGCCCGCCGCACCGACCACCCCATGGTCATGGGCGTCGGCAAAGACGTCGAGGGCGGCTACGTCGTGGCCAACCTCGCCAAGATGCCGCACCTGCTGGTGGCAGGCGCCACCGGCGCCGGCAAGTCCTCGTTCGTGAACTCCATGATCACCTCGATCCTGATGCGGGCCACCCCGGACGAGGTCCGCATGGTCATGGTGGACCCCAAGCGCGTGGAACTCACGGCCTATGAGGGCGTCCCGCACCTCATCACCCCGATCATCACCAACCCGAAGAAGGCTGCCGAGGCGCTGCAGTGGGTGGTCCGGGAAATGGACGCCCGCTACGACGACCTCGCCAACTACGGCTTCAAGCACATTGACGACTTCAACAAGGCCGTCCGGGCCGGCAAGGTCCACCCGCCGGTGGACTCCAAGCGCGTCATCAAGCCCTACCCGTACCTGCTGGTGATCGTGGACGAACTCGCCGACCTCATGATGGTCGCCCCGCGCGACGTCGAAGACTCGATCGTCCGCATCACCCAGCTGGCGCGTGCGGCCGGCATCCACCTCGTTCTCGCCACCCAGCGTCCGTCCGTCGACGTCGTGACCGGCCTGATCAAGGCGAACGTGCCCTCCCGCATGGCCTTCGCCACGTCCTCCGTCACCGACTCCCGGGTTGTCCTGGACCAGCCGGGCGCCGAGAAACTCATCGGCCAGGGCGACGCCCTCTTCCTGCCCATGGGCGCCTCCAAGGCCATGCGCGTCCAGGGCGCGTGGGTCACGGAGTCGGAGATTCACAAGGTGGTCGAACACGTCAAGGGCCAGCTCAAGGCCGTCTACCGGGACGACGTCGCGCCCGAGGCGCAGAAGAAGCAGATCGACGACGACATCGGGGACGACCTCGAAGTCCTCCTGCAGGCGACCGAACTCGTGGTCACCACGCAGTTCGGCTCCACCTCGATGCTGCAGCGCAAGCTCCGTGTCGGCTTCGCGAAGGCCGGACGCCTCATGGACCTGCTCGAGTCCAGGGGAGTGGTGGGACCCTCGGAAGGGTCCAAGGCCCGCGACGTGCTGGTCAAGCCGGATGACCTCGCCGCGGTACTGGCCGCGATGAAGGGGCTCGACGCGCCCGCCGTCGCGGATTCCCAGACGGCGGCGCTGAGCGAGAACGCAAATGCGAACATCGCCCAGGGCGGCTACGCGGAGGACCTCGTGGCGGCTGACCTGGCCAACCGCACCCAGGCGATCGACTACCACGACGGCGCCGACAGCGGCTCCGATGACGAGGACGGCTCGGAGGACGCTTGGTCCCTCACCGGACGGTAGTGCGGGAAGACGGGTAGCCTAGGAAGGTGAATAGCGCCGAAGCCAACGCCGGATCCGCCTCGCGGATCTGGAACCTGCCGAATATCCTGACGATGCTGCGGATAGTGCTGGTGCCGTTCTTCGTCTGGTTCCTTGTCCTCGACGCCCCCGGGCTCCAGGCCCAGAACGGCGTCTGGCGCTGGGCGGCTTCCGTCGTGTTCGCGGTCGCTATCTACACGGACAAGCTCGACGGCGACATCGCCAGGTCCCGCGGACTCGTCACCGACTTCGGGAAGATCGCGGACCCGATCGCCGACAAACTCCTGATCGGCTCGGCCCTGGTCATGCTTTCGCTGCTCCAGGAACTGCCGTGGTGGGTGACGATCCTGATCCTGCTCCGGGAATGGGGCATCACCGCCCTGCGGTTCTTCGTTATCCGCTACGGCGTCATTCCGGCCTCGCGGGGCGGGAAGCTCAAGACGGTTGTGCAGACGGTGGCGATCTTCCTCTACGTCCTACCGCTGGCATCCATCGCCCCGTGGCTCGGAGTTGTGGCGTTCGTCGTCATGATGGCTGCGCTGGCCATCACGTTGTGGACCGGCGGCGAGTACGTTATCGAGGCCCTCAAACTGCGGGCCGCCGGCATCAAGGCAGAGAAAGCACGGGTAGGGGAGAACAAGCCATGACTGATTTGAACGCCAAGCCGGACCCCAATCTTCATCCCAAGCTGCACCCCAACCTTCACCGGCTGGCGGAGCAGGCCGTCACCGGCGCCATCGGCCGTGGGGTGACCGCTGCCACCGCCGAATCCCTGACGGCCGGAATGGTCGCGGCGATCCTGGCCGACACGCCGGGCGCCTCCGCGATGCTGCAGGGCGGCGTCGTGTCCTACGCCAGCTCGGTCAAGACCGACGTCCTGGGCGTCCCCGCCGGTCTGCTCGACGCCGTCGGTTCCGTGGACGGGCAGGTCGCCGCGGCGATGGCCGACGGTGCCCGGCGCGTCTGTCGCGCCGATATTGGCGTGTCAACCACCGGTGTGGCCGGGCCCGAACCGCACGACGGCAAGGCGGTGGGCACGGTCTTTGTCGGCATCGCGACGGCGGAGGGCTCGACGTCGTACCCGTATTCCTTTGACGGCAGCCGCGCCGAGATCCGCGCCCTCGCGTGCGGCGCGGCCCTGGAACGCCTGCTTGAGGCCCTATCTTCCGAAGGCTACCCGGCGTAAAGTTGCCGGGAACAAAAGTTGATTCCGAATAGTTGTTACATTGTGTCGCTTCCAAATAAGGGAGGCGCCTAGGATGAAAACATCAGCAGAGTCCGCCCCCACCGGCGGACTCGACAGTACGAGGAGCAAGGCGATACAGATGGTAAAGCAGCCCGTATCCGTAAACGGCGTTGTCCGCTGGAAGGATGTGGGCCTCGCCGATCAGGCAAAGAGCGAACAGAAGGAGCGCAAGATGGTAGTACTTCGTCACGAAATCGGTGATGTCCTGCGCGATGTCCGCCAGCGCCAAGGCCGTACCCTCCGCGAAGTTTCGCACAGTGCCCGTGTGTCCTTGGGCTACCTGAGTGAAGTGGAGCGCGGCCAGAAGGAAGCCTCCTCGGAGTTGCTGTCCTCGATCTGCTCGGCCCTCGATGTTCCGCTCTCGAGCATGCTCCGCGAAGTCAGCGACCGCGTCGCGGTCGCCGAGGGTGTCGCGGTTCCGGACACCGTCCCGCAGGAGTTCGCGCAGCGCTACGGCCGCGACCTCGACCGAGAACTCAATTCCGACCTCAACGACGAGCTGGCGAAGGGCCTCCTTTCCGGAGCACGCTAGACGCCAACTCACAGACGTTAGAAAAGGACCCCCGGCTCGGCCGGGGGTCCTTTTCGAGTCTCAGGCGTGTTCGTCCCGGGGGAAGCCATCGCGTTCGTAGGTGGCATTGAGCTTTGCCATGTAGGTGGCGAGAGCCTGCAGGTCTTGGGCCGGCCACTGCGCCAGGCGCTTCCGGAAGACCTCACGCCGGGCGTCCTGGACCTGGTGCATCCTTTCCTCGCCCTCGGGCGTCAGGCGGATGGCCTGCGCCCGGCCATCGAGGGGGTCCGCTTCCTTCGACACGAGGCCGAGGCCCTCGAGGAACGCGATTTGCCGGCTCACCGAGGGTTTGCCGACGCCGATGCTGGAGGCGAGGTCGGTCAGCCGGATAGGTCCTTGCTTGCGGATCACGGTGAGCAGTCCGTACGCAGCGGGTTCCACGTCCGGGTGGACCTCGCGGGAGAGCTGATTGGAAATGGACCGGCCGCGACGCCAGAGCAGGCTCAGCTGGTTTTCGACGGCGTTCAGGGCCGCGTCGGCGTCAACGACGGCGTCAACGCCGGTGTCTCCAGGGGAGGAATCTGCGGCGGCCTCGGGTGGGTTGCTCATGGCAACCATTCTAGAGTCCCGCGCCGTGAGAGACTTTACTGGTGCGAATCAGTGACTTTTGGCGGCTCATGGACGACGAGTTCGGTGCCGGGTACTCCCGTGTCCTGAGCAGCTCGCTGGTTCTGGCCGGCGTCGGCGGACGCACCGCGGACCAGGCCCTCAGCGCCGGCATCCCTCCCCGCCAGGTGTGGCTTGCCCTGTGCGACGTCCAGGACGTCCCGCCGGAACGCCGTCTCGGCAGGGACATCAAACCCCGCGACAACGCCGGGCCCAGCTGACGCCTGAAACTCCGCCCGGCATGCCGCCGGATGCGCCGCCGGGCCTCCTGCCGTCAGGGGCCGGCGTCTGACACGCCGCATTATTGTTCGAATATCTGTTCGGATAGGGATATGCTTTTTTTGAGCGTTTTCCACATACGGCGTTTTCCACATAAGGGGTCCCCAGCGACAACTTTGTCGGAGGGTGCCAGTAGCGTCAGTGATGACAGACGAAGGGCCTACACGGCCACTCCACAGCGAGAAAGTATTAGAGGTGTGAATCATGGCCGCAGCCCCGGATCGCCAGAAGGCGCTCGACGCAGCGCTTGCCCAGATTGACAAGCAGTTCGGCAAAGGCTCGGTTATGCGCCTCGGCGACGAAGTCCGTGCGCCCATCGAGGTTATCCCCACCGGTTCCATTGCCCTGGACGTCGCTTTGGGAATTGGCGGCCTGCCCCGCGGCCGTGTCGTGGAAATCTACGGTCCGGAATCCTCCGGTAAGACGACCGTGGCGCTGCACGCCGTTGCCAACGCCCAGCGCCAGGGCGGCATCGCCGCCTTCATCGACGCCGAACACGCCCTCGACCCGGAATACGCCGCCAAGCTGGGCGTCGACACTGACGCCCTCCTGGTCTCCCAGCCGGACACCGGCGAGCAGGCCCTGGAAATCATGGACATGCTCATTGGTTCGGGATCCCTTGACGTCATTGTCATTGACTCGGTTGCCGCTCTGGTTCCCCGTGCCGAAATCGAAGGCGACATGGGCGACAGCCACGTCGGCCTGCAGGCCCGCCTGATGAGCCAGGCCCTCCGCAAGATCACCGGCCGACTGAGCCAGACCAAGACCACGGCCATCTTCATCAACCAGTTGCGCGAAAAGATCGGCGTCTTCTTTGGCTCCCCGGAAACCACCACCGGTGGTAAGGCCCTGAAGTTCTATGCCTCAATCCGCATCGACGTCCGCCGGATCCAGACCCTCAAGGAGGGCGCGGACTCCGTCGGCAACCGCACCAAGGCCAAGATCGTCAAGAACAAGATGGCACCGCCCTTCAAGATCGCCGAGTTCGACATCATCTACGGCCAGGGTATTTCCCGCGAGGGCGGCATCATCGATATGGGTGTCGAGCACGGCCTGATCAAGAAGTCCGGTTCCTGGTTCACCTACGATGGCGACCAGCTGGGCCAGGGCATGGAGAACTCCCGCCGGTTCCTGCGCGACAACCCGGAACTGGCGGCCGAACTCGAGCGCCTGATCAAGGAAAAGCTCGGCGTCGGCGTGAGGGCCCCCGCCGAGACCGAGGAATCACCGAAGCTGAAGGCCGTTGACGGCTTCTAGCCCCGGCGCCGGCAGCGGGTCAGGGTTCCGGCAACGGAACCCTGACCCGGGCGCTGGCGACCCCGGCATGGGGTCGACCCGGCGCGGTTCACGAGGAACGCAGGGCTCGCGCAGTTCCCGGGGGTCGAACGGGTCCCGGGGAACCACGGCGCCGTCACCGGAACTGGACCCGGACGCGGATCCTGCGGCGGTGGCGCGTGCCATCGTGCTGCGCCAACTGACGAATTCGCCCAAGAGCCGTCTGCAGCTGTCCCGCAAGCTGGCCGAGCGCAACGTCCCCGAGGACGTGGCCGAGGCCGTACTGAACCGCTTCGAGGAAGTGCGGCTGGTTGACGACGCCGAGTTCGCCGACATGTGGGTCCGCAGCAGGTCCCAAACGCGCAAGCTCGCCAAAGGGGCCCTGCGCCGCGAACTGGCGGACAAGGGGATCGACCCGGATACCGCTGCCAGCGCGCTCGATCAGCTCAGCGACGCCGACGAAGAGGCGGCCGCCCGTGAGCTCGTGGAGCGCAAACTGCGGGGATTCACCGGCGACGAGGACCGTGCGGAGCGGGACAAGATCACCCGCCGCCTGGCGTCGATGCTTGCCCGCAAGGGTTACCAGCCCGCACTGGCCTTCCGGATCGTCGCCGAGGCGCTCGATGCCGCGGCCGCCGGAGCCGGCGACTAAGGGCTCGCAGCCGCCGTCCCTTCCCGCGTCCGCGCAGGCCCGGCCACAACCGGTTACCCCTAACCGTTACCCTTAACAGGTGAGTTTTACCATTCCCTCCCCAGCGGCCGGCACCACTTCTCCCACAGCATCTTCGGCAGTCAGCGCAGATGCAACTGCCACGGAGCTCAACTCCGGTTCGGCTCAGCCCCGCACGTACCAGGTACGCACCTTCGGGTGCCAAATGAACGTGCACGATTCCGAGCGTATGGCCGGCATGCTTGAAGCCGCGGGCTACGTACCGTCCACCGGCGAGCTTGCCGACGTCGTGGTCTTCAACACCTGCGCGGTCCGGGAGAACGCCGACAACAAGCTGTACGGGAACCTGGGCATCCTGGCCCCGGTCAAGGCAGCCAATCCCGGCATGCAGATCGCCGTCGGCGGGTGCCTCGCGCAGAAGGACCGGGAGACCATCCTCAAGAAGGCGCCGTGGGTCGACGCGGTCTTCGGCACCCACAACGTCGGTGCCCTTCCTGCCCTGCTGGACCGGGCCCGCCACAACAACGAGGCCCAGCTGGAAATCCTCGAATCGTTGGACGTCTTCCCCTCGACCCTTCCGACCAAGCGGGACTCCGTCTATTCGGGCTGGGTGTCCATCTCGGTTGGCTGCAACAACACCTGCACCTTCTGCATCGTGCCTGCCTTGCGGGGCAAGGAAAAGGACCGCCGCCCGGGGGAGATCCTGGCCGAGATCCAGGCCCTTGTGGACGACGGCGCCATTGAAGTGACCCTGCTGGGGCAGAACGTGAATTCCTATGGCGTCGAGTTCGGCGACCGGCAGGCGTTTTCGAAGCTCCTGCGTGCCTGCGGGGAAATCCCGGGCCTGGAGCGTGTCCGCTTCACGAGTCCGCACCCCGCGGCCTTCACCGACGACGTCATCGATGCCATGGCCGAGACGCCCAACGTCATGCCGCAGCTGCATATGCCCCTGCAGTCCGGCTCGGATAAGGTCCTCAAGGACATGAAGCGGTCCTACCGCTCTGCGAAGTTCCTCGGCATCCTGGACAAGGTCCGTGAGAAGATCCCGCACGCGGCCATCTCCACGGACATCATCGTCGGCTTCCCCGGCGAGACCGAGGAAGACTTCCAGGCCACGCTCGACGTCGTCGAGAAGTCCCGCTTCGCCACCGCCTTCACCTTCCAATACTCCAAGCGGCCCGGCACCCCCGCCGCGGACCTGCCGGACCAGCTCCCGAAGGCCGTGGTCCAGGAGCGCTTCGAGCGCCTCACGGCCCTGCAGGACCGGATTGCTGCCGAGGAAAACGCCCGCCAGCTCGGCCGCCGCGTCGAGGTCATGGTGACCGCCCAGTCCGGCCGCAAGGCGGAGGAAACCCACCGCCTCTCCGGCCGGTCCCAGGACCAGCGGCTGGTGCACTTCTCGGTGCCCGAGGGCGCCGACGTGCCCCGGCCCGGCGACCTCGTGACCGTCACCATCACTGAAGCGGCCGCGTTCCACCTCGTCGCCGACCCCGCCTCGGCGGCGGATTACAGCCTGCGCCGGTCGCGTGCCGGTGACGCCTGGGACCGGTCCCAGGCCGATTCCTGCGGTGCCGGCCCGACGAGTCCGGCGGGCAAAACCGGCGCGTCGGGCAAGGCCGGCGTGTCGTTGGGCATGCCCAGCCTCCCGGTCCGCGGCCGTTAGCGCCGTGCCGGGACCTCAACGCAGCGCCGTCGCGCAGGTGCACGGCCAGCCGGCCACGGCGCTGCAGACGGCGGCAGCGCCGCCGGTGATCGCCGTCGTCGGGCCCACCGGTTCCGGCAAGTCCGACCTCGCCGTTTCGCTGGCGCTGGAACTCAACGGCGAGGTCATCAACGCCGATTCCATGCAGTTCTACCGCGGCATGGACATCGGCACGGCCAAGATCACCGACGCCGAACGCAGGGGAGTCCCGCACCACCTCCTGGACATCCTGGACGTGACCGAGGAAGCGAGCGTCTCGGACTTCCAGCAGCAGGCCCGCGCCCTGATCGGAGACATCCACGCCCGCGGGAAGCGGGCCATCCTGGCCGGCGGCTCCGGACTGTACGTCCGTGCCGCGCTCGATGTCCTGGAGTTTCCCGGCACGGATCCAGATATCCGACGGCGCCTGGAGGTCGAACTGGAAACGGCGGGCCCCGCGCCGCTGCGGCAACGGCTGGAAGCCGTGGACCCCGTGTCGGCCGGCAGGCTCGGCGATGCCCGGCGCATCGTCCGCGCCCTGGAAGTCTTCGAACTCACCGGACGCCCGTTCAGCTCCTTCATGCCCGCCCGCGAGTACTTCCAGCCTGCCGTCCAGATCGGGCTCGAAGTCGACAGGGAACTGCTCCGGGAGCGCCTGGCCCTGCGGGTCCACGCCATGGTGGACCGGGGGCTGCTGGAGGAAGTCCGGCGGCTCGACGCCGCGGGGCTCCGCAACGGCAGGACCGCGCCACGGGCCCTCGGCTATGCCCAGTTCCTCCGGGTTCTCGACGGCACTTCCAGCCTCGAGCAGGCCACGGACGAAACGATCATCGCCACCCGGCAGTTCGCGCGCCGGCAACTGACCTGGTTCCGTGCCGATCCCCGGGTCATCTGGCTGGACTGGCAGGATCCCGCCCTGGTGGCCAGGGCCGCGGCCCTGTGCCGGACGGCGCCCGTTCCGCCGCCGCCGTAGCCTTCCCGTCACGGTGCCGGAGCTCTCCATACGGAACGGTAACCTTGGAGCATGGACGCATCCCAAGCCGTAACCGCCGCCCCTGCCGCCGGCGATACCGCATCCCTCAGCGGTCTGAAGTTTTCCAAAGGCCACGGAACAGGCAACGACTTTGTCCTGATCGCCGACCCCAACGGCGCACTGTCGCTCAGCCCCGAGCAGGTCGCGGCGCTCTGCGACCGGCACCGCGGCATCGGCGGCGACGGCCTGATCCGTGCGGTGCCCTCGCGGCTCCTGCCCGAGGGGCAGGAATTGCTGACCGCCCACCCCGACGCCGAGTGGTTCATGGACTACCGCAATGGCGACGGCTCACTGTCTGAGATGTGCGGCAACGGCGTCCGCGTCTTTGTGCACTTCCTCATCGCCGAAGGCCTCGTGAACCTGCCGGCCGGCGAATCCCTCGTCATCGGCACCCGGGGCGGCGTGAAGACGATCGTCCGCACCGCTGCCGGCTACGCCGTCGACATGGGGCCCTGGGCGTTCATTTTCCCGGGCGAGGCGACCGCGCGGGCCATGGATTCGCTCGTCAGCGCCGAGGGGCTGGAGGTGGCCAGGCCCGCACTGTCGGTCAGCATGGGCAACCCGCACACAGTGGTGGCCCTGGCCGAAATGGCCGAACTTGAGGCCACGCAGCTGTTCACCGCGCCCAAGGTGGATCCGACGCCGCCGCACGGCACCAATGTTGAATTCGTGGTGCCCTCCGAACCACTCGTCCACGACGGCACGGGCACCATCACCATGCGGGTCCACGAGCGGGGGGTGGGGGAAACCCAGTCATGCGGCACCGGTGCCTGCGCCGCCGCCGTCGCCATCCGCCACTGGGCCGGGCAGGGCGCGCCGGACGCGTGGAACGTTCACGTTCCCGGCGGAGCGGTCGGTGTGAAATTCTTCGTCGGCCCGGAGGGACACGAACACGTCGAGCTCAGCGGCCCGGCCGTGATCGTGGCTACCGGGACGCTTTCCTGACCCGAAGGATCCGGAACGACTTCGACGTGCTCTCACGGGTCACGGTGAAGCTGGAATCGAGCTCCGCCGCGAGCCAACGTTGCAGCGAATCCGAGCCGAGATTCTTCTGGACCACGAGCCACGCCGATCCGCCCGGCGCCAGCCGCGGAATCCACAGGCGCAGGAGCGCGTGAAGTTCGTCCTTGCCGATCCGGATAGGCGGGTTGGACCAGATGGTGTCAAAACGCAGTTCGGGGTCCACCGCCTCCGGCGTGCTGGCGGTGACGTTGGTGAGTCCCAGCAGTGCGGCGTTTTCGTTGGTCAGGGTCACGCAGCGCTCGTTCACGTCCACCGCGTAGACGCGGGAGTGCGGTGCCCGCAGGGCCATGGTCAGGGCAATCGGGCCCCAGCCGCAGCCGATATCAAGCAGGTTCCCCTGCGGAGCCGGAGCCGGGACATCGGCCAGCAGCACGGCCGTTCCCTTGTCGATCCCGTCCGGGCTGAAGATCCCCGAGGACGTCTGCAGCCGGCGCGTCTCACCGGCAAGGTCCACGGTGAGCGGCTTGCGGGTGAAGGGCCCGGCGGGCTGGGCGCTGAAATAGTGTGCAGACTCCATAATGGGCCAGATTAGTTGGCGGTCCACCCGAATGGGAAACCGGACGGGACGCGGAACGGCGTCCGGGCCCGGGTACGCAACGGAACGGCCGCGGTGCCAGGAAGGAGCGGCCGCCAAGCCTTGGAACGGGGCGTGAACGGTCCCGGCGGCCCGCCCCGAACGGCGCACCCCGGGGAGCTGACCGCGTGAACCGGGCGAGCTTCGGCGTCTGCTAGGCTTAAAAGCATGATCTTGATCTCCAAGTAGCCGGCACGGGTCTCATCCCGTCCCCGCAGCGACGCAGGTAAACGCCTTCCGCTCAGTGCTCCATCGCCATGTCGAGTTATCTCGCCGGCAGGTGCACGAAACACTTGGAATCCAGCCGCTTTTCTCGACAACGCCTTGACGGCGGCCCTTCTTTCCTTGACACCGTGCCTGGCCCGCTTCCGGGCCGGCCCGGCGGACGGCAATTACCTCACTGCGTTCCCCGCAGCCGGGCGCCTCGGGCGCCTCTCCCACCGAGCCGCTCTCTTCACCTAGCTGTTCTCTTTACCTAGCCCTTCTCTTTACCCAGCCAGCGCTCCGCCCGGAGCCAGCCCTGCCCCCGGCACCGTTGCCGCGGGCATTCCAGGAGGCCTGCATGACCCCTCGCCGTCAGCCCAGCGCGAATACCGCTCCACAGAGCACCAATCGGCACTATTCTGAAATAGCCGAACCCCTAAAGGAGACCATGACCAGCCAGCCCAACACCGGACCCGATTCAGCCGCCCAGGACATGAGCCCTGAGGAGATCCAGGCTGTTATCGACCGGATCCTCTCCAAGGACGCCCCTGCCCCGAACGCGGGCCGCGGCACCGGAGCCCACGACGCAGCCGGCACGAGTGCCGGCGGCCAGAAGGCGGTGTTCGGCACGGCACAGGCCATCTCGCGCCTGGACGACGTGTACACCAACTTCGACGGCGACCAGCAGGACCTTGAGGAACGCCACGCCCTGCGCCGCAAGGCGGGCCTGTCCACCGAACTCGAGGACGTCACCGAGGTCGAATACCGTCAGCTGCGCCTCGAACGCGTCGTCCTGGCCGGACTCTGGAGCGAAGGTACTCTCGCCGACGCCGAGAACTCCCTACGTGAACTTGCGGCCCTCGCTGAGACAGCCGGCTCCGAGGTCCTGGACGGGCTCGTCCAACGCCGGGCCAAGCCCGACCCCGGAACCTTCCTCGGCTCCGGCAAGGCGCAGGAACTCAAAGCCATCGTGATGTCCACGGGCGCCGACACCGTAGTGGTCGACGCCGAACTCGCCCCGTCCCAGCGGCGCGGCCTGGAGGACATCGTCAAGGTCAAAGTCATCGACCGCACCGCGCTCATCCTGGACATCTTCGCGCAGCACGCCAAGAGCCGGGAAGGCAAAGCACAGGTGGAACTGGCCCAGCTCGAATACCTGCTCCCGCGCCTGCGCGGCTGGGGCGAGTCGATGTCCCGCCAGGCCGGTGGCCAGGTGGGCGGCGCCGGCGCCGGCATGGGTTCCCGTGGTCCCGGTGAAACCAAGATCGAACTGGACCGCCGCCGGATCCGCACCCGCATGGCCAAGCTGCGGCGCGAAATCGCCGCCATGAAGCCCGCCCGGGAAACCAAGCGCGCCAACCGCCGTCGTAATGCCGTGCCGTCAGTAGCGATCGCCGGCTACACCAACGCCGGGAAGTCCTCGCTCCTGAACCGCCTGACCGACGCCGGGGTGCTGGTGGAGAACGCCCTGTTCGCCACGCTGGACCCCACCGTGCGCAAGGCAGAAACCGCCGACGGCCTCGGCTACACGCTGGCGGACACCGTGGGATTCGTCCGCTCGCTGCCCACCCAGCTCGTGGAAGCATTCCGCTCCACCCTGGAAGAGGTGGCCGACTCGGACCTCATCCTGCACGTCGTCGACGTCTCGCACCCGGACCCCGAGGGCCAGATCGCCGCAGTCCGGGCAGTCTTCAGCGAAGTCGACGCCCGCAAGGTTCCGGAAATCATCGTCCTGAACAAGGCCGACGCCGCCGACCCGTTTGTGGTCGAACGGCTCAAGCAGCGCGAACCGCGCCACGTGGTGGTCTCGGCACGCACAGGTGAAGGCATCCCGGAACTGCTCAAGGCCATCAGTGACGGCATTCCGCGCCCCGGCGTGAAGCTTGAACTGTTGATCCCCTACAACCGCGGAGATCTGCTCAACAAGCTCCACGAGACCGACGCTGAGATCCTCAGCCTCGAGCACGAGGAAACCGGCACCCGGGCCGTGGTGATGGTGCGCGAAGGACTCGCCGCTGAACTGGATCCCTTCATCAGCAATGACTGAGGCTGCGGTGACCAAAGCCAAGGCCGGATCCCCGGACGCCGGGGCCGCTGACGCGGAACCGGCCGATGGCGGGACGGGCGAGGACGCCGCGGGCGGCAACACGGCCGGCGGGACCGGCGAGGCGTTCGTGATTGAGCTGCTCGACCGTGCCGTGTCCGGCATGGGTGGCCAGAGCCGCGACGGCCAGCACGAAATGGCCCGGCAGGTGGCGCGCGCGATCGACAGCGGCGACCACCTGCTGGTCCAGGCCGGCACGGGCACCGGCAAGTCTCTGGCGTACCTGATTCCGCTGATCGCCCACTCGCTGACCAGCAACAAGCCCACCCTGGTCTCCACCGCGACCCTGGCACTGCAGACTCAGATTGTCGGCCGCGACCTGCCCCGGCTGCTCAAGACGATCACCCCGGCCCTGGAGCGGCCCGTCAAGGTTGCCCTGGTGAAGGGCCGGTCGAACTATGTGTGCCGGCACAAGATCGAGGGCGGCTTCCCGTCCGAGGAACCGTCTGAGGGACAACTGTTCTCCCTCGGCGAGGACACGTCCGTGCCGCACTTTGCCGCCGCGCTGGGCGGGCCGTCCTCCCAGCTCGGCAAGGAAGTCGTGCGCCTGCGCGAATGGGCGGAGGAGACGGTCACGGGAGACCGGGACGAACTCATGCCCGGTGTCACGGACCGGGCCTGGCGGCAGGTCTCCGTCACGTCCATGGAGTGTCTCGGCGCGCAAAAGTGCCCGCTCGCGGCCGAATGCTTCAGTGAACTGGCCCGGCAGAACGCCGCCGATGCCGACGTCGTGGTCACCAACCATGCCATGCTCGCCGTCAGCGCGTTCGAAGGCCTGGCGGTCCTGCCTGAGTACGGCGTCGTGGTGGTGGACGAGGCCCACGAACTGCAGGACCGCGTCACAGGCGCAGTCTCCGGCCAGCTCTCCGTCGCGATGGTCCACGCCGCTGCCTCCGGGGCCCGGAAGCACACCGGCATCACCGTGGACGCCCTGAACAATGCCGCCTCCCACCTGGAACTCGCCATCGACGGTGTCCCCAGCGGGTTGATGCCCAACGGCCTGAACACCGAGCAGCTGGACTGCATCGACCAGTTGCGCGACGCCTGCCGCGCCGCGCTCTCCGATTCCAAGGGGGACAGCTCCACGACGGCCGACGGCGGTCGCCAGCTCGCCCGGTCCCGCCTCATGGTCATCCTGGAACTCTGCGAACGCCTCCTGGCCGCGCGGGAAAACCGCGAAGTCGTGTGGTTCTCCCGCAATAGCAGCTTCGACCCGGCGCAGGGCTACTCCCAGCCGGACGAGACCGCGCCGGCCTTGATCAATGTGGCTCCGTTGAGCGTCGCGGGGCGGTTGCGTGAAGGACTGTTCGCGGACCACACCGTCATCCTGACATCCGCCACGCTCGCCATCGGGGCGGCGTTCGAGCCGGCCGCCGGAGGCCTCGGCCTGGTCGGCAGCGGCGCCCCGAGCTGGACCGGCGTCGACGTCGGGTCCCCGTTCGACTATCCGAAGCAGGGCATCCTCTATGTCGCCCAGCACCTGCCCAAGCCCGGCCGCGGCACGTCCCCGGAGGCCCTGGACGAACTCGAGAAACTGATCCGTGCCTCCGGCGGGGGCGCCCTGTGCTTGTTTTCCTCCCGGCGGGCGGCGGAGGAGGCCGCCGAGGCGATGCGGCCACGGCTGGGCCTCAGCATCCTGTGTCAGGGGGAGTCGAGCATGACGGCGCTCGTGCGGCAGTTTGCCGACGAGCCGGACACATGTTTGTTCGGCACGATGTCCCTGTGGCAGGGTGTCGACGTTCCCGGGGTGTCCTGCCGCCTGGTGGTCATTGACAGGATTCCGTTCCCGCGGCCGGACGACCCGCTCATGACAGCACGTTCCCGAGCGGTGGCGCAGGCCGGCGGCAACGGCTTCATGTCCGTCTCGGCCACGCACGCCGCAATCCGCCTGGCGCAGGGCGCCGGCCGGCTGATCCGCTCGACCTCGGACAAGGGTGTGGTGGCGGTGCTGGATTCGAGGCTGTCCACGGAGCGCTACGGCGGGTTCCTCCGCGCCGCGCTTCCGCCGTTCTGGCCCACCACGGATCCTTCGATCGCCGTGGCCGCCTTGAAGCGCCTGGCGAAGGACTCCGGAAAGGACTAAAAAGCAGGGGCCGGAGCCGTGGCTCCGGCCCCTGGAAGCCGTTCCGGGGGTGGCTGCCCCGGGAGGCCTGCCACGGGGTGGCTAGAGGGAGCGGAGCACCGAGACGACCTTGCCCATGATCACGGCGTGGTCGCCGAGGATGGGCTCGTACTGGGTGTTTTGCGGCAGCAGCCAGGTGTGGCCGTCGCGCTGGCGGAACGTCTTGACCGTTGCTTCATCATCGAGCAGCGCGGCCACGATGTCGCCGTTCACGGCGTCGCCCTGGCGGCGGACAACCACCCAGTCGCCGTCGCAGATGGCGGCATCGATCATCGAGTCGCCGGCCACCTTGAGCATAAAGAGTTCGCCGTGGCCCACCAGCTGGCGCGGCAGGGGCATGACGTCCTCCACCACCTGGTCGGCGAGGATCGGTCCGCCGGCCGCGATGCGTCCGACGAACGGCACCATTGCCGTGTCGGTGGCGCTGGCGAGTTCCGTCACGGAGAGGCCACCGACGGCCCGGAGGCCGCTGGACTTCTCGACGCCCGAAATGGCCCTCGTACCCTCGTCCAGGGTCAGCGGCATGAGCACTTCCATGGCCCTTGGACGCTTTGGGTCGCGACGCAGGTACCCGAGCTTTTCCAGTTGGGACAGCTGATGGGTCACGCTCGACAGGCTGGCGAGTCCGACGGTGTCGCCGATTTCGCGCATGGACGGCGGGTAGCCGTTGTCACTGACGGAGCGCTGGATCGTTTCCAGGATTTTCTTCTGCCGGACGGTCAGGCTCTTGGGGGCCCGGGCAGGCTGGGCGCTCCGTGAACTGGCCCGGCCGCCGGTGGCTTGTGCTGCCATGTTCGCCAACGCCTTTCCGTTCCACCCGGCCGCCGTGGCTGCTGTCACCGGGAACTTCCGGCCTGAAATGTCAGACCCTCCTGATCAACTACCGATGAACGAGTTCACAAGCTGTTGTTCTTTCCCTCAAAAGTAGGCCAGCGGCAGAGCTTTTTCAAACATTTGTTCTAGCGAGTCTCGACATCGTTCGTTACTAAGTGCTAAAACAGAACTAGCAAAGTTCGAATATGTGTTCGATTCAAGGATTTGCGAGTCGAGTGCATTCTTCGGTTCTATGTTCGAAGGTTCGGCCGGTTGGCGGCGAGTATGTGGAGAACGCCGGCGGCACCGTATGGTCCAGGAGGGCTCAGTTCATGTCAGCAGCAAGCGCGTTTCACAGCACTTTTGATCACAGCATCACGGACCGCGGGGTCACCCGGCGGCCGAAGCAGGCGCCGCTGCGGCTCACCCGGCGCGGACGGTTCGTCTTCTTCGGGATCCCGCTGATCCTGCTGGCAGCGCTCATCTTGTCGTTCAGCGGATTCCTCAACGCTCCGGCCAAGGCGGCGGATTCCGCGGACCAGCTCAATGTGACGCCCACTGTTTCCGTGACAGTCCAGCCGGGGGAGTCCCTCTGGGCCATTGCGGGGACCGTCGCGCCGGAACGCGATCCCCGTGACGTCGTGGCCGATATCGTGCAGCTGAACAACCTTGACGCTGCGCGTGTAATGCCGGGCCAGCAGCTGTTCGTTCCGTCCAAGTAGGTACCGCCGGCGCCCGTCCCGGGCGTCACAGTTTCAGCGCCCGTCCCGCTTCCACTTAAACTGGTCACGTGACTGACCAGCTTGAGCGCCTCAACCGACTGCCCCTCCGAACCAATCTGCGCGGCCTGCGACCGTATGGCGCACCCCAGCTGGACGTCCCCATTCTGCTCAACGTCAACGAGAACACCCATGGTGTCCCGGCCGACGTCCGCGCCGCCATCACCGAGGCTGTCAGCACCGCCGCCGCCGGGCTGAACCGGTACCCGGACCGGGAGTTCACCGAATTGCGGGAAGCCCTCGCCGAGTACCTTGGCCACGGTCTGGGCGCGGAGAACATCTGGGCCGCGAATGGCTCCAACGAAGTCCTTCAGCAAATCCTCCAGGCCTTCGGCGGCCCCGGCCGGACGGCCCTCGGTTTCCCTCCCACATACTCGATGTACCCGCTGCTGGCCGCCGGCACGGACACGGAGTACATCGTCGGCGCCCGCGCGGCGGACTACGGGCTCAGCGCGGAATCGGCTGCCCGCCAGGTCCGGGAACTGGAGCCTAACATTGTCTTCCTGTGCTCCCCGAACAACCCCACCGGTACCGGACTGGGTCTTGATGTCGTCGAGGCCGTCTATGACGCCGGCCAGGCCAGCCAGACCATCGTGATCGTCGACGAGGCGTACCACGAGTTTGCCCACGACGGCACACCCAGCGCTCTGACCCTACTGCCCGGCCGGGAGCGGCTCATCGTCTCGCGCACCATGAGCAAGGCCTTCGCCCTCGCCGGGGCGCGGCTCGGGTACATGGCCGCCGCTCCCGAGGTCACCGACGCCCTGCGGCTGGTCCGTCTGCCGTACCACCTGTCAGCTATCACCCAGGCCACGGCCCTGGCCGCACTGCACCACCGCGTGGCCCTCATGGCCGACGTCGAGGACATCAAGCGCCAGCGCGACCGGATCGTGTCCGAGCTGACCCGCCTGGGCCTCAAGCCGGCGGCTTCCGATTCGAACTACGTGTTCTTCGGCGGACTGGAGAGCCCGCACGACGTCTGGCAGGGCCTGCTGGACGCCGGCGTCCTCATCCGCGACGTCGGCATCCCGGGGCACCTTCGCGTGACCGCGGGCACTGAGACGGAAACCACAGCCTTCCTCGAAGCCCTTGAACGCATCCTGACCAGCCACGCCACGCCGCAGGCCTAGACTTGACGGGGAGCCAGTGCGCCCCGCCAGACTGCCCAGCACCCTGCCTTCTTCCAAAGGACACATCTACATGAGCAACACCGGAGCCACCGCCGCCGAGGGCCGGACCGCACGCATGGAACGGACCACCAGTGAGTCCTCGGTCCTGGTCGAGATCAACCTGGACGGCACCGGGGTCTCGGATATCAGCACGTCGGTCCCGTTCTACGACCACATGCTGACGGCCCTGAGCAAGCACTCGCTGATTGACATGACCGTCAAGGCCACCGGCGACACCCACATCGATGTCCACCACACCGTCGAGGACGTGGCCATCACCTTTGGCGAGGTTCTGCGGACCGCATTGGGCAACAAAGCCGGAATCCGCCGCTTCGGCGAGGCGACCGTGCCCCTGGATGAGGCGCTCGCGCAGGCCGTCGTCGACGTCTCGGGCCGGCCCTACCTTGTGCACGCCGGCGAGCCGGCAGGCCAGGAATACCACCTGATCGGCGGCCACTTCACCGGCTCGCTGACCCGCCACGTGTTCGAGGCGATCACGCTCCACGCCGGGATCTGCCTTCACATGAACGTCACGGCCGGACGCGACCCCCACCACATCGTCGAGGCCCAGTTCAAGGCGTTCGCCCGGGCCCTGCGCGCAGCCGTCGAACCGGACCCCCGGGTCGAGGGCATTCCGTCCACCAAGGGCGCACTGTGACCGGCCCGGTCCTGCGCGACGGGGCCATCATCGACCCGGCCGCCGGAACCAAACCGGTGTCTCCGGAGGGAAAGCCGACCGTCACTGTGCTGGACTACGGTTCCGGCAACGTCCGCTCTGCAGTCCGTGCTCTGGAGCGCGCCGGCGCCGAGGTCATCCTCAGTTCCAAGCCCGAGGACGTCCTCAACGCCGACGGCCTCGTGGTCCCCGGCGTCGGCGCCTTCGAAACCGTCATGCGCGAGCTCAAGTCCGTGGATGCCATCCGCATGATCGGCCGCCGCGTCGCCGGCGGCCGCCCCGTGCTTGCCATCTGCGTGGGGCTCCAGGTGCTGTTCGAGGCAGGCGTCGAGCACGGCACGGAAGCCGAAGGCATGGGTGAGTGGCCCGGCAAGGTCGAGTTGCTGCCCGCCGACGTCGTGCCCCACATGGGCTGGAACACCGTCTCCGTCCCGGAGGGATCCAAGTTGTTCGTCGGCGTCGAGGGTGAGCGCTTCTACTTCGTGCACTCCTACGGGGTCCAGCACTGGGACTTCGACGTCATCCAGCCCCGGATGGCGGCGCCCCTGGTGACCTGGTCCGAACACGGTGCCCCGTTCATTGCGGCCGTGGAGAACGGCCCGCTGTGCGCCACGCAGTTCCACCCGGAGAAGTCCGGCGACGCCGGCGCCCGGCTCCTGCGCAACTGGGTCGACAGCCTGCGCCCCGCGGCACCGGAACAGACCGCCTAGATGTGGTCCCTGGTCCTCATGGGCGTCGCCGGCCTGCTGGTCGGCGGCGCAATCTCCTTCCGCCAGCAGAAAAGTCCGCGCTGGGTGGAGGTCGTGTTCTACATCCTGGCCGGCATGTCGCTGCTGGCCGCCTATCTCCTGACCCTGCCGGCGTCCTGACGACCGTGCCGCGTTCCTGACCCACCATCCCGAGCTGAGGACACCACGATGACCACCGAAACCCCGCTGCCCGTACTCGAGCTTCTGCCCGCCGTCGACGTCGTCAACGGCCAGGCCGTCCGGCTCGTGCAGGGCGAAGCCGGCAGCGAGACGAGCTACGGCACTCCGCTGGAGGCCGCCCTCAACTGGCAGCAGCAGGGGGCCGAGTGGGTGCATCTGGTGGACCTGGACGCCGCATTCGGGCGCGGCTCCAACGCTGAACTGCTGCGCGAGGTCGTGGGGCGGCTGGACATCAAGGTGGAACTCTCCGGCGGCCTGCGCGACGACGAATCCCTCGAAAAGGCGCTCGACCTCGGCGTGGCCCGCGTGAACCTGGGTACCGCGGCACTGGAGAACCCGGAATGGACCTCCCGGGTGATCGAGCGCTTTGGCGATAAGATCGCCGTCGGCCTCGATGTCCGCGGTACCACGCTCGCCGGCCGCGGCTGGACCAAGGAAGGCGGGGACCTCTGGGAGGTGCTCGGCCGCCTCGAAGACGCAGGCTGCGCCCGGTACGTCGTCACCGACGTGACCAAGGACGGCACCCTCCAGGGCCCCAACGTCGAACTCCTGCGCCAGATGGTCGAGAAGACGGGCAAGCCGGTGGTCGCCTCAGGCGGCATTTCCAGCCTTGAGGACCTGCAGGTCCTGCGGTCCCTGGTGCCGCTCGGCGTTGAGGGCGCCATCATCGGCAAGGCCCTCTACAACGGCAACTTCACACTGCCCCAGGCCCTCGACGTCGCCGGCCGCCGCTAAGCGGTCACCGGTCATGACGCACACCCGCGAGCCCGGCGACACCCACGACCCCCACAACGCAGGGCAGCCGGACGCCGGCGCGGCTCCGGTCCGGCATCTGCCCGGACATATCGCGGCTGCCCTCGCCGGCGCCGGCGGCGCCACGGACTCCGCTGGCCAACCCTGGGCGGGCCGCAGCCTGTCCGGGGAAGCCGCGAAGATCCACAATTTCGAGGACGACGACGGCGCTGCCGACGCCGGCTACCTAGCGGCCGTGGCCAACCTCGCCGCCGGCACCGGCGACGAGGCAGCCGTGGTGGCCGCGCTCGCCACCGCCCGGGTCTTCGTGCCCATCCTGGCCCAGCTCGCCGAGGAGGGGGAAGGCGCCGGCGGCCTCCATGCCGACAAGCAGGCCGATATGGCCCTCGTCACGCTCAAAGCGCCGGACGGGCGGACGGCCATGCCGGTCTTCACCTCGGCGGCGTCACTGGAGGCCTGGCATCCGGAGGCCAGGCCTGTGGCGGTCTACGCGGCCCGGGCGGCCCTGTCCGCCGTTGCGGAAGGTGCCGAGCTGCTCGTGCTGGATCCCGGCGCGGACCTGACGTTCGTGGTCCGCAGACCGGCGGTCTGGGCACTGGCCCAGCAGCAAACCTGGACGCCGTCGTATGCCGATCCGGAACTCGCGCGCGCCCTCGGGGACAGCGCGGTTGGCTTTCCGGCGGTCCGCCGTGTTGAAATTCATCCGGGGGGTGGAATTGCCTCGGCTACAGCCGATGGCAGGCGGCTCCCCGGCGGGGGATCCGGCCCGGAACTCCGCGTGGTCCTGTACCTTGAGGACGGACTCGACGCCGCCGGCGTGCAGTCCATCGTCGCCGGCCTCAACAACGACTGGGCCCGGAATGAATTCTTTGCCGAGCGGGTTGACTCAATCGAGGTCAAGCTGCAGCGCGCAGCACCATAGCTGACGGCCCAACGGGGGGACCTCCCGGTGCTGCCGTGGGCAGTACCAGAAGGATGTAGTGTCGTGAATTTCGCGCTTTACCGGGAGCTGCTCGCCGTCCGGCCCATCAGGCGGCTCCTGCTGGTCGGGATGATTGCCCGCATACCGCACTCGGCGGCCGGCGTCCTGCTGACCCTGCACATCGTCCTGACCCTTGGCCAGGGCTACGCGGCCGCCGGCGCGGCGGCCGCCGTCATGACGATCGGAATCGCCGTCGGGGCGCCCTGGCGCGGACGCCGGGTCGACACCGTGGGACTGCGCAAGGCGCTCATCCCGTCCGTCATCTCCGAGACCGTGATCTGGTCCATCGTGCCGCACGTCTCCTACGAGGTCCTGCTGCCGTTGGTCTTCGTCGGCGGCCTGCTCACGCTGCCCATCTTCAGCGTGGTGCGGCAGTCCCTGGGCGTACTGGCCACCGGGGACCAGCGCCGCACCGCCTTCGCCCTCGATGCCATCGCCACCGAGCTGGTCTTCATGATCGGCCCCGCCGTCGGCGCCGTCGTCGCCACCAGCGGGCAGTCGGTCCTGGGCCTGACAATAGTCGGCGTGGCCACGTCCGTCTCCGGACTTTTCCTCATGTGGTTCAATCCGCCCACCCGGAGCGCGGCCCCCGACGCCGGGCTCGAGGCGGAGGAGCTCGAGTGCGCGGAGGCCGCCGTCGTCGCCGCCGCGCCGGCCCACCTCCAGGAGGCCGCGGCCGAACTGGCGCCCCTGGCGGCCGCGGCCGAGGAACGGCGGCAGCGGCGCTCTGGCCTGCGCCACCGGGTCATCCACAATTTCAGTTGGTTCACCGCCGCCGTGGGAGCCGTCTTCGCCGTCGCGGCCGGTGCCGGCATGGTCCTCAGCGGCACCGACGTCGGCATCGTCGCAGCCCTCCAGACCGGCGGGCACGAGGGCGAAATCGGGATCGTCTTCGTCTTCTGGTGCGCGGTCTCGGTAGTGGGCGGCATAGTCTACGGCGCCATGCACCGGCCCGTCTCGCCGATCCTCCTGCTGTTGGGAATGTCAGCGCTGACGGTCCCGATGGCGTTCGCGACCGATACCTGGACCCTCAGCCTGCTCTCGCTGTTGCCGGGGCTGCTGTGCGCGCCGGTGCTGTCCGCGGCCTCGGAAAAGGTGGCCGAACTCGTTGACGAGAGCCGTCGCGGCGAGGCGATGGGCTGGTACGGGTCCTCGCTCACCGGTGGCGTGGCTCTGGGCGCGCCGCTCGCCGGGCTGTTCATCGACGTCATCGGCCCGTCGGCCGGCTTCGTCGCCGTGGGGCTGGCTGGCGTGGGCCTCTGCCTCGTAGGACTCGTCCTGCAGCAGATGCGCCGCCGCCGCCTGGCCCACGCCTGACGCCGCGGTGTCCCTGTCAGGGGGACCGCCCGGGCCCGGGGGCCGCACTGAGTCCCGATGGATCGAAGCAGAGTTAACGACGCCGGCGGGCGGACCCGGATGGTCCGCCCGCCGGCGTGTCATAGCTGACGAAAGTGCTGAGGTGGCCGTGGCTAGTTGGCCGTGACTAGTTGACTGTGACTAGTTGACGGGGCCGGTGTACTTCTCGCCCGGGCCCTTGCCCGGAGCGTCGGGGATGATCGATTCCTCGCGGAAGGCCAGCTGCAGCGAACGCAGTCCGTCGCGCAACGGCCCGGCGTGCTGTGAGCCGATTTCCGGTGCCGCGGACGTCACCAGGCCGGCGAGGGCGGTGATGAGTTTGCGGGCCTCGTCCAGGTCCTTGAGTTCCTGGGCATTTTCCTCGGCGGCGAGGCCCAGCTTCACTGCGGCGGCACTCATCAGGTGCACGGCGGCCGTGGTGATGACCTCGATCGCGGGGACTTCCGAGATGTCGCGAATCTGCTGCGAGACGTCGGCCTGTGCGGCTGCGGGCTCGAAGACATGGGAATTACTGTCTGAAGTGCTCATGCTGGTAAGCTTGTCACAGACCGACTGAATGTCGTTATTCTGCAGTACTTCTTACCTGTGGTGCCTGTTTTTGACTGGTGCTTCCCGGTGTAGGCGGTGCCCGGCGACGCACACGTGCGTTGAGCGGGTATCTTTCTGTAGAATTGGCTTTTAGTTTGCAAGCGGAGTTCTCTCCCACCCGCGTCAGCCGCGAAACTTCCTTCGGGAAGCCCCTCCCTCACGGGAGTCAAGGTTGCCGGGTACCTGGTCGGGCACAACCTCGGACTCCGGTCCGGCGAAAGTGCATGCCGCCTCATTGAGGGCGGCAGTTCCGATCTTGAGGCCTTCGATTGCTCCGGCAATTGGGGGCCTTCTCTTTTTGCCGGTGGAATACCCCTCACGAACACAGGAGCTTTAACATTAGCGAGCCAAGAATCAATGAGCGTATCCGCGTCCCCGAGGTGCGGCTGGTCGGCCCTGCAGGCGAACAGGTAGGAATTGTCCGTATTGAGGATGCCCTGCGTTTGGCTGCCGAGTCCGATCTTGATCTCGTTGAAGTTGCACCGCAGGCCAAGCCTCCGGTGTGCAAGCTGATGGACTTCGGCAAGTACAAGTACGAGGCCGCTGTCAAGGCGCGCGAGGCCCGGAAGAACCAGACCAACACGGTCCTGAAGGAAATTCGCTTCCGCCTGAAGATTGACACCCACGACTACGAGACGAAGCGCGGCCACGCGCTCCGCTTCCTCGGCGCTGGTGACAAGGTCAAGGCCATGATCCAGTTCCGCGGCCGTGAGCAGCAGCGTCCCGAGATGGGCATCCGCCTGCTCCAGCGTTTCGCGGACGACGTCGCCGAAGTTGGCGTTGTGGAGTCCAGCCCTCGGATCGATGGCCGCAACATGGTCATGGTGGTGGGCCCGCTGAAGAATAAGGCTGAAGCCAAGGCAGAGGCCCGCCGCGCAACGCAGCGTGCGGAAGCCAAGGCTGAGAACGAAGCCAAGGCATCGGGCCGCGTCGACGTCTCCGGCGGCAACGCTCCGCTCACGCAGACGCTGTCCGACCTCCTGCCCGAAGGCTACGTCGTAGCGACGGAGGCTCCTGCAACGGAGGCTCCCGCGGTCGAAGAAGCCAAGGTCGAAGAGACCACGGCTGAAACGGCGGCAGCCACGCACGCCCCGGTCGCGGAAGCCAAGGCCGAGGAGGCTCCGGCCCAGGAAGCCCCGAAGGAAGCTGCTCCCAAGGCGGCCGAGAAGCCGGCAGCAGCCAAGGCTCCCGAGGCTCCGAAGGCGGCCGAGAAGCCCGCAGCAGCCAAGGCTCCCGAGGCTCCGAAGGCCGCTCCGGCCCCGGCTCCCGTGGCTAAGGCCCCCATGGCTAAGGCTCCGGAGGAGAAGGCTGCGGAATCCGCTCCGGCCGCTCCGGCAGCAGCACCGAAGCCGGTCGCTGCTCCGAAGCCGGTTCCGAGGCCTGCAGCTCCGAAGCCCGCCGCACGGCCGGCCGCCCCCCGGGCTGCCGCCAAGCCCGGCAGCAAGAAGACCAACTAGTTCACGGCTGCCGGACAGCAATGTCCGGCAGCAAGCAACCAGCATGCCGCCCGCAGGGGCGGCTGCACGAAAGAGCTGCAGACTTTTCTGCGGATACGTAAGGAGATCGGTTCCCATGCCGAAGATGAAGACCCACAGCGGTGCTAAGAAGCGCTTCAAGCTGACCGGTAGCGGCAAGCTGCGCCGTCAGCAGGCCAACCGCCGTCACTACCTCGAGCACAAGTCCTCACGGCTGACCCGTCGCCTTGCCGGCGACAAGATCGTCTTCAAGGGCGACGCCAAGGTCATCCGGAAGATGCTCGGCATCTAAGTTCCAAGTTCTCTGATTGCCGGCCACCTGGCGGCAATCAACTACCAAAAAGGCTTCTCAGGCCAGCCGGACTTTTCCGGCAGTAGACGCTTGGGATCAGAATTCTGAAGGAGTACGCACGTGGCACGTGTGAAGAGGGCTGTAAATGCCCACAAGAAGCGCCGGGTTATCCTCGAACGCGCAAAGGGCTACCGCGGACAGCGCTCACGCCTGTACCGCAAGGCCAAAGAGCAGCTGCTGCACTCGTTTGTGTACAGCTACGGCGACCGCAAGAAGAAGAAGGGCGACTTCCGCCGTCTTTGGATCCAGCGCATCAACGCTGCATCCCGCGCCAACGGCCTGACCTACAACCGCCTGATCCAGGGCCTGAAGGCCGCTGAGGTTGAGGTTGACCGCCGCATGCTGGCCGAGCTCGCCGTTTCCGACGCCAACGCCTTCGCCGCGCTGGTCAAGGTCGCCAAGGACGCGCTGCCCGCCGACACGTCAGCTCCGGCTGTCCAGGCTGAGGCCGCTCCGGCTCCGAAGGCCGCCAAGAAGGCTCCCGCGAAGAAGCCTGCTGCCAAGAAGGCCGCCGACGAGGCTGCAAAGTAGTTCCCGCAGCAGTTGAAAAACTGCAGCGTTCAAGAACCGGCTGCGAGAGCAACTAAGGTTCTTATATGAACGAATCCGGGCGCCCGCAAGATCTTCCACTTTCCAACCCCCGAGCTGATCGGGTGAGGAAGGTGGCACAACTTGCCGGGCGCCCGGCCCGTTTAAAGCGACGCGAGTTCCTGGCGGAGGGGCCGCAGGCGGTCCGGGAAGCCCTCGTCCTACACCAAAAGAGGCTCGCCGCGGGGCAACCCGGCATTGTCTATGAGGTCTACGCGAGCGAGTCGTGCCTGGACCGGCATCCGGATCTGGAGACACTCGCGGAGGGCACCACCGCCTACCTCGCCACCGACGAAGTGCTCGCCGCGATGGCGGACACGGTCACCCCGCAGGGCGTTCTCGCGGTCTGCGGTTTCCTGGACGTTGGCCTCGATGAGGTGCTGGACGCCGGGCCGCGGCTGATCGCCGTCCTTTGCCAGGTCCGCGACCCCGGCAACGCCGGAACCGTCCTGCGCGCCGCCGACGCTGCCGGCGCGGACGCGGTGGTCCTGACCGGATCCAGCGTGGACATCTACAACCCCAAAGCGGTCCGTTCGACGGCGGGATCCCTCTTCCACCTGCCGATCGTCCTTGGCGCCGATGCGGCTGACATCGTGGCCCGCTGCAAGGAACGGGGGATCGGCGTCCTCGCCGCCGATGGCTACGGCCAGCTGAACCTGGACCGTCTCCAGGACGAGAATGCGGCCCGCCGGCTGGGCGCGTCCGCCGCGGGATCGGTCTACG
This sequence comes from Arthrobacter humicola, assembly GCF_039531445.1. Classification (NCBI taxonomy): domain Bacteria; kingdom Bacillati; phylum Actinomycetota; class Actinomycetes; order Micrococcales; family Micrococcaceae; genus Arthrobacter; species Arthrobacter humicola. Next base: position 43,829 of record NZ_BAAAQB010000010.1, on the reverse strand, counting down.
CGCTGGAACAGCCCACCGCCTGGCTTTTTGGCAACGAAGCCCAGGGCCTGTCCGAGGACGAGATTGCGCTGGCCGACCACCGGGTGGCCGTGCCGGTCTATGGGCAGGCGGAGAGCCTCAACCTCGGCACCGCGGCCACCGTCTGCCTCTACGCCAGCGCCCGGTCCCAGCAGGTGCCCTAGAGACCCGGCTGCCCGAAAAGGCATCGCGGCGGATGCAGGCGCAGAAAAAAGGCGGGGCCCGCCAAAGGTGGGCTCCGCCGTCGTACTGTTCTGTCGAAGTGTGCCTAGGGCCTCACTCGAAGCGTGAGGTCAGCCGTACAGAATTATGATGTGGTCTTGTTGCGTCCTGTAATGGCGCCGTAGGCGAGGGCAACCACCAAGCCGCCGACGATGGCCAGGAGCCAGGAACCGAGATTCCAAAATTCCATCTTGCCGCCGCCAAACAGAAGGTCGCCGATCCAGCCACCGACAATGGCTCCGACGACGCCGAGCACGAGGCTGGTAACCCAGCCGCCGCCGACCCTGCCGGGCATGACTGCCTTGACGATTGCACCTACTATGAGTCCGAGAATGATCCAGCCAAGAAAGCCCATGTCTCCTCCTACATATTCGTCGGTATCCAAATTGTGAATCCCGAATATGGCTTCAAGCTAACATAGGCCGGATTACTTGTCAGCAGGGAAGTGCCCAATCGTTACGTGGCGGTATCGGCCCTGCCGCGGTTCGGAGGCCGCCCGGAAACAGGTAGCGTATTCCTTGCGGGCGCCGGGTTCTTCCGGTGTCCGCTTACACCCCGGAAGAACCCCGTTAAGGAGAAGCTCACGTGGCTGCAAATGGCGGTACCAAGGCGATAATTGCGGCGCTGGCTGCCAACCTGACCATCGCCGTTTTGAAGTTCGTCGCCTATTTTTTGACGCTGTCGTCATCCATGCTGGCCGAAGCCATTCACTCGCTCGCAGACTCCGGCAACCAGTTGCTGCTGCTGGTCGGCGGCAAGCGCGCGGAGCGGGAAGCCAGCCAGGAACACCCCTTTGGCTACGGCCGTGAGCGCTACATCTACGCCTTCATCGTCTCGATTGTGCTGTTCAGCGTCGGCGGTCTCTTTGCGCTCTACGAGGCGTGGGGAAAGATCCAGCACCCGCATGGCATCGAAGGTGACTTCTGGTGGGTGCCGCTGGCTGTGCTGGTGGGCGCGATCATTGCCGAATCCTTCTCGTTCCGGACGGCGATCGCCGAATCCAACCCCCTCCGCGGGAAGCAGAGCTGGGTCAAGTTCATCCGCAACGCCAAGCAGCCGGAACTCCCCGTGATCCTGCTCGAAGATTTCGGCGCCCTCGTGGGCCTCGTCTTCGCGCTCTTCGGCGTAAGCCTGACACTCATCACCGGGAACGGCATCTGGGACGCCCTGGGCACCGCCATGATCGGCCTCCTGCTCGTGGGGATCGCCGTCGTGCTGGCCATGGAAACAAAGTCCCTGCTCCTGGGCGAGTCGGCCACCCGGGACGACGTTGCCAAGATCCGCAGCGCGATCGAAGCTGGCGGCACCGGCATCATTCACCTCAAGACGATGCACCTAGGCCCCGAGGAACTGCTGGTGGCGGCGAAGATCAGCATCGGCCGCACGGACTCCGGCCAGGACATTGCGAAGGCGATTGACGCCGCAGAGGCCCGGATCCGCGAGGCCGTCCCGATCGCCCGGGTCATCTACCTGGAGCCGGATGTGCAGCGGGTCAGTGCGTCCTAACCGGTGGCCGCCGTCGACGGCAGCGCAGTAAAAGGCAGGGCAGTAAAAGGCAGCGCCGTAGAAGACAGCGCAGCTAGAAGTCAGCAAACAAGAACGGCAGCCCGGTCCAGTACATCACTGGATCGGGCTGCCGTTCTTCGTGGGCGGCGGGTCAGCGGCTACGAGGCCAGCGGCCGCCGGCGTTCCACGGCGCCGCTGATGGCGGCGACCCCGAGGCCCAGGATGGCCAGGACGGCACCCACGAGCGCGGGGGCGACGTAACCCCAGCCCCAGGCGATCACGAGTCCGCCGAGAAAGGCGCCCAAGGCGTTGGCGACGTTGAGCGCCGCATGGTTGAGGGATGAGGCCAGCGACGGGGCATCAGGCGATGCATCCAGGAGCCTGGTCTGCAAGGCGGGAACCAGCATGGACCCGGCGGCACCGACCACGAACACCATGATCAGCGCCGACCATGCCCAATGGGCCGCAACGGCATAGACCACGAGGGCCACGGCTGTCGCCGGCAGCACCCAGTAGATCGTCCCCATGACGGACTTATCGGCGATCCGGCCGCCAACGATGTTGCCTGCCACCATGCCCACTCCGTACAGCGCCACGACGAGCGGCAGCCACGGCGCCGGGACGCCGGCCACGGATGTCATGGTGTGCGAAATGTAGGTGTAGGTCGCGAAGAAGCCGCCGAAGCCGACGATGCCGACCAGGATGGCGAGCCACACCTGGAGCCGCTTGAGTGCCCCGAGCTCGCGGCGGAAGCTGGCATCGGCGTGCGGCTTCTGGAACGGAACGAACTTCCACAACATGGCGAGCGTGATGATGCCGATCAGGCCGACCAGCAGGAACAGCAGCCTCCACCCGTAGCTCTGGCCCAGCCAGGTAGCGAAGGGAACGCCGATGACGTTGGATACAGTCAGCCCGGCCATAACCATCGAAATGGCGCAGCCCCGCTTGGTCGGCGCCACGAGGGACGCGGCAATCACGGCCGCGACGCCGAAGAAGGCGCCGTGCGGCAGCCCCGCCGCGAACCGCGACACCAGCATGGAGCCGTAGTCAGGGGCGAGGAAGGAACTGAGGTTGGCGATGCTGAAGAAGAGCATGAGCCCCAGGGCCAGATGCTTGCGCGGCAGTTTGGCTCCGACGGCGGCCAGCACGGGCGCACCGACGACGACGCCGAGGGCGTAGGCGGAGATGAGGTGGCCGGCCTCGGGCGTGCTGATGTTCAGGCCCTGCTCAATCTCCTTGAGCAGGCCCATCATGGTGAATTCTGTGGTGCCGATCCCGAACCCGCCCATGGCGAGGGCAATGATGGCGAGGGCAAGGTGACGGGTGCCGGTCTTGGACGACGCCGGAGCTTGTGTGGTGGTTGTCATTCGTCTTTTCGGGTGATTTCCGGGAGATGCCGGGAAGAGTCGGCCAGATAAATATGCTTTATAGAACTGAGAGCGCGCGCCGAATATTCCGCAGGCTGCCCGGCAACGCCTTCACCATTGTCCCTTACCCATTCCCAGCTGTGACGCCCCCCGCGACGCCGGCCGCCGACGTCGATCCCTGGCGCCCGCCTTAGACTGGGGAGCGTGACTGGACTCATCAACGTCGTCGGCGGCGCAGTAGTGGACTCCCTGGCGGAACCGGGCAAACTCCTTGTAGCGCGGCGCACGGCGCCACCGCAGTTTGCCGGTATGTGGGAGTTCCCGGGCGGAAAAGTGGAGCCGGGCGAAGCAGCCGAAGACGCCCTGCACCGCGAGCTCCGGGAGGAACTCGGTGTGCAGGTACGGCTCGGAGCCGAGCTGCCCGCGGCGACCGCGGCGGGCTGGCCGCTCAACGAGAAGGCTGCGATGCGGGTCTGGTTCGCCGAACTCGAGGACGGGGAGCCCCTGCCGCTGGAGGACCACGACGAACTGCGCTGGCTTGACCTCCGCAATTCCGAGGACGTCCTGGGCCTGCCGTGGATCCCGGCCGACTTCCCGATCGTCGAAGCGCTCCTGGCCGCCGTCCATGCCGCCAGGCTGCGCGGCGGGGGAGCCGAACTGATCCGCTGACCCGGACACGCCGACCGGCATACGCCCGGCCGCCTCTCGCCAAACGGTCAGGCATGTGCCTACTCTGAACGCAATCGAGAGGAGCAGCCCGTGCAGGTCGGTGTCGGACGAGAACAGCGCGCCGGAGAACGCCGAGTTGCGGCCACGCCGGAAACGGTGCAGCAGCTGACGGCCCTCGGGCTCACACTCGTGGTGGAGAGCGGCGCAGGAACCGAGGCAGGGTTCGCGGACGCAGCGTTCAAAGAGGCTGGCGCCACGGTGATCTCGGAGCTCCCGCTCGCGGCCCTGGACGTCCTGCTGCATGTTCGTCCGCTCGCGCCGGAGACTGCGGCCCGGCTGCGGCCCGGTGCCATCACTGTCGGCCTGGCGTCGCCAGCCTCCGAGTTGCCGACCGTCCGGGCGCTGGCCGCCGCCGGGATCACCTCCTTCGCCCTGGAGCTGCTTCCGAGGATCTCCCGGGCCCAGTCGATGGACGCACTCACTTCGCAGTCCCTTGTCACTGGGTACCGCGCCGTGCTGGAAGCCGCCGTGCGGTATCCGCGGTTCTTCCCGCTCTACATGACGGCCGCCGGAACCATCCCCCCGGCGAGGGTACTGGTCCTGGGGGCCGGTGTCGCCGGACTGCAGGCCATCGGCACCGCGAAGCGGCTGGGCGCCCGCGTTTCGGCCAACGACATCCGCGCCGCCTCCGCCGACGAGGTCGCCTCGATGGGCGGCACGTTCATCAATCTGGACCTCGACGCGGCGGCGGAAGGAACCGGCGGCTACGCCCGCGCCCTCGGCGAGGACCGGGCGCAACGCCAGCGCAGCCTGCTGGCCCCGCACGTCGCGGCCACGGACATCCTGATCACGACGGCGGCCATCCCGGGCCGGGCCGCTCCCTTGCTGGTAACCACCGACATGGTGGCCGGCATGCGGGCAGGGTCCGTCGTCGTCGACCTCGCCGCGGAGTCCGGCGGCAATGTGGAAGGCGTGATCGCCGGCCAGGACATCCAGGTGCCGGTTGACGGCGGATCGGTCACGCTCGTGGGCCTGCAGGACGCCGCATCCGCCATGCCGTCGGACGCGTCCCGGCTCTTCGCCCGGAACGTCAGCAACTTCCTCGCCCTCATGACCGACGGCGGCACCGTTGCCCCGGACTTCGGCGACGACGTGGTCGCCGGAACATGCCTGACCCACGGCGGCGCCGTACGGCATTCCGCCACCGCCGCAGCCCTGGGCGAGGACATCTGATGGGCCCCGTTGCGCTGCTGACAGTCGTGGTGCTTGCCGTATTCGTCGGCTTCGAAGTCGTCTCCAAAGTGACCAGCAAGCTGCATACACCGCTCATGTCCGGCGCCAATGCCATCCACGGGATCATCCTCGTCGGCGCCATCATCGTGGCCGGACAGGCCGGCGACCCCTGGGTGCTCGGCATCGCACTCCTGGCAGTGGTCCTGGCGACCGTGAACCTGGTAGGTGGCTTTGTGGTCACGGACCGGATGCTGGAGATGTTCAGCGTGCACAAGCCCCTGCGCAAATCGGCGCAGAAGCCCTCAGGAACCGGTACCGCCAAAGCCGGCGGAACGGCGGCCGAAGGACTCGCCGGTGACGGCACCTCCGGCGGCGGCGCAGGGGAGGCGAGATGAGCCTCCTGACCCCGGAATGGACAGCCCTGCTGTATCTGGTGGCCGCCGTCTGCTTCATCCTGGCGCTAAAGGGCCTGAGCTCGCCAAAAACCGCCCGCCGCGGCAACGCCATCGGTGCGGCCGGGGCGCTCGTCGCGGTCATCACGGTGTTCTTCTCTGCCCGGCTGGAGAATATTCCGCTCATCCTGGCCGCCATCGCCGTCGGCTCCGCGATAGCCGTCCCCGTGGCCCGGCGGGTGCAGATGACGCAGATGCCTCAACTGGTGGCACTGTTCAACGGCGTCGGCGGCGGCGCCGCAGCGCTGGTCGCCGCACTCGAACTGAGCCACAGCGAGGATTCGTGGGTGCGCCTGGCGGTCGTCTTCACCATGCTCGTGGGCGCCGTGTCCTTCGCGGGCTCCGCGGTGACCGTGGGCAAGCTGCAGGAACTCATCAGCACCCGTCCGCTGCTGTTTCCCGGGATGCCCTGGGTGATGGGGGCCGTCATGCTCGGGGCGGTCGTCTCCGGGGCACTGGTCGTCCTGAGCGGGTCCGTCGGCTGGTCGCTGGCGCTGCTGGGCCTGGGGCTCGCGGCAGGTCTGCTGCTCGTGTTGCCGGTGGGCGGGGCGGATGTGCCGATCGTGATCTCGCTGCTGAATGCCTTCACGGGCCTGGCGGTGGCCGCGTCCGGCGTCGTCCTGGGCAACGTCCTGCTGCTCGTCGCCGGAACTCTGGTCGGCGCGAGCGGCACCATCCTGACCAAGGTCATGGCCTCTGCCATGGGCCGCGGAGTCACCGGAATCATGTTCGGCGCCTTCAAGGGCGGCTCGACGGCGGGTTCCACCGCCGTGAGTGACCGGCCCGTACGCTCATCCTCCCCGGAAGACGTAGCCGTCCAGCTCGGCTATGCCCAGCGCGTGGTGATCGTTCCCGGGTACGGGCTCGCCGTGGCACAAGGCCAGCACACCGTGGCGGAGCTCGCCACAGCTTTGGCCGACCGCGGCATTGATGTGGTGTTCGCCATACATCCCGTGGCGGGACGCATGCCGGGCCACATGAACGTGCTCCTGGCCGAGGCCGATGTGCCGTATGAGTCCCTGCGGGAGCTGGCGGAAATAAATCCCGAGTTCGCCAACACGGACATCGTGCTGGTGGTCGGCGCCAACGACGTCGTCAACCCGGCGGCCAAGTCTTCACCTGGTTCGCCGATCTACGGGATGCCGATCCTGGACGTGGTGCAGGCCCAGCAGGTGGTCTTCCTGAAGCGGTCGATGCGTCCGGGCTTCGCGGGCATCGAAAACGATCTCCTGCACGACCCCAAAACCACGCTCCTGTTCGGGGATGCTAAGGATTCGCTGTCCAAGGTGCTCGGTGCGGTCAAGGCGCTCTGAGGTCAGGGAGCTGGCGCGTTTCAGAACAACGTCGGCTGCGCTGCCTGGTGGCCGGCATGCACCGTGCCGGGGTGCCGGTTAGTGGCGTACCGGGATGTGTCCGGGATGCTTCCAGCCGGGTACTGGACTTCCTCTTCCCGGGCATCATCGCTGAGGTCCGCGTTGCCGCTGAGGTCCCTGTGGCTGAAGCCCTGCGAACCGGAAAAGCCGTGCAGGTCCTTGAAATAGCGGATGCGACCGGCCAGCCACGCCCGGTATTCCTTTGAGGCATAGGACCCGCTGCCGTACAACCGGCGGTACTTGCCCGCCAGGTGCGGATGTTCGCGGGCAATCCACTGCATGAACCACTCACGCGTCCCCGGCTTCAGGTACAGCGCGCCGGCCGTGACCCCCGTGGCGCCGGCCGCTGCCAGGGCCCCGAAGAGGGAGTTGAGGGCGTCGTCACCGTCGGAAAGCCACGGCAGGATCGGCATGGCCATGACGCCGCAGGGCAGGCCTGCTTCCCTGAGCCGGGAAATGAGCTTCAGCCGTGCCCGCGGACCCGGTGTACCGGGCTCCACGGCCTCGGACAGGTGCTCGTTGGTCATGGCCAGCGAGATGCCCACCCCGACCGGGACCTGGGCCGCGGCATGCTTCAGCAGCGGGATGTCCCGGGCCAGGAGCGTGCCTTTAGTGAGGATGGACAGGGGCGTGCCGGAGTCGGCGAGGGCGCCAATGATGCCGGGCATGAGCTGGTAGCGGCCCTCGGCGCGCTGATAGGGGTCCGTGTTGGTGCCGAGGGCCACGTGCTCGTGCCGCCAGGAGGGCTTGGCCAGTTCCCTGCGCAGGACCTCGGCAGCATTGATCTTGACCACCACCTGGCTGTCAAAGTCCAGGCCGGCGTCGAAGTCCAGGTACGTGTGGCTCTTGCGGGCAAAGCAGTAGACGCAGGCATGGCTGCAGCCGCGGTACGGGTTGATGGTCCAGTCGAACGGCATCCGAGAACCGGCGGCCACCTTGTTGAGCACCGATTTGGCGGTGACCTCATGGAAAGTGATCCCGGCAAACTCCGGGGTGGAGACGGACCGAACCAGTCCGGCCAGGGGCAACAGGGCATCGGGGGACAGGGGAGTGGCGGACCTGATATTGGCAGATTCCGTCGTGGTGGACGGGTCTTCCGTCGAGACGTCGCTTCCGGAGCTGCCGCGCTTCAGTGCTTGTGCATCCCATCTCATGCCACCATTCGAATATATGTTCGACTCAATGTCAAGAATGCCGTCGGGCCATGCGGATGAGATTCGCTGTCTTGGCGGCTGACCCCAGACGCTTCTCGTGGACGCCTGCAACGCAGCTGCGGGATTGAGACTTACGAGGCCAGCCGCTCGCGTGCGTCGTGATCGGAGCTGATCGGCTCAGCGCCACGTTCGGGCTGGTTAACCTCGGCCCACACCGCATCGAGGGAAAGTCCCAGGACCTCGGCGATCGCAGCGATAGTCGGGAAGGCGGGGGTCGCGACACGGCCCGTCTCGATCTTCCGGAGGGTCTCAGGTGAGACGCGTGCATCGAGCGCGATGTCTAGCATCGAGCGTCCTCCCCTGGCGCGACGCAGCAGGGCGCCGAGGCGCTGCCCGCGCTCGACCTCTTCGACTGTAAGCGGCAACCTGACCATGGCTGCGATTATACCGGGATAATATGACCGGTATAGTTATTGGATGCGTGAGAAAGGCGCCGCATGATCGAGATCCTGAACCCCGCCGAACTGGCCCGAGCAAAGGAGACAGGCGCCCTTGTCGCCGACATCCTGCAGGCGCTCAAGAGCCGCAGCACGGTCGGCACGAACCTCCTGGACCTCGACCGGTGGGCCCGCAGCATGATCGTCGACGCTGGAGCGCAGTCCTGTTACGTCGACTACGAGCCATCCTTCGGGCGCGGGCCGTTCGGACACTACATCTGCACGGCCGTCAACGACGCCGTGCTCCACGGACTCCCGTACGACTACGCGCTCGCCGACGGTGACCTGCTGACACTCGACCTCGCCGTCTCCAAACGAGGAGTCGCTGCGGACTCTGCCATCAGCTTCATCGTGGGCGACTCCAAGCCCCCGGAGAGCGTCGCAGTGATCAGCGCGACCGAGCGCGCATTGAACGCAGGGATAGCCGCTGCCCGACCCGGGGCTCGCATCGGCGACATCTCCTATGCCATCGGCTCGGTCCTCAGCGAGGCGGGATACCCGATCAACACCGAGTTTGGCGGCCATGGCATCGGATCGACGATGCACCAGGACCCGCACGTTCCAAACACCGGACGGCCGGGCCGCGGATACAAACTGCGCCCCGGGTTGCTGCTCGCACTGGAGCCGTGGGTCATGGCCGACACCGCTGAACTCATCACCGACGCTGACGGGTGGACGCTCCGAAGTGCGACAGGCTGCCGGACAGCACACAGTGAGCATACGATCGCCATCACCAGCGACGGAGCCGAAATCCTCACCTTGCCGACGCAGGCGCACTCGTGAGATCGGAGCCACACCTGTGCCGTGTGCTGCATCTGATGCAGGATCCGCTGTACGGAGACTGTCCAACAGGGCGAGCCTGGATTACGCGACGAAGGAATGCTTAGGCTGCCGGCTGGATCATGTCCTGTTCCCCCGGATCCCGGGGTGCTTCACTGGAAGGTACGACGCCGGCCATGCCGCCTTTCGCGACGAGCGCCGGTGCGCGCAGTGTTGGAGCGAACTGCCGGACCGAACTGTTGGGCGGCATCGTTAGGCCGCATCGTGGTGGCGCGTTGTTAGGCTGGGGCGATGATTCTCCTGACCGGATTCGAGCCCTTCGGTGGCGAAACAACCAACCCGTCCTGGACCGCGGCCCGTTCGGCGGCGCGGTTGCTCCGGTCGGAAGGACTCGACGTCCGGGCCGTGGAACTTCCCTGCGTCTTCGGGACATCGGCGACGGTGCTGGAGGAAGCTCTGGAGCGCTTCCGGCCGGAACTCGTGCTGTGCACCGGCCACGCCGGCGGCAGGGCACGCATCTCCCTGGAGCGCGTGGCCATCAACTGTGACGACGCCCGGATCCCGGACAACGCCGGCAACCGGCCCGTGGACGAACCCGTGGTCAGCGGCGGACCGGCAGCCTATTTCACGTCCCTGCCGGTCAAGGCGGCGCTCGCGGCCCTGGCCGCAGAACAGATCCCGGCGGAAGTGTCGCAAAGCGCGGGGACCTATGTGTGCAACCACACCTTCTATGCGCTCATGCACGCACTGAGGCTGCGGCCGGGCACCAGGGGAGGCTTCGTCCACGTCCCCTACGAGGACAGCCAGCTTCCGGCCGGTGGCAGCACGCCGTCGCTGCCGGCGCACCAGATGGCGGCGGCGCTCGCCGTCGTCGTCCGCACCGCGCTCGCGACGACGGCGGATCTCAAGATCGCTGCCGGCGCAACGCACTAGCGGGCCGAGCGCCAGGCAGGCCGCCAGCGGCTCAAGCGTCGACAGGATGACTCAGTCGAGCAGTTCCCAGACGACGCCGACCGTGGCGGTGACGCTCGACTCACCGGCCTCAACGGTGAGAGCTTCCGCCGCCACCGCGCGCTGCATCTTCGCGACCGGGACCGGCGGCTGGAACCCGGTGTGCTGGGTGAGGGAAAGAACCCTGCCCAGGCCTGTCCCGGAGAGGGCGGCGTAGTGCGCGGCGGTGGTGCGGGCATCCTGCCACGCAGCCTCCCGCGCCCGGACCTCGACGCCGGCGGAATCCGAGAAGCCGAGCGTCAGGCCGTTCAGCCGGACGTCGTCCCCGCCGGCGGCAACGGCCGCGGCAATGATCGCCGAGGACGCAGACAGCGTTCGGATCCTGATGGTGAGCGTGCTTGAGGCCAGATAGCCGGTGACGGTCTGTCCGCGGCCCTCCTGCCAGTTCACTTCGGCCCGGACGTTCAGCCCGGAGGTGGACATGTCGGGGCCGTCCACCCCGTGCTGCCGGAGCGCCGAGGTGATGGCGGCCGAGCGTGTTCCGGCGTCGCCGTAGGCCTCGGCCACGGTATCCCGGCGGCATTCGACGCCAACTGACAACGTCAGGAGGTCAGGCACCGCCTCCGCGCTGCCGGTTCCGGTGACCGAAATGCTTCTGGGGTTGTGTGTCATGTCAGGCCTCGTATCGCTCGGGGGCAGTCACGCCCGTGTGCGGTTTGTTCGCGGATCGGTCGCCGGGGCGCTCGTGCGGGGATAGCCGCCTGCTTCCAGCCCGGCGTGGCGCTCGAAGAAGTTCGCGCTGCCCGGGTTGCCCGTCCGCCAGAGCGACCAGCCCGCGGCGATGAAGTACAGGGGAAGGAAGGGCAGCCCCAGGCACCAGGCGTACTGGGTGCTGTGGCGCTCCTCGTGTCCCAGCAGTGCCGGATTGGCGCGGGCGGCTTCCGGGCCGGCACGGAAGAGGATCACGTTGCCCACCGTGAAGGCCCCGGCAAAGGGAAGCCGCCAGCGGTAGCGGCTCGCGATCAGCAGCCCACGCGGACCCCTGCCGACGGTCGTCCCGGCACAGACCGCCAGCACCAGCCCTAAGGGGGTGGTGCCATTGAGCATGTTGGCGATCTGCCGCAGCCGTTGACCGGACGTCATGAGGCCATGGTAGTCGGGGACATGTCCACGGGTCAGGGGAGCGGGGGGACATGTCCGGTGGTCAGGCAAGCCCGACCCCGGGGGCGCGCCGGGGACCTTAGGAGAGCCGCCGTGATGTGTCACGTCACGCGGCCGTTGCCGTGCGGCCGACGGCCGTCTACTAGACTGAGGGAAGTGCCCGCCGGAGGGATTTCGGCTGGCCAGCACTATGAATTCAGCACAATGAATCCAGCACAATGAATCCAGCACAGTGAACTGTGACAGCGAACAGTGATCAGGAACAGTGATCACGGGCTGTGACAATGAACTGTGACAATAAGCCTTGCCGACAACTCGCGCCCTGCGTGCGTGCCGCCGGCATGATCCGACTCGTAGCTAAGAACAGTAGATGACTGAAACTTTGCCGGGCGCCGCCGTCCCGAATCCTCTGGATGAAGCCGCCATTACCGCTGCCGTAGACCAAGCCGTTGCCGCCATCGCCGCTGCCGCGACCCTCGATGAACTCAAGGCCGTGCGCCTCGCGCACACGGGTGAGAAGTCGGCGCTGAGCCTCGCCAACCGCGAGATCGGCGCGTTGCCCAAGGACCAGAAGGCCGCCGCCGGCAAACTCATGGGAGCCTCCCGCGGACGCGTCAACAAGGCGCTCGCGGACCGTACGGCCGAGCTCGAAGCCGAGAATGACGCGCGGATCCTCGTCGAAGAGACCGTCGACGTCACGGCGGCGCCCCGCCGGCGCCGGGCCGGTGCACGCCACCCGCTTTCCACGCTGCAGGACCGCGTCGCGGACATCTTCGTTGGCATGGGCTGGGAGATCGCCGAGGGGCCCGAGGTCGAGTCCGAATGGTTCAACTTCGATGCCCTGAACTTCAAGCCGGACCACCCCGCCCGCGACATGCAGGACACGTTCTTCGTCGAGCCGCCCGAGGCGCACCTGCTCATGCGCACCCACACCTCACCGGTGCAGGTCCGCTCCATGCTGGAACGCGAACTGCCCATCTACGTGCTGTGCCCGGGCAAAGTGTTCCGCACGGATGAACTCGACGCGACGCACACCCCAGTCTTCCACCAGTTCGAGGGCCTGGCCATCGACAAGAAGCTGAGCATGGCCGACCTCCGCGGCACCCTGGAGCACTTCGCACGGCAGATGTTCGGCGGGGAAGCACAGATCCGGCTGCGCCCGAACTACTTCCCGTTCACCGAGCCCTCCGCCGAGCTGGACATCTGGCACCCGGGCGCCAAGGGCGGCCCCAGCTGGATCGAGTGGGGCGGCTGCGGCATGGTCAACCCGAACGTCCTGCGCGCCGCCGGCATCGATCCGGACGTTTATTCAGGTTTTGCCTTCGGTATGGGCATCGAGCGCACCCTCATGTTCCGCAATGAGGTTGGCGACATGCGCGACATGATTGAAGGCGACGTACGTTTCAGCGAGCACTTCGGGATGGAGATCTAACAGTGCGTATCCCACTTTCCTGGTTGCGCGAATTCGCGCAGGTACCGGCCGAAGCAACGGCCGAAGACGTCATGGCCGAGCTCGTCAAAGTCGGACTCGAAGAAGAAGCGGTCCACCGTCCCACGGACACCATCCAGGGTCCGATCGTGGTGGGCCAGGTGCTCAGCATCGTCAAGGAACCCCAGACCAACGGCAAGACCATCAACTGGTGCCAGGTCCGGGTTGTCCCCGAAGGCCAGCAACAGACCCTGACCGGTGAGGGCATCGACCCCTCCGGTGTGCAGGGCATCATCTGCGGCGCCCACAACTTCGTCGAAGGCGACAAGGTGGTTGTCACCCTCCCCGGTGCCGTGCTGCCGGGCGACTTCCACATCTCCGCACGCAAGACCTACGGACACCTCTCCGCCGGCATGATCGCGTCCGTGCGTGAACTCGGCATCGGCGAGGACCACGACGGCATCCTGGTCCTGTCCCGGATCGGCCTCGACCCCGAACTGGGCACCGACGCCATGGAACTCCTGGGCCTCTATGACCAGGCCGCCGAAATCAACGTCACCCCGGACCGCAGCTACTGCTTCTCCATCCGCGGAGTGGCCCGTGAATACGCGCATGCCACCGGCACCGAGTTCACAGACCCGGCATCCAAGGTCCACGCCCCGCAGGTGCTGTCCGGCGGCTACGGCGTCAAGCTCAACGACGACGCCCCGATCTACGGCAAGCCCGGCTGCGACCGCTTCGTGGCCCGCACCGTGCGCGGCGTGGACGCCACCCGGCCCACCCCGCCGTGGATGACGTCCCGCCTCCGGCTCGCCGGCATCCGGTCCATCTCCCTGCCGGTGGATATCTCCAATTACGTAATGCTCGAGCTCGGGCAGCCGAACCACTGCTATGACCTGGACAAGCTGTCCGGCGACATCGTGGTCCGGAGGGCCGCGGCAGGGGAGAAGATCACCACCTTGGATGACAAGGAGCGCACGCTCGACGCCGAGGACCTGCTCATCACGGACGCCTCCGGGCCCATCGGGATCGCCGGCGTCATGGGCGGTGCCCACACCGAGGTATCGGACTCCACCACCAACGTCCTGGTCGAGGCCGCGCACTTCGACGAAGTCTCGATCGCGCGATCGCGCCGCCGCCACAAGCTCCCATCCGAGGCGTCCAAGCGCTTCGAACGCGGCGTGGACTGGCAGGTTGCCGACGTCGCCGCCCAGCGCGTGGTGGACCTGCTGGTCGAACTCGCCGGCGGCACCGCCGACGAGGCGGGGACCGACGTCGGCACTGCACCGGACGCCGTCACCATCGAACTGCCGGCAGGCTACGCTGCCGCCCGGATCGGGATCGACTTCACCGAGGACCACATCGTGACCTCGCTCGAGGACCTCGGCGCCGTCGTCGAAACGAGCGCCGCCGGCCACACGGTGACCGCCCCGAGCTGGCGCAACGACCTCGAAACCAAAGACGACCTCACCGAGGAAATCGCCCGGCTGGTCGGCTACGACAAGATCCCGGCAACCCTGCCGGTTGCGCCGCCGGGCCGTGGCCTGACCCGTGTCCAGCAGCAGCGCCGACGCCTGATCCAGGCCCTCGCCGACGCCGGACTTACCGAAGTGCTGGCCTACCCGTTCGTGTCCAAGGCCGCCAACGACACCTTCGGCGTTCCTGCCGAGGGTGCGGCGCGCACGGCCCTCAAACTGGCGAACCCGATCAGCGAGGAGCACGGCTTCCTGCGGACCTCCATCCTGCCGGGCCTGATCGAGGTGGCCAAGCGCAACCACTCCCGCGGTTTCCGCGACCTCGCCCTCTTCGAGGCCGGGCTCGTGTTCCTGCCCGGCGAGCAGCTGGGCACCGCCTCGATTCCGCCGCTCGGCGTCAAACCCGGCGACGAGGTGCTGGATGCCCTGTACGACGGCGTCCCGGACCAGCCGCTGCACCTCGCCGCGGTTCTCACGGGGCACGACTCTCCCGCAGCCCCGGGCCACGCCCCGCGGGCGTGGGACTGGGCCGACGCCCTGGATATCGCCCGTGTCGCCGGCGACGTGCTCGGCGTCGACCTCGTGGTCACTCAGGGCCGGCACCAGGCCTTCCACCCGGGCCGGGCCGCGCAGATTGCCCTGCGCACCGGCGAGGTAGTGGGCTATGCCGGGGAGCTGCACCCGAAGCTGCTGGCAGCCTACGACATGCCGGCCCGCTCCGTGGCGCTGGAACTGAACGCCGACGCCCTGTTCGAGGCCGCCGCCGATGTGATCGTGGCCCGGCACATCTCGACGTACCCGGTGGCGACCCAGGATGTGGCCCTCGTGGTCCCGCAGGACGTCCCGGCCGGAGAGGTGCTTACGGCCCTGCGTGAAGGCGCCGGCGAACTGCTCGAGGACGTCGCACTGTTCGACGTCTACGCGGGCAAGGGCATCGAGGACGGCAAGAAGTCGCTCGCGTTCAGCCTGCGCTTCCGCGCCGACGACCGCACCCTGACGGCGGACGAGGCATCGGCGGCCCGCGAGGGTGCCGTCGCCGCTGCCCACGAACGCTTCGGGGCTGTGCAGCGCTAACTGCGGCACTGAGCTGACGACGGCGCTGGCGAGCTGAAAGGGCGGGTCATGGCATCACACCTTGTTGTGCGTGCCTGCCCGCCCTTTCGCGTCCCCGTGAGCTCCGGCGATCCCTTGGACCCCGCATCAGCCGCGGCAACGGCGGCAGCTGCCTCGCTCCTGGAGAGCGACGCGCGTTCCCTTCTGGACGGACCGGAGCTGGACCGGGCACGGGCCATGACCGCCCGGACACGGGAGGACTTCCTCGCCGGACGGCTGGCGCAGCGGAGGTTTGCCGCCGGGCTGCTGGGTGTGCCGGCGTCGGCCCTCACAGCCTGGTACAGCTGTCCGCGCTGCGGCACCGGCACGCAGATCTCCCACGGCCGTCCCGGCTACCTGATCGGGGGAGCAGCGGCGCCGTTGCTGCTCAGCCTGTCCCGTGCGGCCGGCTGGACGCTGCTGGCCGGAATCGTTGACCCGGACCCGGCCCTGCGCCTGGGGATCGACGTTGAGGATCCGGCCAGGACCGACTTCGAGGGTTTCGACGCCGTAGTGCTGACCCCGGCGGAACGCGCCCACCTCGCGGCCCTCACCGGCACCCAGCTGTTGCGCGCGCGGGCACGGCTGTGGGCGCGCAAGGAGGCCTGGCTCAAGATGACCGGCACGGGACTGCAGACGGCTCCGGACACCGTCGACGTGTTCGATGACGCCCCGGATGACGTGCTGGAGGGGGACGTCAACGGCCGTGCCGGGCTCCGGGACCTGCCGCCGGCAGAGGCCGGGCTGCCCGCATACCTCGTGGCCGCCGTCGCCGTGGCGGTCTATCCCTAGGCGCTTTCGGTCTGTACGCGGCCAGTGTGTCTGCGACCGGTCTTTCTGCGGCGCCGGCCGCCGTCAGGGCGTTGGCGGCGCTGACTGCGGCAGCGGCGGGAGGGCATCTTCGTAGAGCCACGGGTGCAGCAGTGCCTCGGCATCGAGGCCTGTCGCGTGGGCCGCCGTGAGGATGAAGTCGGCCGTCGTCACGGTGCCGTGGCGGAAACGGTCCGTCCAGTCATGCAGCAGGGCGAAGAACGCGAGGTCGCCAGAGCGCACCCGCAGTGCGTGCAGGGCCAAGGCTCCGCGCTTGTAGACGCGGTCGTCAAACATCAGCTCCGGGCCGGGGTCGCCGACCATCAGGTCCTGTGGGAGGGCGGAAAGCTTGCGCCAGGCAGCCCGGGCGCGGCCGGCCACCGACATCACGCCGGCCTCTTCGGACCAGAGCCATTCGGCATAGCAGGCAAAGCCCTCGTGCAGCCAGATGTCCTTCCACGTGGCCGTCGTGAGCGAGTTCCCGAACCACTGGTGGGCGAGCTCGTGGGCGACCATCCGCTGCGACTCCCAGTCCTGCCGCAAATGGTTGGGACCCAGGATGGACAGCGTCTGTGCCTCCAGCGGGATTTCCAGCACGTCCCCGGTCACCACCACGGTGTACTCCGGGAACGGATACGGCCCAAAGCAGTTGGTGAAGGTCCGCATCATGTCGGGCTGCCGGGCCAGGGCGGTCCGGGCGTCCGCCGCCTGCGACGCCGGAACGGCCACATACTGGGGAACGTGACCCGACGGCCGCTCGGCGTTGAGCGTCAGGAGCTCATAACGCCCGATCTGGACCGTTGCGAGGTAGGTGGCCATGGGTTCGGCCTGCTCGTACACCCAGGTCTCGCGGCTGGCCCTGCTGGTGCGGGACAGCAGCACGCCGTTGCACACCGCCCGGTAGTTCGCCTCGGTGGTCACCGTGATGCGATAGCTCGCCTTGTCCCGCGGGTGGTCATTGCACGGGAACCAGGAAGCGGCGCCGTTGGGCTGGCCAGCCACCAGCACGCCATCGGAGAGCTCTTCCCAGCCCACTTCGCCCCAGAGGCCGCGGCGGGGTGCAGGGTATCCCTCGTAGCGGATATCCAGGCTGAACGCCTCATCGGCGAGCAGCGGCACTTCCGGGTATACGACGAGCTGCTCGGCGCGCTGGGTGAACCGGCGCACCTTGCGGCCGTCGAGCTGGATCTTGGTGGCCCGCAGCCCGGTCAAGTCCAGGACGATCGCCGACGTCGGAAGTTGTGTCATGGCGTGCAGGACAGCACGCCCGTTCAGGCGATTGCTGCTGACCCTGTAGTCCAGCTCGAGTTCATACCGGGTGACCCGGTAGGCGTGGGTCCCGTGACCAGGCATGTAGGGGTCCGGGGAGCCAACAACCCGCGCCGGTGCCCTGGCTGTATCCCTGCTGATTTGCCTGGCAATATCCCCGCCGATTTCTCCGGCAGTATCCCCGCCGGTGGCAGAGGCGCCGCTGCTTGGTGCACTGGTACTCAATGGACGGACCTTCGGATTGTGGTGCTGTCGGACATACGGGCCGGGCCTACCGGGACTTGGCGGGCGGTGCGGGGCCGTCCCAGGGGCTGACGGGGTTGCCCATCCAGTACGTGCCGGCAGGGACGGTTTCGCCCCGCATGACGAGGGACGCCGGCCCCACCGTGCCGCCGGTGCCTATCCTGGCCTGCGGCAGGATGACGCCATGCGGTCCCATGGTGGCTCCGTCATCGAGCGTAACAGTGTCGATGCTCATGACGCGGTCATGGAACAGATGGGTCTGCACGACGCACCCGCGGTTGACGGTCGAGTTCCTGCCGAGGGTCACGAGGTCTGCCTCGGGCAGCCAGTAGCTTTCGCACCAGGTTCCCCTGCCGATTTTCGCGCCGAGTGCCCGCAGCCACCAGACCAGCGCCGGTGTGCCTGTGGCCGCGCGCGCGAACCACGGGGCGCTGACCATCTCAATGAAGGTGTCCACCACTTCGTTCCGCCAAATGAAGGAGCTCCAGAGCGGGTGTTCACCGGGGCGGATACGGCCGACCAGCAGCCATTTGGCCGCCACCGCACTTCCTGCGGCCGTGGCACCGGCCAGCAGGATCACCACCCCGCCCAGGACGGCGGCGATGCCATAGTTGAAGATGGTTGCGATCGCGTCAAATGCCAGCATCACGGCGACGGCGATCGCGACCGTGAGCATGACCGGGACGAACCGGCACAGCTCCCACAGGGTGCGTGCGACCTTCAGCCGCCGGGGCGGCTGGTAGGTCCGGGTGTCGTCGGAGGCGATGGCGGTGCGCCGCAGCCGCACGGGCGGGCTGCCGAGCCACGACGTCCCGGACTTCGCCTTGGCCGGGGTCGCGGAGAGGACAGCCACGAGGGAGTTCTTGGGCACGTTGCGGCCGGCCGCCGTCATGCCCGAGTTGCCCAGGAAGGACCGCTTGCCGATCTTTGCCGGCGCAATCCGCATCCAGCCGCCGTCGAGTTCGTAGGACGCCACCATGGTGTCGTCGGCCAGGAACGCGCCTTCTCCCACAGTGGTCATGCGGGGGATCAGGAGCACCGTGGAGGCTTCCACGTTGCGGCCGATCTTCGCGCCGAGAAGCCGGAGCCAGACAGGGGTGAAGAGGCTGGCGTAGATCGGGAACAGCAGATCCCGGGCCAGGTCCAGCACCCGCTCGGTTGCCCACACCTGCCATCCGATCCGGCTGCGGACACGGTAGTAGCCCTCGGCGAGGCCGATGCTGAGGAGCCGTGTGGTGGCAAGTATCAGCAACAGGTTGGTCAGGAACCACACGAGTGCCGCAAGGGGGATGGAGAGCACAAGTCCGGGCAGGGCCGCGGACAACGAGGAGTGCCCCTTGATGAACGAGAACATCACAAAGGCCGCAGCGGCGGCGGAGGCGTAGGGGATAAGAGCCAGCACCGCTGATGCCGCGGCGAACCCGGCAAACCACAGCCGGCCGATCAGCCGGTGCTCGGCCGGGGATTCCGGCCACGAGTGCCGGGCCTTGCCGCGTCGCTCGGCCGGTGACCCTGCCACCAGCTGGCCGGCTTTGACCTTCCCCATGACTGCGGAGCCCGGCTCCACCTGCGCTCCTGCGCCCACGATGGCTCCCGGCATGAGTGTGCTGCGCGCCCCGACGCTTGCGCCGGGGCCAATTCTGATGGCGCCGATGTGGACGAGGTCGCCGTCGATCCACCAGCCGGACAGATCAACTTCAGGCTCGATGTTGGACCCGGCTCCGAGGGTCAGCAGCCCGGTGACGGGCGGGAGGGAGTGCAGTTGGACGTTCTCGCCGATCTTGGCGCCCAGGGCTTTTGCGTAGTAAGGGACCCACGGCGCGCTGGCCAGGCTGATAGCGCCGGCGAGGTCCTGGATCTGCTCGGCGAGCCAGAGCCGGATGTGCACCCTCCCGGACCGCGGGTACGTTCCGGGCCCGACGTTGCGGAGCAGGATCCGGGCCGCGGCAATGGAGATCATCATCCGCCCGGCGGGGCTGACGAAGACGAGCCAGGAGGCAAGGACCCACCACCACGAAATTGTTGGCGCCGCGCTGAATCCGGCGAAGGCTGCCAGAAGGTTGTTGGCGGCCATCAGGTAGGTCAGCCAGCGCATGCCGACGAGGATGTGCAGCGGGACGCCCATGAACGTCTGGAAGGCCTGGGACCTCCGTGCCGTGGGCCGGACGGTCCGCTCCTGTGCGGGAACAGCCCCGCCCTCGGGTAGCGACTGGCGGGCCGTGTCCACCAGCGCGCCTACCCTGGGGGTCGCGTAGATATCGGCCACCGTGATGGTCGGGTAGCGCACGCGCAGGGCGGACACGAGTTGCGCGGCTGCCAGCGAGCCGCCGCCGTAGGCGAAGAAATCAGCGTCCAGGCTCGTGACCGGGCTCCCCAGCACGGCGCTCCACTGCTGCACGATCCATTGCGCGTCCTCGGGCAGGTTGAGAGGGGCGCCTTCGGCCTCGACGGCTCCGGTACCGCTGAGCGGCCAGGGCAGGGCATGGCGGTCCACTTTGCCGCTGGTCTTGGTGGGCAGCGAATCGACGAGGGTCAGGAGCGGGATGAGCGGTGCCGGCAGGTTCTCGCCCAGCAGTTCGCGCGCGACTGCGAGGTCAATGTCCTGGCCAGCCACGGCGGCAAGGTAGCCGACCAGGATCTGGTTGCCCGCCGCCGTGGTCTGCACCGCGGCGGCGGCACCGGCGACATCCGGCAGCGACTGCAGGGCGGCGTCGATTTCGCCCAGTTCGATCCGGCGGCCGCCGAGCTTGACCTGTTCATCGGCGCGGCCCTGGAAGATGAGTCCCTCGGCCTCGTACTTGACGAGGTCGCCCGAGCGGTAGGCGCGCTCCCAGCCCAGCGTCGGCATGGGGGCGTACTTTTCCGCATCCTTGGCCGGGTCAAGGTACCGGGCCAGCCCGACGCCGCCGATGATCAGTTCGCCCACCGCGCCTTCGGCGACCGGGAGTGAATCGGCGTCGACGACGGCGAGGTCCCAGCCGTCCAGCGGCAGGCCGATCCGGATGGGGCCGGGCGTGCCGAGCGGCGCGGCACAGGCGACCACGGTGGCCTCGGTGGGACCATAGGTGTTCCATACTTCCCGGCCTTCGACGGCGAGCCGCTCGGCAAGGTCCGGCGGACACGCTTCCCCGCCGAAGATCAGCAGGCGGACGCTTTCCAGCGACTCGACGGGCCAGAGTGCGGCGAGCGTGGGGACGGTGGATACCACTGTGATGCTGTGGCTGATGAGCCAGGGGCCAAGGTCCATCCCGGTGCGGACCAGCGCCCGGGGTGCCGGGACGAGGCAGGCGCCGTTGCGCCACGCGAGCCACATTTCCTCGCAGGAGGCGTCAAAGGCAACGGACAATCCTGCCAGCACCCGGTCCTGCGGGCCCACCGGATCATCCTGCAGGAAGAGGCGGGCCTCGGCGTCCACGAACGCGGCGGCCGAGCGGTGCTGGACGGCAACGCCCTTGGGAGTGCCGGTGGAACCGGAAGTGAAGATAACCCACGCGTCGTCGTCGGGGCCCGGCTGCCTGGCCGCGGGGAACGGCCGGGGGTGTTTGCTGTCCGTGACGATCTTCGCGCCGGCGCGAAGAATGCCGGAAACCCTGGCTTCCCCGAAGACGAGTTTGGCCCGCTCGTCGGGGTCGTCCGCGTCGACCGGGACGTACGCCGCCCCGACGAGCAGCACCGCCAGGATCGAGATGTAGAGCTCATTGGTGCCGGACGGGATCCGGACGCCGATCTTGTCGCCGGCACCCAGTCCGGCCATGTGCAGTTTCCGCGCGGTTGCCCGGACTTCGTGCATTAGCTGGGCGTAACTGAGCGAGCGGTGGCCGTCGTCGAGGGCGGATGCATCAGGGAATCGGTCGGCAGTAGTGCGGAGGATGTCTATGAGCGTCCGCTCCGGCGGGGCGGAGAGCGCGCCGGGCAGTTGGGGCGCGTGGACGGGGGTGTCGTCCGCCGCCACACGCTGTGCCGAACCGGCGTCGGGGGCTTTACTCGGGGTCAGTTGTTGCTCGGTCACTGGCGCATTGTCCCTGCAAGAGATGAACGGATGGTGTTGCCGCGTGGTCTAGGCGCCCGCGCGGCTTTAGGGGACCAGGATGACTTTGCCCGTGGTGCGGCGCTGTTCGAGGTCATCATGGGCCTGTGCTGCTTCGGCGAGGGAGTAGCGCGCGCCGATCCTGACCTTGAGGCTGCCCGCGGCAGCGGCGGCAAAGACTTCGTCCGAGCGCCAGCGGCGTTCCCGGGCGTCGCGAAGGTAGTGGCCCATGGTGGGCCGCGTGAGGTACAGCGAGCCGCCGGCATTGAGCCGCTGCGGGTCGAACGGCGGGACCGGACCGGAGGCTCCGCCGAAGAGGACCAGCATGCCCCGGATGCGCAGCGACGCCAGGGACCCGTCGAAGGTGTCTTTTCCGACGCCGTCGTACACCACGTCCGCGCCGGTGCCGCTGGTCAGGTCGCGGACGTGCTCCGCGAATCCGTCGTAGCGCAGCACGTGGTCTGCCCCGGCGTTCCGGGCCAGCTGTTCTTTCGCGTCCGTGGAGACGGTGGTGATGACGTGGGCGCCCTTGGCCTTGAGCAGTTGGATCATGAGGAGCCCGACACCACCGGCGCCGGCGTGGACCAGCACCGTGTGGTCAGGCTCGACCTTGAAGGTGGAATTGATCAGGTAATGGGCTGTGACGCCCTGTAGCGGCAGGGCCGCGGCGGTGAAATTGTCCAGACCGTCCGGAACCGGGAGGGCCTTGTCCCCGTCGACGAGGGCATAGCCGGCGTAGCAGTTGATGCCTTCCGCCGTCGCCACCCGGTCGCCGGGAGCGAACCCGGTGACGCCGTCGCCGACTTCCTCCACGGTCCCCGAGGCTTCGGAGCCGGGTGTGAAGGGGTAGGCGACCTTGTAGACGCCGCTGCGCTTGTAGGTGTCGATGAAGTTCACGCCCGCGGCGGCGACCCTGATCAGAAGCTGGCCCGGTCCGGGAACGGGACGGGCTGTTTCGTCGAGTTCCAGGACCTCGGGGCCCCCTGCCCGGCGGGCGACGATAGCGTGCATCATATGGCTCCTTTTCCGGGCGGGAATTTTCTGTCCCGGTCCCATGGACCATCCTAGGGACACCGGCGACAACCATGAAGGGGCCGTCCGTAACTAGCCGTCACGTGGTGCGGCCATGAACAGACCAGCGCATGATGGTCCCACACCTGCCCGGCCCGCCGGCGGAGCCTGCACCCGGGCGGCGGCAGAGGCGTTGCGCCCGGCTAGTAGCGGCGGGTGACGGTCGCCATCGGGCACTCGAAGTGGCGTCCGGCGGAGAGGCCGACGTCGTTGAGGTAACGGACGATGATGCCGTAGGACTGCAGGAGCGTGGTTTCCGTGTAAGGAACCTGGTGCTTCGCGCAGAACTCGCGGACGATCACGGCGGCCTTGTCCAGCTGCGGGCGGGCCATGTCCGGGAACAGGTGGTGCTCGGCCTGGCGGTTGAGGCCGCCGAGCAGGATGTCCATGAAGCGGCCGCCCGAGATGTTCCGGGAGGTCAGGACCTGGCGGCTGAAGAAGTCCACGCGGCTGTCGGCAGGCAGGACCGGCATGCCCTTGTGGTTCGGGGCGAAGGAGGCGCCCATGTAAAAACCGAAGACGGCGAGCTGGACCGCGATGAACGCGAGTGCCATGCCCCACGGCAGGAAAGTGAAGGCGAGAACCGGCAGCAGGCTGAGGCGGACCACGAGGATCGGGATTTCAACCCAGCGGTGCGTGACCTTGGCGCGCTGGAAGATGAACTTGATCGAATCGATCTGCAGGCCCAGGCCCACAAGGAACAGGAGCGGGAAGAAGAACCAGCCCTGTTTGCGGGTGAGGAACGAGAACCGTCCCTGCCGGGTCGCCGCAGCTTCCGGGAAGAAGGCGATCGCCCCCGTAGCGATGTCCGGGTCCTTGGAAATGACGTTCGGGTGGTTGTGGTGCGCGCCGTGCTTCTGCTCCCACCAGGAGTAGCTGATCCCGGCGACCGAGGTGGCAAGGAGCCGTGCGGCCCAGTCGTTGGCGCGGCGGGAGGCGAAGATCTGCCGATGCCCGGCCTCGTGGGCCAGGAAGCTCAGCTGGGTGCAGAGGATGCCCAGGGCCGCGGCGATGAGGAGCTGGAACCAGCTGTCACCGATCAAGGCGAAGCCGAACCAGGTGGCGGCCATCAGGAGGGCCAGGACGGAAAACACCGTGATGTAGAAACCGACGCGGCGTTCGAGCAGGCCCGCCGCCTTGACGGTTTTCAGGAGTTCCGAGTAGCTGAGGACGACGGCATTGGGCTGCCGGACGCGCGATTTCGGTCGCTCCGTCGTTGCGGTGGTGAGGGTCATGGAGCGCTTGCCTCGTAACTGTTACGGGCAACGCGCCAACTGACATTCGCAGCTGCACGGTCTGTATTACCCTTTACCCAGCATACGCCCCGGTGTCTACACGGACCGCCGATCCACACCGTCATCCTCTGCCGGCGGAACTCTCCTGACGCCGGCACGCTTCTTCCGGAGCCGTGCTCGGAGGACAGGCTAGGGGGACGTAGCCGTACGCATTCCGGGGGTCATCCGGACACGGAAGCATCGATGCATAAATATCGGCACCTATGCATACTCTTGCTGTATAGTCGTGCTTATGACTATTTCTGTTGCCGTTTCCGGGGCGAGCGGTTATGCCGGCGGCGAGGTCCTGCGGATCCTTGCCGGGCATCCCGACGTCACCATCGGCGCCATCACGGCCCACAGCAACGCCGGTTCCAGACTAGGGGAATTGCAGCCGCATCTCCATGGCCTGGCAGACCGGATCCTTGAAGACACCACGGTGGACAACCTGGCCGGGCACGACGTCGTGTTCCTGGCGCTTCCGCACGGGGCGTCCGCGGAGATCGCGGCCCGGCTTCCGGCCGGAACCGTGGTGATCGACGCCGGCGCGGACCACCGCCTCGAGGACCCGCACGCCTGGGAGAAGTTCTACGGCTCCGCGCACGCCGGCACCTGGCCCTACGGACTCCCTGAGCTGCCCGGCCAGCGCGACGCCCTGCGCGGCGCCACCCGGATCGCCGTCCCGGGCTGCTACCCGACGTCGGCCCTGCTGGCCCTCACGCCCGGCTTCAGCAACCACCTCCTGGAAGGCGACGACGTCGTGATCGTCTCCGCTTCCGGCACGTCCGGGGCCGGCAAGGCCGCCAAGGTGAACCTGATCGGCGCCGAGGTCATGGGCTCCATGAGCCCCTACGGTGTGGGCGGCGGACACCGGCACACCCCGGAGATCGAGCAGGGACTGTCCAAAGCCCTGAACGCCCCGGTCACCGTGTCCTTCACGCCCACGCTCGCTCCGATGAGCCGCGGCATCCTCACGACGGCAACTGCGAAGGTGCGTTCGGGCGTCACGGCCGAGGAGTTGCGCCGCGCCTGGAGCGAGGCCTACGACGACGAACCGTTCGTGCACCTGCTCCCCGAAGGCCAGTGGCCCTCCACCAAATCGGTCCTGGGATCCAACCACACGGCCATGCAGCTTGCGTTCGATGAGCACACCGGCCGCGTGATCGTGTGCTGCGCCATCGACAACCTGACCAAGGGAACCGCCGGCGGGGCCGTGCAGTCCATGAATATTGCCCTCGGCCTGGCGGAAGACGCCGGCCTCAACCTCCAGGGAGTCGCACCGTGAGCATCACCGCACCGCAGGGATTCCGCGCCGCCGGCGTCACCGCCGGCCTCAAGACCTCCGGCAAACCGGACCTGGCCCTCGTGGTCAACGACGGCCCGTCCAAGGCCGCCGCGGCGGTCTTCACGTCCAACCGCGTCGCCGCGGCACCCGTGCACTGGTCCCGCGAAGTGGTCAAGGACGGGCGCGTCGACGCCGTCATCCTCAACTCCGGGGGAGCCAACGCCTGCACCGGGCCCCAGGGCTTCCAGAACACGCACACCACGGCCGAGAAGACCGCCGAGGCGCTGGGTGTCTCGGCCACCGACGTCGTGGTCTGCTCCACCGGACTGATCGGCGAGCAGCTGCCCATGGACAAGATCCTGGCCGGGATCGGTTCCGCCACCGCCGGCCTGGCCGCCGACGGCGGGGCAGCAGCGGCCACCGCAATCATGACCACGGACTCCGTGTCCAAGCAGGTCGTCTTCACCGGCACGGACGCCGAGGGCAACGAGTTCACCATCGGCGGCATGGCCAAGGGCGCCGGCATGCTGGCCCCGGGCCTCGCTACTATGCTGGTGGTCCTCACCACGGACGCCGACGTCCAGCCGGAAATGCTCGACGTCGTCCTCCGCGACGCCACCCGGGTCACCTTCGACCGGGCGGACTCCGACGGCTGCATGTCCACCAACGACACCGTGGTGCTCCTGGCCTCCGGTGCCTCCGGTGCCGTGCCGTCCGCCGTCGCGTTCGGCGCAGGACTGACCGAGGTCTGCGCCGAGCTGGCACGCAAACTGATCGGCGACGCCGAGGGCGCCAGCCACGATATTGCGATCCGGACGTTCAACGCTGCGAGCGAGCGGGACGCCGAGACCGTCAGCCGCGCCGTCGCCCGCTCCAACCTGTTCAAGACCGCGATTTTCGGCAAGGACCCCAACTGGGGCCGCGTGCTGTCCGCCGTCGGCACCACCGACGCGGCGTTCGAGCCGGACCAGCTCAATGTGACCATGAACGGCGTCCAGATCTGCCGCAACGGCAGCATAGGCGACGACCGGAACCTCGTGGACCTGGAGCCGCGCGAGGTCCTCGTCGAGATCGACCTGCAGGCCGGCGAGGCCGAGGCCACGATCCTCACCAACGACCTCACCCACGACTACGTCCACGAGAACAGCGCCTACTCAAGCTAGGCCCTTCCGGGAAGGGACGAACAGCATGAACACCCAGACACGCGAGACCACCTCCATGTCCGAGGCCCGCGACAAAGCAGCCACGCTGATCGAGGCGCTGCCCTGGATCCAGCGCTTTGCCGGCACCACCATGGTGATCAAGTACGGCGGCAACGCCATGGTCAACGACGAGCTCCGCCGCGCCTTCGCGGAAGACGTCGTCTTCCTGCACCACGTCGGCATCCACCCCGTGGTGGTGCACGGCGGCGGCCCGCAGATCAACACCATGCTCAGCCGGCTCGGGATCGAATCCGAGTTCAAGGGCGGCCTGCGCGTCACCACCCCCGAGGCCATGGACGTGGTCCGGATGGTCCTCACCGGCCAGGTGGGACGCGAACTCGTGGGCCTGATCAACTCCCACGGCCCGTACGCCGTCGGCATGTCGGGTGAGGACGGTGGCCTGCTCCGCGCCGTCCGTACCGGCACCGTGGTGGACGGCGAAGAGGTGGACCTGGGCCTGGTGGGCGAGGTCGTCGGGGTCAACCCGGAAGGCATCCTGGACATCGTGGCCGCCGGGCGGATTCCCGTGATCTCCACCGTCGCCCCGGAAATCCACGACGACGGGTCCACCACCGGGCAGGTACTAAACGTCAACGCGGACACGGCGGCGGCCGCGGTCGCGTCGGCGCTGGGTGCATCCAAGCTGGTCATCCTGACCGATGTCGAAGGCCTCTACGCCAACTGGCCGGACCGGTCCTCGCTCATCTCGTCGCTGACGGCTTCGGAGCTCCGCGAGCTGCTGCCGCGCCTTGAGTCCGGCATGATCCCGAAGATGGCGGCCTGCCTGAAAGCAATTGACGACGGCGTCGAGCGCGCCCACATCGTTGACGGCCGGCTGCCGCACTCGATGCTGCTGGAAACCTTTACGACCGCGGGTATCGGCACCCAGGTGGTCCCGGACGAGGAAAGCAAATGAACCAGATCGAAACGGCATCTTCCACGGATCTCGAACACTCTCCGGTAGGGGAGCTGGTCCACTCGCACGCCACTGGCGCGCAGTGGCTCTCCCGCTACTCCTCCTCCCTGATGGGCGTCTTCGGCACCCCGCAACGGGTTCTGGTCCGCGGCGCCGGCTGCCTCGTGTGGGACGCCGACGGCAAGGAGTACCTCGACCTGCTCGGCGGAATCGCGGTGAACGCGCTGGGCCACGCCCACCCGTTCGTCACCTCGGTGATCTCCAGCCAGCTCGCCACCCTGGGCCACGTCTCCAACTTCTTCACGAGCCCCACCCAGATCGCCCTGGCCGAAAAGCTGCTGGAACTGTCCAAGGCGCCGGCCGGCTCGAAGGTGTTCTTCGCCAACTCCGGCACCGAGGCCGTCGAAGCGGCGTTCAAGCTGGCGCGCCGGAACACCGGCGCCAGCCACGCCGCAGCCGCGGAGAGCGCAGCGAAGCCGCGCACCAAAATCATCGCGCTCGAGGGCGCCTTTCACGGCCGCACTATGGGCGCCCTCGCGCTGACCGCCAAGGAGGCATACCGTGCGCCGTTCGCGCCGCTGCCCGGCGGCGTCGTGCACGTTCCGTTCGGTGACATCGAGGCCCTTCGCGCCGCGGTGGACAACACCACCGCCGCGGTCTTCCTGGAACCGATCCAGGGCGAGGCCGGCGTCCGGCCGCTGCCCGCCGGCTACCTCAAGGCTGCCCGCGAGGCCACTACCGCCGCGGGCGCGCTGCTGATCCTCGACGAGGTCCAGACCGGCATCGGCCGGACCGGCAAGTGGCTGGCCAGCGAGGACGCCGGGATCGTGCCCGACGCCGTGACCCTCGCCAAGGGGCTGGGCGGAGGCTTCCCGATCGGCGCCCTCGTGACCTTCGGCCCGGAAAACTCCGCGCTGCTGACCGCCGGCCAGCACGGGACCACGTTCGGCGGCAACCCGGTGGCCACCGCGGCCGCCCTCGCCACCCTGCACGTCCTCGAAAGCCAGGACGTCCTGGCCCACGTCCGGGCCGTGGGGGAGCACCTGCGCGCGGGCCTGGCCGCGATCGACGGCGTGACCGAGGTCCGCGGCGAGGGGCTGCTGATCGGCTTCGACCTCGACGCCGACGTCGCGCCCGGCGTCGTTGCCGCCGGGCTCGACGCCGGGTTCATCGTCAACAGCCCGGGCCCGCGCACCATCCGGCTGGCACCGCCGCTGATCCTGACCACCGATCAGGCCGACCGCTTCCTCGCGGCGCTGCCCGCCCTCCTCCAGACTGCAAAGGACGCCCAGTGACCGCAACTGAAATTTCGACAAGACCCGTCCGCCACTTCCTCAAGGACACGGACCTCAGCCCGGCCGAACAAGCCGAGGTCCTCGAGCTCGCCGCCCGGATGAAAGCCGCGCCGTACAGCGTCCAGCCCTTCGCCGCGGCGGCCAGCGGCCGCAAGACCGTGGCTGTCATCTTCGACAAGACCTCCACCCGGACCCGGGTCTCCTTCGCCACCGGCATCGCGGACATGGGCGGCAACCCGCTCATCATCAACCCGGGCGAGGCACAGATCGGCCACAAGGAATCGGTCGAGGACACCGCCAAGGTGCTCGAACGCATGGTCTCCACCATCGTGTGGCGCACCGGCGCGCACGCCGGCCTCGTCGCCATGGCCGAAAACTCGCGCGTTCCGGTCATCAACGCCCTATGCGATGACTACCACCCGTGCCAGCTGCTCGCCGACCTCCTGACCATCAAGGAACACAAGGGCGAACTCAACGGCCTGACCATGGCGTACCTGGGCGACTCCGCCAACAACATGGCCAACTCCTACCTGCTGGCCGGCGTCACGGCGGGCATGAACGTCCGCATCGCGGGCCCGGACGGGTACCTGCCGTCCCCGGAGATCATCGCCGCCGCCGAGGACCGCGCCGCGGAGACCGGCGGCTCGGTGCTCGTGACGATCGACCCCGCCGAGGCCCTCCTCGGCGCCGACGTCGTCGCCACCGACACGTGGGTGTCCATGGGCCAGGAAGCGGAAAAGGAAGCGCGGATGAAGCTGTTCCGCAACTATTCCGTGGACGCCCAGGCCATGAAGCTCGCGGCGCCGGACGCCGTCGTGCTCCACTGCCTGCCGGCCTACCGGGGCTACGAGATCGCCGCGGACGTCATTGACGGCCCGCAGTCGGTGGTCTGGGACGAGGCCGAAAACCGCCTCCACGCCCAGAAGGCACTCATGGCATGGCTCATGCACCGCTCAGGCCTGGCGGTAGTTGACGGGCTCGCGCCGGTCGATGGGCTGGCGCCGGTGGGCCCGGCCTGATGTCCGTCCAGCCAGCCTCTCCGGGGGCCAGCCCGGCCACCAAAACGGCCCGGCAGGCTCGGATCACGGCGATCCTCACGGGCGAATCGGTCCGGTCGCAGGCCGAGCTCGCGGCGCTGCTCGCGGACGACGGCGTCCAGGTCACCCAGGCCACGCTCTCCCGCGACCTCGTGGAACTCGGCGCGGTCCGGGTCCGCGGCAAGGACGGCGTGCTGGTCTACGCCGTCCCGGGGGAGGGCGGCGAACGGGCCGCCAAAAGCGGTGTCACCCAGGAAATCCTCGACGCCCGGCTGAGCCGGCTGTGCGGGGAACTGCTCGTGACCGCCGAGGCCTCGGCCAACCTCGTGGTGCTCAGGACCCCGCCGGGGGCCGCGAACTTCCTGGCCCTCGCGATCGACCACTCCGTGATGCCCTCGATCCTGGGCACCATCGCGGGGGACGACACCGTCCTCCTCGTCACCCGGGACCCCCTGGGCGGCGCCGACGTCGCAGCCCGCTTCCTGCAGTTCGCCGAGGAAGCCGGCAGCCAATAGCGCCGCGGCAAACGCAGGATTGGGCCTGCGGCGGGCCTGTGACAGGCTTTCAACAGACACGATTTCCGCAGCAGTTTTCCCGACAGTTCTTCCACATTCTTCCCAGACAACTGCATCAACCAAACAACTAAGGAGCATTTCAAGTGACTGAGCGTATTGTTCTGGCCTACTCCGGCGGCCTGGATACTTCCGTAGCCATCGGCTGGATCGGTGAAGCCACCGGCGCCGAGGTCATCGCCGTGGCCGTCGACGTCGGACAGGGCGGCGAATCCCTGGAAACCATCCGCCAGCGCGCGTTGGGCTGCGGCGCCGTCGAGGCCTACGTGGCCGACGCCAGCGACGAGTTCGCCAACGAGTACTGCGTCCCCACGCTGAAGGCCAACGCCCTCTACCAGGGCCACTACCCGCTGGTCTCCGCCATCTCCCGCCCGGTGATCGTCAAGCACCTGGTCAAGGCCGCCCGTGAATTCGGTGCCACCACCGTGGCCCACGGCTGCACCGGCAAGGGCAACGACCAGGTCCGCTTCGAGGTCGGCATCCAGACCCTCGGCCCGGACCTGAAGTGCATCGCCCCGGTCCGCGACCTCGCCCTGACCCGAGACAAGGCCATCGCCTTCGCGGAGGAGAAGGGACTGCCGATCGAGACCACCAAGAAGAACCCGTACTCGATCGACCAGAACGTCTGGGGCCGCGCCGTCGAAACCGGCTACCTTGAGGACATCTGGAACGCCCCCACCAAGGACATCTACGACTACACCGCCACCCCGGAATTCCCGCCGGCGCCGGATGAAGTCACCATCTCCTTCGAGGCCGGCGTGCCGGTCGCGATCGACGGCGTCAAGGTCACCCCGCTGCAGGCCATCAAGGAACTCAACCGCCGGGCCGGTGCCCAGGGCGTCGGCCGGATCGACGTCGTCGAGGACCGCCTGGTGGGCATCAAGTCCCGCGAAATCTACGAGGCCCCCGGCGCCATGGCGCTGATCACCGCACACAAGCACCTCGAGGACATCACGATCGAGCGCGAGCAGGCCCGCTTCAAGGCCACCGTCGGCCAGCGCTGGGCCGAGTTGGTCTACGACGGCCAGTGGTTCTCCCCGCTCAAGCGCTCGCTCGACGCCTTCATCGAAGACACCCAGCGCTACGTCTCCGGCGACATCCGCATGGTCCTGCACGGTGGCCAGGCGATCGTCAACGGACGCCGCTCCGAGACCTCGCTCTACGACTTCGACCTCGCCACCTACGACACCGGCGACACCTTCGACCAGTCGATGGCGCGTGGCTTCATCGAGCTGTGGGGCATGTCCGCCAAGGTTGCTTCCGGCCGCGACATCCGCGTCGCCGGAAAGTAGCCCCTGTGGCTGAGCAGGAAACCACCAAGTCCGAAGCCACCAACACGGGAGCGCTGTGGGGCGGCCGGTTCGCCGGCGGCCCCGCGGACGCCCTCGCAGCGCTGAGCAAGTCCACACACTTTGACTGGCGGCTTGCCCGCTACGACATCGCCGGGTCCAAGGCGCACGCCCGCGTGCTGCACAAGGCCGGGCTGCTGGACGACGCCGAGCTCGAGGGCATGCTGGCCGCCCTGACGCGGCTGGATGAGGACGTCGCCTCGGGGGCCTATACGCCGGCCGAGTCCGATGAGGACGTGCATGGTTCCCTGGAGCGCGGCCTGATCGAGCGCGCCGGGACCCAGCTCGGCGGCAAGCTCCGCGCCGGCCGGTCCCGCAACGACCAGGTGGCCACCCTGGGCCGGATGTTCCTGCGGGACCACGCCCGGATCATCGCGCGCGGCGTGCTCGCCACGATCGATGCTCTCGTGGACCAGGCCAAGGCCCACCGTGGTGTGGCCATGCCCGGCCGCACCCACCTCCAGCATGCCCAGCCGGTGCTGCTCAGCCACCACCTGCTGGCCCACGCCTGGGCGCTGCTGCGCGATGTGCAGCGGCTGGCCGACTGGGACAAGCGCGCCGGGGTTTCGCCCTATGGCTCGGGCGCCCTCGCCGGCTCCTCGCTGGGCCTGGACCCCGAAGCCGTTGCCGCGGAACTGGGCTTCTTCTCCGCCACGCACAACTCGATCGACGGCACCGCCTCCCGCGATGTCTTCGCTGAGTTCGCCTGGATCACGGCCATGATCGGGGTGGACTTGTCCCGGGTCTCGGAGGAAGTGATCCTGTGGGCCACGAAGGAGTTCTCCTTCGTCACCCTGCATGATTCCTATTCCACCGGCTCCTCGATCATGCCGCAGAAGAAGAACCCGGACGTCGCCGAGCTCGCGCGCGGTAAGGCCGGCCGGCTGATCGGCAACCTGACGGGCCTGCTGGCGACGCTCAAGGGCCTGCCGCTCGCGTACAACCGCGACCTGCAGGAAGACAAGGAGCCGGTCTTCGACGCCGCCGACACCCTGGAAGTGCTGCTTCCGGCCGTCTCCGGCATGATCGCGACCCTGAAGTTCAACACCGAACGGATGGAAGCGCTGGCCCCCCAGGGCTTCGCGCTGGCCACGGACATTGCCGAATGGCTGGTTCGGCAGGGTGTTCCGTTCCGCGAGGCGCACGAGCTCTCCGGTGCCGCGGTGAAGCAAGCCGAAAGCCGCGGCGTCGAGCTCTGGGACCTGACGGACGAGGAATACGCCGCCATCTCGGAGCACCTGACGCCGGAGGTCCGTACGGTCCTGTCCACGGAGGGTTCGCTCAACAGCCGCAACTCCCAGGGCGGCACGGCACCGGCCGCCGTCGAGCGCCAGCTGCTGGCCCTTGAAGACGAGCTGGCCGGCGTGCGGGAGTACGCGGGGTAGCAACTCTCGCCACCCGGGCGTCTACCACCGAGTTGGCATTTCGCGGCAATGTTTTTCGAAAACACTGCCGTGAAGTGCCAACTCGCGGCGCTTAAGGTGGGTGCATGAGCGAATCCTTCCGCCAGTACCTGCGTGCCCTGCCCGATTTCCCCGATGTCCTCCCGGAGTTTGATCCGGCCGCCGCCCCCGCAGATCCCGCCGAACTCTTCCGGCAGTGGCTCGCCGAAGCCCTCGAGGCCGGGGTGCCGCAACCCAACGCCTGCAGCCTGGCCACGGCCGACGCCGACGGCCGGCCGTCCTCGCGCATGCTGATCCTGAAGGACATCGACGCCGACGGCTGGCACTTCGCCACGTCCCGGGAGTCCCGGAAGGGACACGAACTCACGGCCAACCCGCACGCGGCGCTGAACTTCTTCTGGCAGCCGCAGGGGCGCCAGGTGCGGGTGGCAGGGGACGTCGTGGCGCTGTCCGCCGCGGCCTCGGCCGCGGACTGGCACGCCCGGCCCGGGGCGGACGGCACTGAGAACCCCAACTGGCAGCTCTACGCGGTGCGTCCGCGGGAGATCGAATTCTGGCAGGCACGGCACGACCGCCGGCACATCCGGCACCGCTACCCGACCCGCTGACCTGACCCGGCTCAGTTAATCGCTGCTAATCCGGTGGCTCCGTTAGGATGGGCGCCATGACCGCAATCACACCAGAAAAGCTTCGGGAAGAACTGCACCGGGCCGCCGACACCGTGACGGGTATTGCCGCTTCGCTCTCGGAACAGGACATCAAGGCGCCGTCCGAGCTGCCGGGCTGGACCCGCGGGCACGTGCTGGCGCACATCTGCGGCATCGCCAACGCGATGGCCCGCCAGCTCGAACATGCCGCCCGCGGCGAAGAAATCGAGCTCTATGACGGCGGTTTCGAGGGGCGCACCCGTGCCATCGAAATGGCGGCCGGCCACAGCCTCGCGGAGCACCGTGCCGACCTCGCCTCGTCGCTGGAACGGGCTCTGCGCGCCTTCGATTCCCTCGACGCGGCCGGCTGGCGTGCGCCCATTGCCTACCGCGGGGGAGTGGCCCTTGACGGCGGACTGGCGCTGTGGCGAGAACTCGTCATCCATGCCACGGACCTCGGCACCGGGCGCGGACCGGAAACCTGGAGCCGGCCCTTCTGCGAGCACCTCTTCGACTTCCTCTCCGCCAGGGTCCCGGACGGCCAGCGTTTCGTGCTGCAGCCGCTCGGGTTGCCCGACCGGGCCATTGGCAGCGGGGGGAAATCCACCGTCATCAGCGGCATGCTGACCGATATCGCCGCCTGGCTGGCCGGCCGCACCCCGAGCCTCGGGAGCCTGCGCGCCACGGCAGCGGCCGACGGCGTGGACCTTCCGGAGCTGCTGCCTTGGCCCGCGGGCGTGCCCGTCAACAACTGAGCGGGGCCTGCCTTTCGCCAGGCGGCGCTCCCGGGGCCTGCAGCCCTACGGCCGCGACGCCGTCAGGGCCAGTTCGCGTTCCCGGTCCAGTAGGCTGCCCTTGACGGCCAGCCCCCAGCGGAAGCCACCCAGGGTCCCGTCGGTCCGGATGACCCGGTGGCAGGGAACAAACAGGGCCGCCGCATTGAAGGCGCAGGCACTGGCCGCTGCGCGGACGGCCTTGGCGTTGCCGGAAAGCTCCGCATACTCCGTGTAGGTCACAGGGCGTCCCGGTGCGACGGTGCGGAGCACGTCCCAGGCGTGGCTGCGGAAGGGACCGGATTTCTGCAGCACCGGCACGCCCATGGCCGGTTCCGGATCGCCGGAGTAGAACGCCTCCACCGCCTCGGAGATGGCGCCGAGGCCGGTAACGGTCTCGAATTCGGCCGGCAGCAGGTCCGCGTGGATCTGACCGGTCAGCTCGCCGGGAACGGCGGTCCAGCCGGATGACAGCACGGCGCCGTCGCGGGCAATGATGGTGAAAGGACCGTCCGGGGTGGACATGGTCAACAACTGGGCTTTCATGGTTTCGCTTTCTTCGGAGTCTGCGGCGGTCACTGCGACCGGGTAGGAGATGCTGTGCGCGCCGCGGCCTGGGCAGCAGCTGCCGCGCGCCAAAGGTGCATCGTGGCGTAGGAGCGCCACGGACTCACCTCACGGAAATCGGGGGAAGGAGTGGTGCCGTCTGTGGCCTGAGTGAGCGACCGGATGCCATTGCGGACCGCGGCGTCGTTGGCCAGGAACACGTCCGGGGCCCCGATGACCCGCATCGCGACGTATCCCACCGTCCACGGCCCGACGCCGGCAAGCGGCAAGAGCTTGTCCTCAAGTCCGCGCACGTCATCGCCGTAGCCGAAGTCCAGGTCCCCGGAGGCCATTGCCGCGGCCGCTGCCCGGACCGAGTCGATGCGGCGTTGCGGCCCGCGGAGCAGTTCGAAGCCTGTTTCCGCGATCTGGGCGGCCGTGGGGAAGAGCCGGTGGAGACCGTCGGCGGGCACCAGGCTCTCGCTTCCGGCCGCGGAGAGCTGGACCAGGGCGGTCCGCGCGGCAGCCACGGTGATCTGTTGGCCGATCATGGCCCGGATCAGGAGTTCCTGCGGGTCTACGGCGCCGGGCATCCGCATGCCCGGCGTGCGTGCCACGGCGGCGGCGAGGCGGGGATCGGCCGCGAGGGCGGCGTCGATGGCGACGGGATCGGCGTCGAGGTCCAGCAGACGCCGGACCCGGCTCAGCAGGGAGGCCAGGTCCCGGAGGTCGACGGCGCCGATGGTCAGTACCAGCGGACGGCCGGGCGCGCCGGCGTCGTACTCCACCCGGAACCGGGCATCGCCGTGGGCCAGCCGCAGGGTCCGGGCATAGGAGCCGGAGCTGCCTTCCTCGATCCCGGGGATGGCGCGGACGGCGAGGAAGTTGAACACGCCGGGATTGAACGGTTCCCGGTACGGAAGGTTGAGCGTGAGCGCCGTGGTAGCAGCGGGGGCACGGTGATGCCGGGCCGTGGCACGGAGGGCGGAGGGCGTCATGGCAAAGACTTCGCCGATGGTCTCGTTGAACTGGCGCACGCTGCTGAATCCGGCGGCGAAGGCGATGTCCGAGACCTTCATTCCGGTGGAGACCAGCAGGGTGCGCGCGGTCTGGGCGCGGCTGGCCCGCGCGAGGGACAGCGGGCCGGCGCCGAGTTCATGGCTCAGTATCCGGTTGAGCTGGCGCGAGGAATAGCCCAGCCGGGCCGCCAGCCCCTCGACGCCGTCGCGGTTGATCACGCCGTCGTTGATGAGCCGCATGGCGCGGCCGGCGATGTCCGAGCGCACGTTCCAGGCCGGCGTGCCGGGCACGGCCTCGGGCAGGCAGCGCTTGCAGGCCCGGTAGCCGGCCTCGTGCGCGGCGGCCGAGGTTTCATAGAACGTGACGTTGTCCGCTTTGGGGGTCCGGGCCGGGCATGAGGGCCGGCAGTAGATCCCGGTGGTCCGGACAGCGGTATAGAACTGCCCGTCGAATCGGGTGTCCCGGGCGTCGATTGCCCGGTAGCGCTGCCAGAAGTCCATGACCCCATCCTGCCAGCTCCGCCGACCACCTGCTAGCGGAATTCGGACACGGCCGTGGCGGGTGGTTCAGTGTCCGGCGGGCGTTTGTTAAAGTCGGAGCATGACGTCCAGCCCGCTTCCCGCCAGGTCCGGTGCCGTGTCCGGGGCGGGAACAGTGCCGGGTGCGGTATCCGGCGCATCGCCCGTTGCGGCCGGGTTGCTCCGGGAACTGCTCTCGGCGGACGCCCGGCACGTGGCGCCGCTGATTCTGGGAGCCGTCTTGACGCATGACGGGCGCGACGGTTCCGTCTCGGTACGGATCACCGAAGTGGAGGCCTACCTTGGCCCGCATGATTCACTGCACCCTGACCCGGGCTCCCACACCTTCCGCGGCGAAACGGCGCGCAACGCGCCGATGTTCGGGCCGGCCGGCCACCTCTACGTGTATTTCACGTACGGGATGCACCATTGCGCCAACATCGTCTGCGGACCCGCCGGCACGGCGTCGGCCTTGCTGCTGCGGGCCGGCGAAGTTGTCGCCGGACACGAGCTGGCCCGGAGCAGGCGCCCGACGTCGAAATCCGACAACGACCTCGCAAGCGGGCCCGCCCGGCTTGCCACCGCGCTGGGGCTGACGACGGCGGACAGCGGGCGGGACGCCCTCGTTGCACCCTTCCGGCTGGAGCTGCCCGCGACGCCGCCGGGCGCGGCCGCTGCGGACATCAGCTCGGGTCCGCGCGTCGGCGTCTCCGGCGCCGGCGGCAGCCATGACTACCCGTGGCGGTTCTGGCTCAGCGGCGACCCCACCGTGTCCCGCTACAAGGCCGCCAAAGCGCCAAACGCCAGGAACGCGTAGCCGGAGGGACCCCTGATGCCGGGCACCCGCGGTGGGGCATGATGAAGCATTATGGGCGAGGGAAAACGCGGAAAGCCAAGCAGCGAGCTCGAACGCCTGCAGATCTTTGCGCAGCTGGCCACCGAGTACTTCCGCATGGTTGAGCTGTTCTCCGCAGATGGCGGCCCGGTCCCGAGGGAGCCGGCGGAGCCAGCGGAACCCGTCGATTCCGTCGACGCTGCAGCGGCGGAGCGCACGCACTGGATCGAGCTCTTCCGTGCGGTCTTGCTGCGCAAATTCATCGTTCCGGATGAACACGTGTCGCTCAAACTCGTGGTGCGGGCCCTGCGTTTGTGCAATTACGCGGCGGACGCCCGGATAAGCGAGGGCGCAGACCAGGCGGCCACCTTGTTCACCGATGGGATGATCCGGGGCCGCCAGAAGTTGATGTCCGGACTCGCTCCGGATGATCAGGATGATGCCCATGACCTCTTCGAGGACGTGCTCTACGGGCGGCTCCTGCATGGCGACGCAGACAGGTTCCGCCGGTCCGGCTGGGCGGAGGACTACGCCAGGCTGAGCACTGTGGCGGCCGGACGGTTCCATGCCGAGCACGCGCTCAGAAAGGCGCTCGACGTCGTCTCCTTTGGGCTCGCCCAGGACCTCCTGCGCCCACCGGACCCGGGCGGCGACGCCGGGGGCGCCTCCTGTGCAGATGCAGGGCCTGGGGCGTAGGGAGTTCTACGGGCCCGCGAAGGCGCGGAGTGCGCCGTCGGCTCCGACAGCGAACGGGGCAAGCCGGCGCCGGAGGTCTTCGCGCACCTGCGGCCACTCCTGCGAGAGGATCGAGAACACGGCGGTGTCCGAGCGGCCCCCGCCGGGCGCTACGCGGTGGCCGCGCAGGATCCCCTCGAAGCGGGCGCCGAGCCGCTCGATCGCCGTCGCGCTGCGGGTGTTGCGGGCATCGCAGCGGAACGCCACCCGGTGGACTTCCAGTACCTCAAAGGCGTGGGCGAGGAGCATGTGCTTGCTCGCGGGATTGATGTGGCTGCCCCAGAACTGACGCCCGAAGAACGTTCCCCCGATTTCCAGGCGCTGTTGGGCGGGGACGTAGTCACACAGGGACGTCGTGCCAAGGAGGGCGCCGGTCCGCCCGTCCGTCACAGCGAACGGGATGGTTGCAGGATCGTCCAGCCGGGACTGGAACAGCGCCGCCAGCTCGCCGCTGGTCCCGGGCATCGGCGCCGCCATGCCCGCCCACATGCCGGAATCCACAAAATCAAAGAGACCTTCCGCATGCTCCGGGGCCAGCGGAACCACGTGGACGCCATGGCCGGAGAGGACGATTTCGTGTCGCATTGGAGCATTCAATCACCGCGGGAGTGGACGCAACGGTGGAATCCGGCACCCCTGAGGTGAACATTCGGTGACCGCCAGGTTGCCCGGCACGGGGCAGGCCCGGCGGCGCGTGGCTACCAGCCAGTAAGGTGGATGGGTGAATCCAAGCGAGCCGAACCAGATCAAGCCAGCAAAGCCCGCGGGCGAGCTGATCAACAGCCTCTGCGCCACCATCCCGGACTACCCCCAACCCGGAATCAGCTTCAAGGACCTGACCCCGGTGTTCGCCGACGGGGCGGCACTGAAGGCGGTAGTCGACGCCCTCGTTGAGTCGTTCAAGGGCCAGTTCGACGCCGTCGCCGGGGTGGAAGCCCGCGGCTTCCTTCTTGCCGCCGCTGCCGCGTATGCCACCGGCACCGGCGTCATCACCGTCCGGAAGGCGGGCAAGCTGCCGCGCGAGGTCGTCTCCGAGGACTACGCCCTGGAATACGGCACCGCCACCCTCGAGCTGCATAGGACCGATCTGGCGCCCGGGAGCCGCGTGCTGATCCTCGACGACGTCCTCGCCACCGGCGGTACGCTCGGCGCCGCGGCACGGCTGTTTGAGCGCTGCGGCATCCACGTGGCCGGCGTCGGCGTGGTCATGGAACTGGACGATCTTGGCGGTCGCGCGGCCCTGACCGGCCACAACGTCCGATCCTTGTTACGGCTCTAACGGGAGGTCCGGGGCTGGACCATTCGGGACGTGTCGGTAGAATTCCCTGACGAAGACTGCCTTGGCATTGTTCGACAGACCGGCGAAAGCTGAGTCTGCCGAAATGGCTGTAGAATGGTGGGTCTGTCTTTTTCGATAGGGGAACGTTCGATGCACGACGCTGATTTGGCCCATGAACGCGACTATGTGGCCGGACTTTACGCCCGGCTCGATGAGTTGCGGGCAGAGAAGCGCACCCAGCTGGCCCAGGTGCGCCGTGCCGGTGCCGTGGGCACCATGCAAAACGTCTCCGAACGCGATGCCTTCGCGGCCCTGTACGAGGACCGCCTCGCCCAGCTCGACGCCGTCGATGACCGCCTCGTCTTCGGCCGCCTGGACCTGGACTCCGGGGAGGCCCAGTACATCGGCCGCATCGGGCTGACCACCGAGGACCTGCAGCGGCTCATGGTGGACTGGCGGGCGCCCGAGGCCGGCCATTTCTACCAGGCCACGGCTTTTGACCGGCAGGGCGTTCGTCGCCGCCGTCACTTGATCCTGCAGGGCCGCGAGGTCAAGGCGATCGAGGATGACGTGCTCGACGCCGACATGCTCGCCGACAACGACTCCCTCCAGGGCGAAGGCGCCCTGCTGGCTGCCCTGAATTCCAAGCGGACCGGCCGGATGTCGGACATCGTCGGCACCATCCAGTCCGAGCAGGACCGGATCATCCGTTCCTCCATCTCCGGCGCGCTCGTGGTCCAGGGCGGACCGGGCACTGGCAAGACCGCCGTCGCACTGCACCGCGCGGCCTACCTGCTCTACACGCACCGGGACCGGCTAAAGAGCGCCGGCGTCCTGCTGGTGGGGCCGACGTCGTCCTTCATGAAGTACATCGAACGTGTGCTGCCCTCGCTGGGTGAGACCGGCGTCGTGATGGCGAGCCTTGGCCGGCTTATGCCGGGCATCACCGCCGTCGCCGAGCCGGACTCTGCCGTGGCTGCCATCAAGGGCCGGCTGGACATGGCCGACGTGGTGGCCAACGCCGTCGCCAACCGGCAGCGCCTCCCGGCCGGAAACCGCGTCCTGGAGGTCGACGGGCGCAAGCTGATCCTGACGCCGCGGCAGGTCCGCCGCGCCAAGGAGAGGGCACGGGCCACGGGCAAGCCGCACAACGAGGCCCGCGTCTCCTTCGTCAAGATTCTGCTCCGCGAACTGACCGAACAGATGACGGAGCTGGTGGAAGCCGGCAACATCGGCAACAACGCCGACCGTTCCTACCTGGCGGAGGATGTCCGGTCCGCCCGGGATGTCCGGATCGCGCTGAACCTGTGCTGGATGCCCATGACCCCGGAGAAGCTCGTGGGCGAGTTGCTGAGCAAGCCGGCCATTCTCGAGGCATGCACCCCGAACCTCACCCCGGAGGAACGCGCCCTGCTGCTCCGCCCGGCCGGTTCGCCGTGGACGGAGTCCGACGTCCCGTTGCTCGACGAGGCCGCCGAATTGCTCGGCGAGCTTGATGCCGCCGCCGGCCGGGGACTGGCTCAGCAGGAACAGGACCGCGCCCGCGATCTCGCCAACGCCAAGCAGACTCTGGTCAACATGGAAACCGCCGGGGTGGATGTCCTCGTCACCGCCGAAGACCTCGTGGACCAGAACCAGGAGCGCGAGACGCGGCTGACCGCTGCCGAGCGTGCCACCACGGACCGCAGCTGGGCGTTCGGGCACATTGTGGTGGACGAGGCGCAGGAGTTGTCGCCCATGCAGTGGCGGCTGCTCGTCCGCCGTTGCCCGCTGAAGTCGTTCACGATCGTCGGCGACATCGCCCAGACGAGTTCAGTCGCCGGCGCCAACTCTTGGCACAGCGCGCTGGCCCCCATGTTCGGCGACCGCTGGCAGCTCGAGGAACTTACCGTCAACTACCGCACGCCGTCGCAGATCGCCGAGGCGGCCGCCCGGATGGCCAATGCGGCCGGCCTGGTGGTTTCCGCGCCGAAGGCAGTCAGGGAAGGACGCTGGGCGCCGGTGATCGACCGCGTGGACCAGAGCCAGATTGTCAGGAAGCTCGTCGAGGTACTGCCGGAGGAACTGGACGCGATCGAAGGTGGCCTGCTGGCGGTCATTGCCGACGGCGAGCTTCTCCCGGAAGCCAGCGCTGCACTCCGGGCCGTGTACGGGCACCGCGTGGGGACCGGTGCGGGAAGCTACGCGCAGGACATCGTGGTTATCAGCCCCCGCGAGGCAAAGGGACTGGAGTTCGACGGCGTCGTGGTCCTTGAACCGACGGACATGCTCAACCATGAGCACGGCCGGGTGGGCGACCTCTATGTGGCCATGACCAGGCCCACGCAACGCCTGAGGCTCATCGCCGCCTCCGGCGTCCCCGCCGGCATCGAGGAGTAGGCCCGTTCCGGCCGCCGCGTTGTACGGCTGCCGGACGGCGGCGGGGAGACAGCGGTCGGCAGGGCGTCACCTGCGATGCGGATGTGCTGATCCTGCTACCTTAGATTCCGTGTCCCAGCTAAATAATCTCGATGCCCAGCAGAACGACCCCAGCTTCGCCAATATCTGGCAGGAGCTGAAATGGCGCGGCCTTGTCCACGTCTCCACGGATGAGGCGGAGCTCGAGAAGCTCCTCGCCGGCGAGCCTGTGACGTATTACTGCGGCTTCGATCCGACCGCGCCGAGCCTGCACCTGGGCAACCTCGTCCAGCTGCTGCTCATGCGCCGGATCCAGCTGGCCGGCCACAAGCCGCTCGGCCTGGTCGGCGGCTCCACGGGGCTGATCGGGGATCCGCGTCCGACGGCGGAACGCACCCTTAACACCAAGGACACCGTCTCGGAGTGGGTGGGCTACCTGCAGGCGCAGGTCCGCCGCTTCCTGAGCTTCGAGGGCGACAACGCCGCCCGGATGGTCAACAACCTGGATTGGACGGCGCCGCTGAGCGCCATCGACTTCCTGCGCGACATCGGCAAGCACTTCCGGGTCGGGACCATGCTCCGCAAGGATGCCGTCGCGTCCCGCCTTGGCTCGGATGAAGGCATCAGCTACACCGAATTCAGCTACCAGATCCTGCAGGGCATGGACTACCTCCAGTTGTTCCGCGACTACGGCTGCGCCTTGCAGACCGGCGGCTCGGACCAGTGGGGCAACCTCACCAGCGGCACCGAACTCATCCGGAAGGTTGAGGGCAAGCACGTCCATGCCCTGGGAACGCCGCTCATCACCAACTCTGACGGCACCAAGTTCGGCAAGAGCGAGGGCAACGCGATCTGGCTGGATCCGGCGATGTGCAGCCCGTACGCCTTCTACCAGTTCTGGCTCAACACGGCAGATGCCGACGTCGCGGCCCGCCTCAAGGTCTTCACGTTCCTGACCCGTGCGGAGATCGAGGCACTGGAGCTGGCAGTCGCCGAACGGCCGTTCGCTCGCGAGGGCCAGCGGAAACTGGCATACGAGGTGACCTCTCTTGTCCACGGTGTTGACGCCACGGAAAAGGTCATTGCGGCGTCGGCGGCGGTGTTCGGCAACGGCGATCTGACCGTGCTGGATGAAGCGACCCTGAAGGCTGCCACCTCCGAGCTGCCGTCCGCCACCGTGGACGCCGGCGGTCTGGGCATCATCGAACTGCTCGTGGCCTCCGGCCTGTCCGAGAGCAAGTCCGCCGCCCGCCGCACCGTGGGGGAGGGCGGGGCCTACGTGAACAACGCGAAGGTCTCCGACCCCGACGCCGTTATCGCGGCCAGCCAGTTGCTGCACGGGCGCTACCTGCTCCTGCGTCGGGGCAAGAAGAACCTGGCAACGGTGGAGGTCGCGGCGCCCTGATCCGCTGCTGGTCCGTACTGAGAACGCACGCTGCACGCTCCTTCCTGGCTGATTTGCACGGCCGGGGAGGAGCGTGTATTGTTTTCTGAGTCGCCGCCGCTGAGCGGAGACAAACCCCCACAAATGAGAAGCAATTCTTCATGCGCTAGGCGCGGATAATGAAAATTGCTTCAATTCTGCTGGGCGGATTCGCTCCACAGAGTGAAATTCGGATGAAAATCGCGAATTTGCAAAGTGGAAATGAATGAAATAAGCTGTAAACATCGCAGCGAAGAAAAGCGAAATAAAAGAATTCATTGAAATGAATTGTTTCGACGAGTATTCGAATGTGTCTGTTGTTTGAGAACTCAATAGTGTGCCAAGTTTGTTGATACCAATTTATTGTATTGAATTGGTTGAATGTGCCGGGCCCGCCACCCCGTGGTGTGGTCTGGTGTTTTTGGCTGGTTTCAAATTTTGTGCAGCGTGTGCATCCCGTTTTCCCGGGGGCGCATGTTGTGTCTGTTTTTCTTCAACGGAGAGTTTGATCCTGGCTCAGGATG
>NZ_BAAAQB010000009.1:75466-116368 GCF_039531445.1 Arthrobacter humicola | reverse complement strand
CCCCAACCACAGGTTGGGGGTCCTCCCGCATTTAACCGCACCTCACGAGCGGAGGCACGATCTTGTGTCACCGTTCGCAGTGGACTTCTTCGCGTACCCGCTCAGATCGGTCAACGGCGCACCCGATAGCGCAGGTGAAGCACCCGGTTGCCCTGAATCACCACATCAGGATCCTCCAACAGGTGCTGCGCGTGGACCGACCCGAAGTAGCGCTTGCCGGACCCGAACACGACGGGTACGACGTCCATGCGCACCTCGTCGACCAGGCCCGCGGCAAGCACCTGGCCACCGACGTCGCCGGCGGCGACCTCGACCATGCGGTCACCCGCAAGCTTCTGCGCCTTGGCCACGGCTGCCTCGACGCCGTCGACGAAGTGAAACGGCGCTTCGGAGTCCCAGCCGTCAGGCTCCGGCCGGTGCGTCACGACGACCACGTGGTCGACCCCGCCCGGAGGTTTCCCGTCCCAGCCGTCCGTC
Organism: Arthrobacter humicola; assembly: GCF_039531445.1. Lineage (NCBI taxonomy): Bacteria > Bacillati > Actinomycetota > Actinomycetes > Micrococcales > Micrococcaceae > Arthrobacter > Arthrobacter humicola. The sequence goes on along the minus strand of NZ_BAAAQB010000009.1, from coordinate 115,891 downwards.
ATGTCGAAGACGTGGCGGCCGACGACGGTCGCCCCGATCTGGTCCCAGTACGGCCGGGTGTAGTCGTAGGACGTCTGCGACACCTTCAACTCGCCGCTCTCGTCCAACGGCACGTCACCGCTGGACAACCAGTCGAACAGGGGTCCGGGCTGGTCGTCCTCGTCCGCGATGAAGCCGTCCACCGACACCGAGCTGTACATGACCACCGTGCCCATGGGTCTCTCCTCTGTTTTGGGTGCCCCAAGATTAGCGGCTCTTCGCGGTTCGTGGCGGGTTGACCTGCTGAAGGGTGTTCACGCTGCGCCCGATGTCGAGGTTCACGATCGTCGACATCCACGGCCACGAACCTTGAAGACCCCAGAAAGTACTGCCCAGGCCCGGAGCCGGACCGTTGATTCCTTGTTTTTTGCCACCTTGCGTTACGGTGAAACGCATGGGACTGAAGGCGAGCGGCGGCAGTTATCCGACCGGGGTCCGGCGTCGCGAAAAGATCATCGACGTGGCGACGAAGATGTTCGGTGCGGACGGCTACTACGCGACCCCCATGTCGGCCATTGCGGAAGCTGTCGGCATTAGTGAGAGTGGTCTGGCCCACCACTTCCCGAGCAAGAACGTGCTGCTTCAGGCAGTGGCCGAGCGGCGCCTCATGGAGACGGCGTCCTGGTGGGAATCCCTGCCCGGCTCGGATTCCGGGCTGGACGCCCTCGACGAAATGGTGGAAGCCACCCGTCGCTTCACCGAGCAGCCGGGCCTGATTGAACTCTTTGTACTGTCCATTTCAGAGGCGGCAGACACGCGAAGCCCCGCCCACGCCCGGCTCGCGGCGCAGTACGAGGGCGTAGTGGCATCACTGGTTGCCCGGTGGCAGAAAGCCGTCGACAAGGGCGAGATTCGCCATGACGTGGATCTGGAGCTCGTGGCCAGGGAGTGCATAGCAGTCAGTGATGGACTTCAGGTTCAATGGGTCCTGTCCAACGGCAAAGTCGACATCGTCGCCGGCGTCGCCGAATTCTCCGAAAGCCTCAAGGAACGCCTCCGGGCTGTGTGAGTTTGTTGAGGCTGTGAAGTTGCCTAGTACGGGATTTCGAACGCCGGGGGCACTGTCTTGAGGGGCTCCTCGATGAGGACCCGGCCGAACCGGGCAGCACCACCGTTTGATCCCTCATCGACGGCGATGAGCGCAAAGTTAACGTTCACGAACCACTGTGCCGCCTCGGCTGAGAGGAGCCGGGAGTTACCGGACCCTAGTTCCCAGCTCTCGTGCCCCACCGTCGCGGTGAACGTGTACCTGCCGCCGGTTGCCGTGACAGTGAGCCGGAGATCGCCCTGAGCAGGAACAACTGTCTCCGTCTCCGTGAGCATGTCATCGACCACGCGGCGGAAGGACACGGCCCTGCCCGATCCGACCGGCCGCACGAGTGCCGAGAAGAAGTGCACCGAGTTCGTATACACGGCGACTCCCGCGGCAACAGCATCATCACTATCCACCGTTGCGGAGAACGTCTGGTCGAATTCACTTTGCGCCCTGAAAAGGGCCCCGACGGGCGGGCGTTCGGTGAGGTCGGGGCCCGCCGGGACTTCGATGAAGTCGTCGGTCTGTTTCCCATTCACGCCAGGTTCGCCGGCCTGCAGTGTGCGCCAGCCCCGCAGCCACAGCGAGTCGGCGACGTCGATCCGGGTTCCCCTGTCCGTGGGGGTCGGAACGTCGTCGAACGCTTCTTCCGTGTGTCCGTCGTGGCCGACGACGGGCCAACCGTCCTCCGTCCAGGTGACGGGTGTGAGGAAGGTTTCCCGTCCCAGCGTGTGATGACTGGAGAAGCGGTCATGGCGCGTTCCCAGGGACACGGCCCACCAGTTGCCGGATGCGTCCTCGACGAAATCGGCGTGCCCAACGGATTGGATCGGGTGTGCCACCCGGTCGCGGTGGGTCAGAATCGGGTTGTGGGGTGCGGGTTCGAACGGGCCCCATGGTGACCTGCTGCGGCCGATGGTCTGCATGTGTCCCTTCCAGCTGCTGCCCTCGGCTCCGGTGAGGTAGTACCAGCCGTCGCGGGTGAACAGGTGGGGTCCCTCGATGTCGTTGCTGGAGAATCCCCGGTTGTTCGCGGTCAGTGGGCGGAACTCGCCCAGCGTGCCCGTTGCGATGTCGATGGGCGCTTGGACGATGGGACCAAGGTTGCCGTCCGGGCGGAACTGAAGGGTACGGCGGGTGTAGTACCAGCGGCCGTCGATGTCACGGAACAAGGAGGGATCGAAGGCTTCCTGGTCGAGCCAGACCGCATCCGACCACGGACCTTCCGGGCTGGTTGCCGTGACGAAGAAGTTGCCCTGGCCCTCCGCCTGGTTGGTGCAGACCAGATAGAACACTCCTTCTTCGTGGCGAAGGGTGGGTGCGAACAGGTTTATGGACCCGGGTTGTCCGTCGCGACGGTACTGTCCCGGTCTCGTCACGGCGAATCCTATGGTGCGCCACGTGACCAGATCGGTGGAATGCGAGATCGGAATTCCCGGGAGGAACCCGAAGCTCGAATTGGCCAGGTAGAAGTCATCACCAACACGAACGACGCTGGGGTCCGGAGCGTGGCCGCGGAGGACGGGGTTTGTGAAGCTGTTCATGCTCTTCCTTTGCTAGGCGCGGACTGTGTCAGGCACGGACACTCTGCTGAAGTGGAACGCTGAAGGTTCGCTGGCCGCCTTCTGCCGCCAGGACTGTCCCGTTCGGCAATTCGACGCGGGCACGGGTTCCTGGCGGGAGCGAGACGTCGAGGACGAAGTCGCCGCCGACGATGCGCCAGGCTGAGGACAGCAAGCCCTGAGGAGTGTGCAGTGATGCCTGTGCCCAGTCGAGTCCGCCGCCGGGGACCGGTGCGATCGTGACCTGGCGGTAGGCTGCCTCGTCGGCCGTGGGGTGTTCGGAGAGCCGAATGCCTGCCACGTGCGTGTAGAGGAAGGAAAGGACGGCGGCTTTGCTGTAATGGTTGAGCGAACCCCGGACCTCGCCCTGGGCGACGCCGTCCCACCACTCCCAGACCGTGGTGGCGCCGTTCTCGAGCATGCCGAGCCAGGAAGGGGTGCCCCTGGAAAGCAGGACGGCGTACGCTTCCTCGGCTTTGCCGTGGTCGGCAAGGGCGGGCAACAGTTGCCCGGTGCTGAGGAACCCGGTACCCAGATGTCCGTTGTTCTCCTCAATCAGCTCGGCAAGTCGCCCCGCGGCGGCCTCGCGGGCCCCGGCAGGGAACAATCCGAAGGCTAGACCGCGGGCATAGTGGGCCTGGGTCTCGATCGAGAGGAGGCCATGACCGGTGAGGAACTCGCGTTGCCAGGCCTCGCGGGCTCCGGCTGCGACAGTGCTGTATTTTGCCTCAAGTTCCTTTTCGCCCAGCACCTTGGCTGAAGCGGCGAGGAGTGCGGCTGACCGGTGCAGGAACGCGGTCGCCACAATGCTGTGGTCGGTGGCGGGATTCGGAGCCGGAGGTACGCCGGGTTCGAGCCATTCTCCGAAGTGGAATCCGGAGTCCCAGAGGAACGTCTCCCAGGCGGCGGGGACAGGCCGGCGCTCTGCCCGGGCGGGGTGCCTGTTGGCCGCCGCGGAACGGGCGGCGTAGTCGACCCAGGCCTGCATTGAGGGCAGTTGGCGGCGCAGGACGCCCTCGTCGCCGTAGGCGCGCCACAGTTCCCAGGGGACGACGACGGCGGCGTCGCCCCATCCGGCCGACCCCGCCGAGAGGTCCTCGAAGAGAACGCCCGAGGGTTTGTCGCCGGCGGGGTTGGGCGTGATGGTGGGAACCCGGCCATCGGCCCATTGATCGGCGGCGAGATCGGCGAGCCACTTGTCCGAGAACGCCTGGACGTCGTACAGAAAGGCCGCGGTGCCGACAAATACCTGCCAGTCGCCGGTGAACCCGGAGCGCTCCCGCTGAGGGCAGTCGGTAGGAATCTCGCAGGCGTTTCCCCGGAAGCTCCAGACCCCTGCCGTGTGAAGCGCGTTGAGGGCGGCGTCACTGCAGGAGAACGAGCCGGTGGGCAACAAATCCGTGTGCACGACGACGGCCCGGATGTCCTCGGGATCGAGGGCCCCCGGCAGGCCGTCGATCTGGACGTACCGGAATCCATGCGTCGTGTGCCGGGGCTCGAAGGTTTCACCAGGGCGGCCGGAGGAGATGACTTCGTCAATCTGTCCCGCCGGCAGGAGGTCGCCGGTAGCGAAGATGAAGGACCGCAAGTTCTCCGTGGAAACCAGGCCTGATCCGGCGAGCACTTCCCCGTGGGTCAGCACGAGGTGGGTGTCGCGCGGGCCCAATGAGGTCAGGCGCACCCATCCGTTGAGGTTCTGCCCGAAATCGACGACGGCGGTGCCCGGCCGGGGCGACGACACGCCCACGGGCGGGAGGGTGTCGATCCGGCGCACAGGCTCCGCGCTTGTAGGGATCAGCCGTGACCCGTCGTCGTAGAGGGCGCCGGTTCCAATGCTGACCGCTGACCACGGTCCGTCGACGCCGCCGTCGCCGTCGAGCCGGCGGAAGTCGACGGACTGGCCGTCCATCAGGTCAGCCCGAATGATGTGGCTCGGAGCCGAACTCCAGGTGCCGTCCGACACGACATGGAACGCTTCGCCGGAACCGGAGGACCCTTTGAGTCCGAGCAGCACTGCGGTTTCGATGCCGAATCCATCGGCACGGCGTTCGAAGCCGTGCCGTCCGCGGAACCATCCGTCACTTAGAAGCACCTCGACGCGGTTGGTGCCACCGTGAAGGTAGCCGGCAACGTCCCATTCGAACACCTGCAGCCGCTTGCGGTAGGCGGTGAACCCGGGAACGAGTTCTTCGTCCCCGACCCTCCGGCCATTGAGGAAGACCTCGATGATGCCATGGGCCGTCGCAGCGAGAGTTGCCGCTGCCACGTCGGCGGGCAACTCGACGTCGAGGCGCACAACATACGCCGGCCGGGAACCGGGGCCCGGGTCGACAGGTTCGCAGGGGCGGATCCATGCCGCGCCGTCCAGGAGTTCTGTGAACGCGGGTTCGGGAGAAGAGTGCGGCATGGTTCAGCGGACCTTTACAAAGAAGATGGTGACGGCAGACAGCAGTGCGATCCCGCCGAGGATGCAGAAGAACGGGACGTAGGCGGCGGCTGACGTGAGCACGAGCACGCCAAGAAGCGGCACCACAATGGCGGGCGCCGTCGTCGAGACCTGGTACACCGCCATGGCCTTGGCTGTTTGGGCAGAATCCGGGACGACCGAGGCCGCGATTGCCACGTCGACCGTCAGATAAAAAGCCAGGCCGATCGAGAACACGATGTACGCGACCAGAAATCCGTCCGCGCTCTGCAGCAGGGCGGCGATGAGGATGCCCGCGGCAGCGATCACCGCTGCCCCGACGACGAAGATCTTGCGGCGGTTCATCTTGTCCGACAGAAATCCGGCGGCAACCGTGAATACGAAGCCGACGGGGGTGGTGATCAAGGTGACGAATGTGTAGCGGGCCGTTGCGTCCTGAAGCGACAACCCGGTCACGTCAGTCAGGAAATAGGTGGAGTAGGTCTGGAGACCGACCATGGCGATTCCAAAAAGGAGCCGGCTAATCCAGTTCCAGGCGAAGCTCGGGTGATGCAACGGGTTGATGAAAAAGCTCCCCGCGAACTCGCGGACGGAATAGCGGGGAAGCGCCGCCGCGTCAGCAGGAATGACATCAGCTTTGGCAATCACCATCGACAGGCCCAGCACGAAGAGCACGGCAACGGCGGCCGGGGCGACCATCATGGTGACCGGATCTGCAACGTTTGCGCTGGCGAAGGCGATGCCGCCGAGGACAACGAGGCCCGTCACGACGCCGATCCCGGCGGACGTCCGGGCGCGCAGGCGTTCGGGTATGAAGTCGGGCACCAAGGCCAGGAAGGCGGCGATGACCGCGCTGAAGCCCAGCTGTGAAATCGCCCAGCCTGCGGCCACTATGGCGACATTGGATGCAGTCCCGACGACGATGGCGCCGGCAAGCACGGTCAGCGACCCGCCGACGAGCCACGGGCGGCGTCGGCCGAAGCGCCCTCGGGTGCGGTCAGACAGGCTGCCGAACAGCGGCAACATGACGACGGAAATCAGCGCGCCGATCAATATGACAGTGGAGAGGCCCAACGCCTTGCCTGTCGGATCGACCCCGAAGATCCGAATGGAGAGGCTCACGATCGACGGCGTGAGGAACGCGAAGTAGATGGCGGCAGCCGTCAGGATCAGGGTCGCAGCGAAAAGCCCGGGCCGCTTCAGGGGGAGCGTGGGGTGCCCGGCTACGGGAGTTAAGGCAGTAGCTGCCGGCGCGTCCGCGCCAATGCTGGTGGTCACAGGAACTCCTTTGTCTGTGTGGTTTCAGTCGGTTGCCAGACGGCGCCGGCGGTCGCTGGGCTCTTTCGGCAAGAACATTAGCGAAAGTATGACATAAAAAACAAAGGATTCACTGTTTTTTCTCGTGAGGTGATGGACCCGGCAACCCGGGACGGAACTGCACGGCAGGCTGCTGTGAGTCCTGCCACCGCGGGGCCCTATTGGTGCGATGCCGTTAGTCCGTGACGGGTTGCTCGCCTAGAATTGGGGGAGATGTACGGACTTCGAAGCGCTTGATTTCGGGTTGCGTAGGAAACGAAACACGGAAAAGAGCGGCTGCGATTGCGCCAGTGGTCAGCTCGCAACAGGAGGATTCCAGCATGGCTGAGCACAACGACGGAAACCGCGGCGGCAAAGCCCGCGACAACACTGGCGGGGCCCCGTACCGCGGCACGAGCAACTCGGGCGGCGATCCTCGCGGCTTCCGCGCCAGGGATGACCGTAAGCCGTATGGCGATCGTGCTCCGCGTGAGGGTGGCGAACAGCGCAGCTATGGCGGCGGCGACCGTAAGCCGTATGCCGGCGGCGGCGACCGTAAGCCGTATGCCGGCGGCGGTGACCGTAAGCCGTATGGCGATCGCGCCCCGCGTGAAGGCGGAGCGGGCCGTAGCTATGGCGGCGGTGACCGTAAGCCGTATGGTGATCGTGCTCCGCGTGAGGGTGGCGAGCAGCGCAGCTATGGTGGCGGCGACCGCAAGCCGTATGCCGGCGGTGACCGCAAGCCTTACTCCGGCGGCGGTGACCGTAAGCCGTATGGTGATCGTGCTCCGCGTGAGGGTGGCGAGCAGCGCAGCTATGGCGGCGGTGACCGCAAGCCTTACTCCGGCGGCGGTGACCGTAAGCCGTATGGTGATCGTGCTCCGCGTGAGGGTGGCGAGCAGCGCAGCTATGGCGGCGGTGACCGCAAGCCTTATGCCGGTAGCGGCGACCGTAAGCCGTATGGTGATCGTGCTCCGCGTGAAGGCGGAGCGGGCCGTAGCTTCAGCGGCGGCGACCGCAAGCCTTATGCCGGTGGCGACCGTAAGCCATATGGTGATCGTGCCCCGCGTGAGGGTGGCGACCAGCGCAGCTACGGCGGCGGTGACCGCAAGCCGTACGCTGGCGGCGACCGTAAGCCATATGGTGATCGTGCCCCGCGTGAAGGCGGAGCGGGCCGCAGCTTCGGTGGCGGCGATCGTGACCGCAAGCCGTATTCCGGTGGCGACAACCGCAAGCCCTTCGGCAACCGTGAAGACCGTCCGGCACGCAGCTTCGACCGCGGCGACTCGGGTCCGCGCCAGTTCGGCCGTGACCGCCCCGAGGATCGTCCCGTGCGCGTGCCGAACGCCGCCGATCTCCGCAGCGCCAACCGTCCCGACCGTGAGCGATCACCGCAGATCGACGAGGACGTCACGGGTAAGGAACTTGACCGCGCCACGCAGCACCAGATCAAGACCCTCGAAGGTACCAGCGCCGAATGGGTGGCCCGCCACCTGGTCATGGCGGGACGGCTCCTGGACGAGGAGCCGGAACTTGCCTTCCAGCACGCCCTCGCAGCCAGCCGCCGTGGCGGCCGCCTTGCGTCCGTCCGCGAAGCTGTCGGCCTGACCGCCTACGCCGCCGGACACTATGGTGAAGCCCTGCGGGAATTCCGGACCTACCGGCGAATCAGCGGCTCCAACATGCACCTGCCGGTCATGGCCGACTGCGAGCGGGGCCTTGGACGCCCGGACCGTGCCCTGGATATGGCCCGGTCCGAAGAAGCCAAGGACCTCGACGCCCCGGGCAAGGTGGAACTGGCTATCGTCGCCGCCGGTGCCCGCACCGACCTCGGGCAGCTCGATGCCGCGGTATCCGAGCTGGAGATCGCGCAGCTGGACATCAACCGTGCCTTTTCCTACAGCCCTCGTCTGTTCCGTGCATACGCCGAAGCCCTGACGGCCGCCGGCCGCGCGGCCGAGGCCGCCAAGTGGCAGCGGCAGGCCGTCGTGGCCGAAAACGCGCTGGGCCTCGGGGCGGAAGAGGAACCTGACATCATCGACCTCGGCTGGGACGAGGAAGAAGAAGCGCGTGAGGAAGAGCGCCAGCGCCGGCTCCGCGCCCAGGAAGCCCAGGAGGTAGCAGCCGCGCACGCCGGGGCCGACGAGCGTGCACCCCGGGTCGCCGGCGCCGCTGTAGCCGCGGAAGTCACCGGCGCCGCTGCGGCGGAGACCGCCCTGAACCCGATCGACGAAGGCTCCGACGACGCCGAAGCCGGCCACTTCGAGTCCGACGACGCCGAGTCGGACCAGGATTCCCTCGAAGCCGACGTCCTCGATGAATCCGACGAAGAAACCGACGAAGAGTCGGACGCCAACGCGGATCAGGAAGTCGTCGAAGACTCCGAGACGGCCCAGCGCGAGCGGGTGGAGGACTAGTCGCATGACCGGACCCGCACTGATCTCCACCTTCGATGCGCTCCTTTCCGACCTGGACGGTGTGGTCTATGCAGGACCCCACGCCATTCCCGGGGCGGTGGAGTCGCTGCGCCGGCTGGCCGGTGTCGGCGTCGGACTCGGCTACGTCACCAACAACGCGTCCCGCTCTCCGGCGCAGGTGGCGCAACACCTGCGCGAGCTCGGCGCCCCCGCCGAGGACCACCAGGTGGTGAGCTCCTCGCAGGCGGCGGCAGCGCTGCTGGCCTCGATGCTGCCGGCCGGGGCGCACGTGCTCATCACGGGCAGCGCCGCGCTGGCACAGGAGATTGAGCTGGTGGGCCTGGTTCCCGTCCGCAGCGCGGCGGAAAATCCCGTCGCCGTCGTCCAGGGCTTTAGCCCGGACCTCGGGTGGAAGGATCTTGCCGAGGCGTCGTACGTCGTCGCTGGCGGTGCACTGTGGGTGGCGACCAACACTGACATGTCCATTCCCCAGGCGCGCGGAATGGCCCCGGGCAACGGGACCCTCGTGGCGGCCGTGGCCGCCGCGACCGGCAAGGCCCCGATCGTGGCCGGCAAGCCCGAGGCGCCGTTGTTCCATACCGCCGCCAAGCGGCTGGCCGCGGACCGGCCGCTCGTCGTCGGCGACCGCCTGGACACCGACATCCTGGGCGGCAACAACGCCGGATTCGCCACCGTGGCTGTCTTGACCGGCGTGGACACCAAGGAATCGATCCTCGCCGCACGGTCCAAGGAGCGCCCCGATTTCCTCATCAATGACCTGACCGGCCTGTACGCTCCGTACCCTGCTGTGGAGCACGACGCCGGGCGGTTCCGCAGCGGCATCGCCTCGGCGATCGTCCGTGGCCAGTCCGTCCACATCACCGGCGACCCCGCTGACCTCGATTCATGGCGTGCCGCCTGTTCGGCCTGGTGGGCCGCGAACCCCGAGACGACCAGCGCGCTGGCTCCGGTCCTCGAGTGGCTCGATCACTAGACTGGACCCATGACCGAGCAGAACCAGCAGCCACACCCGGCGCCAAACGTGGAGCCTGCCCAGGCGCCGCATGATGCGCCGGACCGCGACTCCGGGCCCGGAACGGCGAGTGACGCCGCTGGGGAAGCGCCGGCACTCGCGGCTGACATCGACTGGCCCGCGCTGCCGCCCCACCAAACACAAGGGCGGCAGGCGCAGATCCAGGACCCGGCTGTCAGCGCCGTGCTGGACCGGCTCGCCGCCGTACGGCTGACGCCGGTCTCCGAGCACGGCGAGGCCTATGCCGGCATGCACGATGCCCTGCTGGAGGCCCTGAACGAAGACGTGGCTTCCGGCGCCGGCATAGCGCGCCGCATCCATGGCGCGGGGGACGGGGGATCGTGAGCCGGCTTGACCAGGCCCTCGTCAGCCGCGGGCTGGCGAGGTCCCGCACGCACGCCGCCCGCCTGATTTCCGAGGGCAAGGTGAGCTCCGGCGGCGAGGTCCTCGCCAAGGCGTCCCTCCAAATTCCGGAAGACGCCGCGCTGGACGTTGCTGCCTCCGCTGAGGACGGCTATGTCAGCCGCGCCGGGCACAAACTGGCCGGCGCCCTGGACGCCTTTCCCGCCGTCGACGTCGCGGGCAAACGGTGCCTCGACGCCGGCGCCTCCACCGGCGGGTTCACGGATGTGCTGCTCCGGCGCGGAGCCGGCCACGTGGTCGCCGTCGACGTCGGGCACGGCCAACTGGTCCCGGAAATCCGGAACGACGCCCGGGTCTCCGTCCATGAAGGCCTCAACGTGCGCTACATGACGCCCGCGGAGATCGGCGGACCGGCCGCCTTGACCGTGGCGGACCTGTCCTTCATCTCGCTGACCCTCGTAGTGGCGCCCCTGGCAGCCTGCACCGAACCCGGCGGCGACCTCGTCCTCATGGTCAAGCCGCAATTCGAGATCGGCAAGGATCGCCTGGGCCGGACCGGCGTGGTCACCTCGGAGCGGGAACGCCGGCTCGCCGTCGGCAAGGTGGCCGCCGCAGCGGTGGACGCGGGCTTGGACCTCAAAGGCCTCGCCCAAAGCCCGCTGCCGGGCCAGGACGGCAATGTCGAGTACTTCCTGTGGATAAAACGCGCGATGTCGGAAGTCCCGCCTAAGATCGAGGAGCGGGACGCAGCCGTTGCTGCGTTGCTCGGAACAATCTGGCCGAACCACTAGTACCACCAGAAGGCGGAACCCGATGAGCAGGCGTGTCCTCATCCTTGCCCACACAGGGCGCGAGGAGTCCCTCAAGGCTGCCTGGGAGGCGTGCGCCCAGCTGCATGGCTCCGGCCTGATCCCCGTGATGCAGAAGACCGAACTCGGGGACATGGTCCGCTTCTTCGGCCGGCTCGACCACCCCGTCGAGGTCCTCCACGACCACGTGAAGCTGCCCGACGTCGAACTCGTCATGGTGCTGGGCGGGGATGGCACCATCCTCCGGGCCGCCGAGCTCGTCCGCGAAGTCGACGTCCCGCTGCTCGGCGTGAACCTCGGCCACGTGGGTTTCCTGGCCGAAAGCGAGCGAGCCGACCTCGCCCAGACCGTCGAATGGATCGCGAGCCGTGAATACACGGTGGAGGAGCGGATGACGATCGACGTGCAGGTCTGGGTCCGCGGCCAGAAGATCTGGCACACCTGGGCCCTCAACGAGGCGGCGATCGAAAAGGGCAACCGGGAACGGATGCTCGAGGTGGTCACGGAAGTCGACGAACGCCCCCTGACCTCTTTCGGCTGCGACGGCGTCGTCCTGGCCACTCCCACCGGCTCCACGGCGTACGCGTTTTCCGCCGGCGGCCCCGTGGTGTGGCCCGAAGTCGAGGCCTTGTTGATCGTGCCCATCAGCGCCCATGCCCTCTTCGCCAAACCACTTGTGGTCTCGCCCCGGTCTAGGCTCGCCGTCGAGATCCTGAACCGGACCGACGCCCAGGGCGTGCTGTGGTGCGACGGCCGCCGCTCCGTGGACCTGCCGCCGGGCGCGCGCGTCGAAGTGACCCGCTCCGCCACCCCGGTGCGGCTGGCCAGGACGCACCAGACGCCCTTCTCCGGCAGGCTGGTACGCAAATTCGAGCTGCCGATTCAGGGCTGGCGCGGTCCCATGCCTCAGGCGGAGGCCATCCACACCGGACCCGTCCCGATTATCCGCACACCCCGTCCCATGCCGCCGCTGCCCTCGCCGCGCCACGCAGGGCACGGCGACGCACCCGATCCATCGCCAGACCCCTCAACCGAGAAGTGAACCATGCTTGAAGAACTGAGAATCCGCGACCTCGGCGTCATCACCGACGCCATCTTGCCGCTGGGCCCGGGCCTCAGCGTGGTGACCGGTGAGACCGGCGCCGGCAAAACCATGGTGGTCACCGCCGTCGGCCTTCTCCTCGGCGCCAGGTCAGACGCCGGCGCCGTCCGCAGCGGCGCGAAGAGCGCCTCCGCGGAGGCCGTGCTGAAGCTCGACGCCGGACACGCCGCCATCGCGCGGGCCCGCGAGGCGGGCGCGGAGATCGAGGAGTTCGACGGCGGCGCCGAGCTGTTGCTGGCCCGCAGCGTCGGCGCCGACGGCCGCAGCCGCGCATACGTGGGCGGACGCGCCGCGCCGGTCGGCGTGCTCGCCGAAATCGGCGAAACCCTTGTGGTGGTGCACGGACAATCGGACCAGATCCGGCTCAAGAGCCCGGTGGCGCAACGCGGCGCTTTGGACAAGTTCGCCGGCGACAGCCTCGCCAAGACACTGGCTACCTATCAGGAGCTCTACGCCCACTGGCACGCCAGCCAGGGTGAGCTGGATGCCTTGCGCAGTGCCGCCCGGGAGCGCCTCCGCGAGGCCGAGTCGCTGCAGGCTGCTCTCGCCGAGATCGACGGCGTCGACCCGCAGCCGGGGGAGGACGAGGCCCTGAAGGCCGAGGCCGTGAAGCTGGCCAACGTCGAGGAACTGCGGATTGCGGCCAGCACCGCCCACCAGGCGCTCATCGCCGAGGACTTCGGCGAAGACGCCGACGCCACCACCTTGGTGGATGCCGCCAAGCGCACCCTGGAACACGTGGCCGAACACGACGAGGAGCTGGGCTCGGCCGCGGCGCGCCTGGCCGAGGTCGGTTTCCTGCTCAACGACATCGCCACCGAGCTCGCCAGCTACCAGGCCGCCCTGGACACCGAGGGCCCGGAGCGGCTCGCCGAGATCGAGGACCGCCGGGCGGTGCTGGCCAAACTGGTCCGGAAGTACGCGCCGAGCATCGACGAGGTTCTGGTCTGGGCCGAGCAAGCCCGCGCCCGTTACGACGAACTGCAGGACGACTCCACCCGGATCGAGGCGCTGGATGCCGAGGTCACCCGCGCCGAAGCCGGGCTCCGGAAGCAGGCCGCCGCGATCAGCAAGGCGCGCACCAAGGCCGCGAAGGACCTCTCTGCCCGGGTCAGCGCGGAGCTGACGGCGCTGGCCATGGCCGACGCCACCCTGGTCATCAATGTGGAACCAACAGAGCAGCTGGGACCGTTCGGCGCCGACGAGATCTCCTTCCTGCTCCAGCCGCACTCCGGGGCCCCGGCCCGGCCGCTGGGCAAGGGGGCCTCGGGTGGTGAACTCTCCCGCGTCATGCTCGCCATCGAGGTGGTGCTGGCCGCCGTCGACCCCGTCCCGACGTTCGTCTTCGACGAGGTCGATGCCGGCGTGGGCGGCCGCGCCGCCGTCGAGATCGGGCGCCGGCTGGCGATGCTGGCCCGGCACGTCCAGGTCCTCGTGGTGACCCACCTGCCGCAGGTGGCGGCCTTCGCGAACCAGCACATCCGGGTCACGAAGACCTCCGTCCGGGGCGCAGACGGCGCCACCGCCACCGGCTTCACCTCCAGCGACGTTCAGCTGCTGGACGAGGCCGAGCGCGTCCGCGAGCTGGCCCGCATGCTCGCCGGCCAGGAGGACTCGGAATCGGCCCAGGCCCACGCCCAGGAGCTGCTGGACGACGCCAAGCTCCTCCCGCAGATCTGAGGGCCCGCCAGTACCGCAGCAACGACCGCCGCTAGGACAACAATCACATCGGGATCCCGCCAAAGAACCCGTGGAAGGCCGAATTGATGATAAGCTCAAACCCCGTGGTGCAGCGATCAAACTCTCGTGTAAATTCCCGGTTTCCGGGCTCGTCCAAGACGACCAAACACATCTTCGTCACCGGTGGTGTAGCGTCCTCGCTCGGTAAGGGACTGACGGCTTCGAGCCTCGGCCACCTCCTGCGGGCTCGCGGTCTGTCTGTAACAATGCAAAAGCTCGATCCCTATCTGAACGTGGATCCGGGCACGATGAACCCCTTCCAGCACGGCGAAGTCTTCGTCACTGACGACGGCGCCGAAACGGACTTGGACATCGGCCACTACGAGCGCTTCCTCGATGAAAACCTCGAAGGCTCGGCCAACGTCACAACCGGCCAGGTCTACTCGACTGTCATCGCCAAGGAACGCCGCGGCGAATACCTCGGCGACACCGTCCAGGTCATCCCGCACATCACCGATGAGATCAAGCGGCGCATGCGGCTGCCCGCCGAGGGCAAGAACGCCCCCGACGTCATCATCACCGAAATCGGCGGAACCGTGGGCGACATCGAGTCCCAGCCGTTCCTCGAATCCGCCCGCCAGGTCCGCCAGGACATCGGGCGCAACAATGTGTTCTTCCTCCACGTATCGCTCGTGCCGTACATCGGGCCGTCCCAGGAGCTCAAGACCAAGCCGACGCAGCACTCCGTTGCCGCGCTGCGCTCCATCGGCATCCAGCCCGAGGCAATCGTGATCCGTTCGGACCGCGACGTCCCGCAGCCGATGCGCGAGAAGATCGGCCGCATGTGCGACGTCGACATCGACGCCGTGATCGGCTGCCCGGACGCGCCCAGCATCTACGACATCCCCAAGACCCTGCACTCCCAGGGCTTGGACTCGTACATCGTCCGTGCCCTGGACCTGCCGTTCAAGGACGTGGACTGGACCAGCTGGGACAAGCTCCTCGACGCCGTCCACAACCCGAAGCACGAGGTTGAGATCGCGCTCGTCGGCAAGTACATCGACCTGCCGGACGCCTACCTGTCCGTCACGGAGGCCCTGCGCGCCGGCGGCTTCGCCAACGACACCAAGGTCAAGATCCGCTGGGTCCCCTCGGACGAATGCGAAACCCGCGAGGGCGCCGTGCAGTCCCTCGCCGGCGTCGACGCCATCTGCGTGCCGGGCGGCTTCGGCATCCGCGGCCTCGAAGGCAAGCTGGGCGCCCTGAAGTACGCCCGCGAAACCAAGCTCCCGGTCCTGGGCCTCTGCCTGGGCCTGCAGTGCATGGTGATCGAGTACGCCCGCAACGTGGTCGGACTCGAAGGCGCATCCTCCTCCGAGTTCGAGCCTGACTCCAAGTACCCGGTCATCGCCACGATGGAAGAACAGCTGGACATCGTTGATGGCAAGGGCGACCTCGGCGGCACCATGCGCCTGGGCCTCTACGAAGCCAAGCTCGATGAAGGCTCCGTTGTTGCCGAAACCTACGGCGCCACCAAGGTCAGCGAACGGCACCGGCACCGCTACGAGGTCAACAACAAGTACCGGGATCAGATTGCCGCCAAGGGGCTTTCATTCTCAGGTACGTCGCCCGACGGCAAGCTGGTCGAGTTCGTGGAACTTCCCCGCGACGTCCACCCGTACTACGTGGCCACACAGGCGCACCCCGAGCTCAGCTCGCGGCCCACGCGTCCGCACCCGCTCTTCGCGGGCCTGGTCAAGGCGGCGCTGGATCACCAGCACGCCGCCGACGCTGCACCGGCGGCAAGTGCCGGCGCTAGCGCCACGGCAGAAGCCCCGGCCACTGCCGCCAAGCCCTCGTCGGCAGCAGTGTCCAAGTAATTTCCAACTGAATCAAAGGACGGCGCGATGCCCGGTATGTCTGAGACCCCCAATGCTGCACGGCAGGTTTCGGATGAACCGAGCCCACGCCGTCTTTTGTCTTCCCACAAGGTGTACGAAGGCAGGATCTGGGACGTCGTCAGTGACAGCTTCCAGCTCAACGACGACGGCGACACCCTCGTCCGGGACTACATCGACCATCCCGGTGCGGTAGCCGTTCTCCCGATGAACGACGCCGGCGACGTCCTGCTGCTCCGGCAGTACCGGCACCCCGTCGGCATGGATCTCTGGGAGATCCCCGCGGGGCTGCTCGACGTCGAAGGCGAGGACTTTGTCGTCGGCGCTGCCCGCGAGCTCGCCGAGGAAGCGGACCTGGTGGCGGACCGCTGGAACGTGCTGGCCGACTTCTTCAACTCCCCGGGGTCCTCCAGCGAGGCCATCCGCATTTACCTGGCCCGCGGCCTGCGGGAGGTGCCGGGACACGAGCGGCACGTCCGCACCGAGGAAGAAGCCGAAATCGAACTGCACTGGACGCCGCTGGACGAGGCCGTGCAGGCAGTGCTGGACGGCCGCCTCCACAACCCGTCCGCCGTCGTCGGCGTCCTTGCCGCGGCCGCCGCCCGCGCCGACAACTTCGCAAGCCTCCGCCCGGCCGACGCGCCGTGGCCGGCCCATCCCAGCCAGCGCCGATGACCGACGCGCTGATGGCCGGCCCGCAGACGCTGGAAACGCGCGCCCCGGCGCCGACGGTTCGTCCGCAGACGGAGATTGACCGCGCCATCACTGACTACCTGCAGCACATGGGGGTCGAACGCGGACTGGCGGCGAACACCCTCGCCGCGTACCGGCGGGACCTTGCCCGCTACGCGAGCTACCTCGCCCGTTCGGGCCGCCAGCGCCCGGCGGACGTCACCCGGCATGATGTCACCGGCTTCGTCCAGGCCTTATCCGACGGGTCCGACGGAGGGTCCTCCCTCGGCGTCCGGTCCGCGGCACGCACCGTCGTGGCAGTGCGCGGTCTGCACAAATTCTGGGCGCTGGAAGGCATCACGCCCACCGACCCGGCCAGCGACGTCCACCCGCCGATGCCCGGCAAGCGCCTGCCCAAGGCGATCAGCGTCGGGGAGGTCACGAGGATCCTCGAGGCCGTCGGCACGGATACGGCCACTGGACTGCGTGACCGTGCCCTGCTCGAGTTCCTCTATTCCACCGGAGCCCGCATCAGCGAGGCCGTGGGCCTTGACGTCGACGACATCTCCTTGCACGCCTCGTCCCTGCATACCTCGCGCGGGGCCGGTGATAGCGAGGGTCCCGCGATCGTGAGGCTCTTCGGCAAGGGGTCCAAGGAACGCCTCGTCCCGCTGGGATCGTTCGGGGCACGAGCCCTCGACGCCTACCTCGTCCGCGGCCGGCCCCTGCTGGCCGCCAAGGGCAAGGGCACCCCGGCGCTGTTCCTGAACGCCCGCGGCGGCAGGATCAGCCGGCAAAGCGCCTGGACCATCCTTAAGTCGGCCGCGGACAAGGCCAACATCACCAAGGACGTGTCGCCGCACACCCTGCGGCACTCCTTCGCCACCCACCTGCTGGAGGGCGGTGCCGACGTCCGCGTGGTCCAGGAGCTGCTGGGGCACGCCTCGGTGACCACGACGCAGGTCTACACCCAGGTGACGGCCGATACGCTGCGGGAGATCTACGCCGCCGCGCACCCGCGCGCCCTGGGCTAGGACGGCCACCCGGGCCAACCGCGGCGGGGCGACCCCAGCCACCGTGGCCGGGCGCTAATGTTGATCCATGAATTCGACAGCTGTCACTCTGTGCTTCCTGCTACGCGACGAAGCCGCCGGGACGCACGTCCTGCTCGGTACCAAGAAGACCGGGTTCGGCGTCGGAAAAATAGTGGGTCTCGGCGGCCATGTGGAACCGGGGGAGTCCGACGCCGAGGCCGCCTGCCGCGAAGTTTTCGAGGAGGCCGGAATCGTGGTCAGGGAGCACGATCTCCGCGTCGCCGGACTGATCGAGTTCGTCTTTCCCGCCCGGCCGGAATGGAACATGTCCACGAGCCTCTTCACCGCGCGCCGCTGGACCGGCGACCCGGTCGAAAGCCAGGAAATCATCCCGGAATGGTTCCCGGTCACGTCGCTGCCGTTGGCGCGCATGTGGCAGGATGCCGAACACTGGCTGCCGCTGGCGTTGGGGGAGGGCGCTGTGGACGCCGTCATCATCCTGAACGATGACAACGAGACCGTGGCCTCGGCGGAATATTCTTTGCGGGGCGTGTAACCCCGGCCCGGAAGCCGGAAACAATACAGTTATCCAGCAGTTCGGACATTTGATTTTTGGGGGATGCGTGCTTTCGGAGCGCGAGTTGGCGTTTATCGCCATTCATAAAGACAACTATCCGCAGGTCTACAGGTTTGTCCGACGGCGGGTGGAATCGGTCGAACTGGCGGAGGAACTCGCCGCGGATGTCTTCCGGGTGGTGTGGCAGAAGAAGTGGGACGACGCGTCCCGGACGGATACGGCGTGGCTCCTGACGGTCGCCCGCAACCTGATCGGGAACGCCTACCGGAGCCGGGACCGGCAGGAGGCGCTCCAGGACAAGCTGCGTTCCGCGGCCGTGGTGCGGTTCGGCGGCGATTCGGACAACGTGGCGGTCCAGGACGCCCTGGCCGCTCTTCGGGAGAAGGACCGGGACATCCTCCAGCTCGCGTACTGGGATGAATTGAGTATCGCGGAAATTGCCGGTGTGCTGCACTGCAGCGAGTCCGCCGCCAAGGTCCGGCTGCACCGGGCCCGGGCCGCCTTTCGCAAGCACATTCCGGCAGGCGCTGAAACGATGACACAGAAAATGGGTGCCTGAGATGGATCCGATCAAGAACATGATTTCCGCGATCGACCCCGTACATAACGATCCGTCCGTGCCCGACGGCGAGGCCGCCCTGCGCAGGATACTCACCGAGCCCGCGGAGTTTAGCGACAGCCTGCCGCACAATGTCTTTTCCCTCGCGGACCGGAAGCGCAGGCGGACCCGGCTGGCCGGCGTACTGACACTGGCGGCGGCGGCCGTCACGGCCGGCGTCCTCGTGGCCACCAACCTGGGTTCCCTCACCACCGCCCCCGTACCGGCGGCCACCGTCACTACGACGGCGACCACTTCTCCGACGGCCTCAGCGACAGTTTCGGCTAGCGTGACGCCGTCGGCGACCCCGACGCCGACGGCAGCGGCGAGCGTGCCGGCAGCCACCGGACCTGTCGCCTGCACGAAGGACAGCGTGGCCGGCGTTCAGAGCTGGTTCGCTGACCAATTGCCCACCGCACAGGTTGCGGCCTGCGCGGGAGACTGGATGGCCTTGAGCATGAAGGTCTCAGGCGGCCAGACCGACGCCGGCAGTTGGTTCTGGATGGCCAAGCTGACTGACCGCAAGTACGTCATCGACGCTGACCAGCCGTGGGCCAACATGCCCGGCTGGGATCAGGCGGCGGCGAACAATGAGCGGCTGACGGCGGAACAATACATGGACGGGCAGTTCGCGTCCAAGGGAATTCCCGTGGAGCTCCGGAAGGCTCTCGTAGGCACCCCGGCGCCGGGCAGCTTGGCGGCGCGGGGGATCAAGACTTACGAGTACTGGTCCACGGGCTATAAATTGGCCTTCAACTACCCGGCTGCCTGGCAACTCGCCGGGACCGCGGAGAGCAACGCCCTCTCAAACGGTGAAGGAACTTCCCTCACGGATTCCGCCGGCAAGGAAGTGGCACGGCTGGCCTTCGGCGATACCAATGACTGGACCACCAGCGGGTGTCTTAACAACGCACCCTACAAGGTCCTCGACAGCCAGCCGATGGCAGGACTCCCGGTCGACCCGGCAGCGCCGGCACAGGGAACCCCGAGGTTCGCTTACGTCGCCATGACCTCAGCAGCAAATGACGGAGGTCCCGTCCAAGCGGGGATAGGGATCACGAACCGCATCGCCGGACAGGACGGGATCGGCTGCGTCCTTGATTTTGCGGTACAAGGCCCGGACTCTTTGAAGTTTTACAGCTTCGCGGATCGTCGTCCCCTTGGCGGAGCCACGTGGGGTCTCTACAAGTTCCAGACCATGGACGATGCCCTGGCCTTCACCCGCACCCAGGCCTACAAGGACCTCAAGACGGTCATCACCTCGCTGACCGTCACTAAGGTCAGCTAGGACCAGTCCGCGGGCACAACGAAGCGGGCCGGCCACCTGAAAGGTGACCGGCCCGCCGTCGAGCGTTGTTCGAAAGTTACGGCAGGTGCCGTTCCTCGACGCCGTTGTACTCGCTCAGCGGGCGGATCAGGGAGTTCGATTCCAGCTGCTCCATGATGTGCGCCGTCCAGCCCGTGATGCGGCTGGCGACGAACAAGGGAGTGAAGGTGGGGGTGTCGAAGCCCATGAGGTGGTAGGTCGGGCCGGCCGGGTAGTCCAGGTTTGGCTTGATCGCCTTGGCCTCGTCCATCGCCGTTTCCAGGCCGTTGTAGAGGCCCAAGAGCTCCGGGCGGCCGTAGTGCGCGATCATCTTGTCCAGGGCCGCCTTCATGGTGGGCACCCGCGAGTCGCCGTGCTTGTAGACACGGTGGCCGAAGCCCATGACCTTGCGCTTGTGGGCCAGGGCATCCTCCATCCAGGCTTTGGCCCGTGCGTGGGCCTCGTCCAGCGACTCCTCCTGCCGGATACCGATCTCGTCGAAGGTGTGCATGACGGCCTCGTTGGCGCCGCCGTGCAGCGGGCCCTTGAGCGCTCCGATCGCCCCGGTGACGGCCGAGTGCAGGTCCGAGAGCGTTGAGGTGATCACGCGGGCCGTGAAGGTCGAGGCGTTGAACGAGTGCTCGGCGTAGAGGATCATCGAGACGTTGAAGGCGTCCACGACTTCCTGGACCGGTTCCTCGCCGAAGGCCATCCAGAGGAAGTTCGCCGAGTAGCCCAGATCGTCGCGGGGCGCCACGACGTCCTGACCGTGCCGGCGGCGCTGGTCGTAGGCCACAATCGCCGGCATCGCCGCGAAGAGGTCGATCGCCTTGGCCATGTTGGCCTCGCGCGAGGAGTCCTCCGCGAGCGGGTGCCGTGCGCCCATGACGGAGGCTGCCGTGCGGCAGACGTCCATCGGGTGCGACGTGGTGGGCAGCGCGTCCACCACTTGTTTCACGACCGGATCGATGGGACGGCCGGCGCGTTCCCGTGCCGTGAACTCGGCCAGCTGCTCCGCGGTGGGCAGTTCGCCGTTCCAGAGCAGGTAGGCGACTTCCTCGAAGCTGCACTTGGCTGCCAGTTCCTGGACGGGGTAGCCGCGGTAGAGCAGCGAGTTGGTGTCCGGGTTGACCTTGGAGACCGCGGTGTAGTCCACCACGACGCCGGCGAGGCCCTTCTTAATGTCCTGTTCAGCCATGCTGAAACTCCTTTGTTCCTAACGCCTGTATACCGGCACGTGCCGGCGGTTCCATGCGGGGCTTACTGACCTGGGATATGGAAATTAAAGACTCCGGTATCGAATCGGTTGTAAGCCTCATAATCAACGAGATCGTACAAACGCGCACGGGTCAGCATGCTCCCAACCTGTGCCTCTTGGGTTCCGTCGGCCTTAATCGATTCCAGAGTACGCTCCGCAGCCCCCATGGCACTACGGAGAAGGGTGACCGGATAGATCACCATGTTGACTCCGACCCCGGCGAGCTCGTCCACCGTGAACAGGGCGCTCTGGCCGAATTCGGTCATGTTGGCCAGGATCGGGACGTCGACGGCGTCGCGGATCGCCTGGAATTCGCTCAGGTCCTTCATGGCCTCCGGGAAGATCGCGTCGGCCCCGGCCTCTACGAGTGCCTTGGCCCGGTCCTGGGCGGCCTGGAGACCGTCGGTGGCCCGGATGTCAGTCCGGGCCATGATCAGGAAGTTCGGGTCACGGCGGGCGTCGGCCGCGGCGCGGATCCGCTTGGTCGCGGTCTCGAGGTCCACCACGTTCTTGCCGTCGAGGTGGCCGCAGCGCTTCGGGTTGAACTGGTCCTCGATATGGCAGCCGGCCAGGCCGGCATTCTCGAGTTCCTGGACGGACCGCGCCACGTTCATCGGCTCGCCGAAGCCCGTGTCTGCGTCCACGATGGACGGCAGGTCGGTCATCCGGGCGATCTGCCCGGCCCGGGTGGCGACCTCGGTGAGCGTGGTCAGCCCGATGTCCGGCAGCCCGAGGTCGTTGGCCAGGACGGCGCCGGAAATGTAGACGCCGGCGAAGCCCTTTTCCTCGATCAGCCGGGCCGAGAGCGGGTTGAACGCGCCCGGGAACTGCTGGATGGTGCCGGAGGCCAGGAGCTCCCGGAAGCGGAGCCGCTTCTGCTCCGGCGTGGTCTTCGAGTACAGCATTAGAAGAGTCCCTTCGGGGCGGCGGCGAGGTCGATCACGCCGTCGGCCGCCTGGATGTTCAGCTGGTCAAGCTCACCGGCGGCAAGCTCCGGAAGCCGCTCGGCGGCGGCGAGGAAGCGCTCGATCTCCTCGTCGGCCACGAGGCCGGCGGCGAGGGTGCGGAACTTGTTGACGTACTGCTCCCGCGCGAAGGGCCGGGCACCCAGCGGGTGGGCGTCGGCGACGGCGATCGACTCCGTGATGACGGTGCCGTCGGTGAGCGTGATGACCACGGTGCCGCCGAACGCCTTCTCGGCGATGTCCAGGGAGTGGTAGCGGCGGGTCCATTCCGGATCCTCGACCGTGGTGACCTTGTGCCAGAGTTCCACGGTGTCCGGGCGGGCGGCGCGTTCCGGGGCATAGGAATCGACGTGGTGCCACGCGCCGTCCTGCAGGGCGACGGTGAAGATGTACGGGATGGAGTGGTCCAGGGTTTCGCGGCTGGCCGTGGGGCTGTACTTCTGCGGGTCGTTGGCGCCGGAGCCGATCACGTAGTGCGTGTGGTGGCTGGTCTTGATCAGCACGGAGTCGACGTTGGCCGGGTCCGTGACCTCGGGGTGCTCGCCGTGCAGCTTGCGCGCCAGGTCGATCCACGCCTGCGCCTGGTACTCGGCCGAGTGCTCCTTGGTGTAGGTGTCCAAGATGGCGCGCTTGGCCTCGCCGGCCTCGGGCAGAGGCACCATGTAGGAGGCGTCCGGGCCATCGAGCATCCAGGCGATCACGCCGTCTTCGCCCTCGTAGATCGGCACGGGGGAGGTCTGGCCGCGCATGGCACGGTCAGCGGATTCGACGGCCATCTTGCCGGCGAACGCGGGGGCGTGCGCCTTCCAGGTGGAGATTTCGCCCTTGCGGGACTGCCGGGTGGCGGTGGTGGTGTGCAGGGCCTGGCCGACGGATTGGAAGATGGTCTCGACGTCGAGACCCAGCAGGGTGCCGATGCCGGCCGCCGCGGAGGGGCCGAGGTGGGCCACGTGGTCGATCTTGTGCTTGTGCAGGCAGATGGCCTTGACCAGGTTGACCTGGATTTCGTAGCCGGTGGCGATTCCGCGGATCAAATCATGTCCACTGGAGCCGACGTGCTGGGCGACGGCGAGGATCGGCGGAATGTTATCGCCCGGGTGGGAGTAATCCGCGGCCAGGAAGGTGTCGTGGTAGTCGAGCTCACGGACCGCGACGCCGTTGGCCCAGGCGGCCCACTCCGGGGCTACGCGCTCTTCGATGCCGAAGACCTTCGATCCCTTGCCGCCGGTGGTCGGGCCGTGGGTGAGGGCCTGGGCCCGGGCCGCGACGATGGGGGCACGGTTCAGCGAGGCGATCGCCACCGAGGCGTTGTCGATGACGCGGTTGATCACCATGTCGGTGACGTCAGCGGTGACGTCCACGGGATCCGCGGCGACCTTGGCGATCTTGTAGGCAAGCTGGTCCTCGCGGGGCAGGTTTTCCTCGCTCTTGTAAACGCGGACGTGGTGTTCCTTGACCATGGTGCTCCTTTTAGTGAGGTGTATGCGTGGCTTTGACGTGGGAAAGACTGCGGTGCAGGTGAAGCGTGGTGGCGGCCTCGGCCAGCCGCGGGTTGCCGGCGGCGATCGCCTCGGCGATGGCGGCGTGCTCGGCGGCGGCGGCGGTCAGCCGGGCGGCGTCGTCGGCGGCCAGGCGCCGGACGCGCACGAGGTGGACGCGGAGGCTGCGCATGGCCTGGGCGAGGTACGCGTTGGAGATGGCTGCGTCGATGGCCGCGTCCAGCCGCCCGACGAGCTCGTAGTACTCATGCAGGGCCGGGTCCTCGCCACCGATCAGTTCCGGGGCTTCGAGCAGCTCGCGCCGGAGCTGGTCGAAGGTGGCCCGGTCGCCGCGCACGGCGGCCAGGGCCGCGGCCTTCCCTTCGAGGGTTTCGCGCAATTCGAACAGTTCGTCGATGTCGTCCAGTGAAATATCGGTCACGACGACGCCGCGGCCGCCCGCCGTCGTCGTCAGCCCTTCGGCCGTGAGCCGGCTCAGGGCCTCGCGCAGCGGCGTGCGCGAGATGCCCAGACGCTCCGACTGTTCCACCTCCGCGAGGACTGTGCCGGGCAGGAGGCGCCATTCGATGATGTCGTCGCGCAATGCCGCGTAAGCCCTATCGCTGGCTCGCATCCTGCCTCCTTCGCTCCTGGGCCCTTTGGGGGTGGCCACAAACCAGTGTATACACGCAAGGGCACTTTGCCCAGTAGTCGGCGGATAAAGCGCAGAAATCGGTGGTTCTTGTATACATAACCCTTGTGGTGGCCGTCCGCCACGGTTTACCATGGGCTGCATCACACCGTCGTGGACAGGATGTATCTCATGGTCACCAAGAGCTACCGGGACGCCTACAAACGTAGCCTCGAACAGCCCGCAGAGTTCTGGCTGGACGCTGCCCGGGGGATCTCCTGGTCCACGCGGCCCCAACAGGCCCTCGATGCCAGCAGGGCGCCGCTCTACGACTGGTTTCCGGATGGCGTCCTGAACACGTCCTACAACGCGCTCGACCGGCACGTGGCGGAGGGCAGGGGCGCACAGGACGCCCTGATCTACGACTCCGCCATGCTCGGCACGCAGAAACGCTTCAGCTATGCCGAACTGACGGAGCTTGTGGCCCGGTTCGCCGGTGTCCTACGCCGCAGCGGAGTCGGCAAGGGCGACCGTGTGGTGATCTACATGCCGATGATCCCCGAGGCCGCCATCGCGATGCTGGCCACGGCCCGGCTCGGCGCCGTGCACTCCGTGGTGTTCGGCGGCTTTGCCCCGAAAGAGCTCGCCGCCCGCATCCGGGACGCCGCCCCCGCGGCCGTGGTGACGGCGTCGGGCGGTATCGAACCCTCGCGCCGGATTGAATACCTGCCCGCCGTCGCGGAGGCCCTCGGCATCGCCGGCGCCCCGGACACCCCGGTGCTGGTCAAGGCCAGGGATGGCTTCGCCGCGTCGGTGGCCGACCACCCCGGGTGGCTCGACTGGGACACCGAGATGGCTTCGGCCGAGCCCGCCGCGCCTGTCGATGTGAAGGCGTCTGATCCCCTCTACATCCTCTACACCTCGGGCACCACGGGCGCGCCGAAGGGCGTGGTGCGGGACAACGGCGGCCATGCCGTGGCCCTGAGCTGGACCATGGCCAACATCTACGACGTCGCACCGGGCGACGTCATGTGGACGGCTTCGGACGTCGGCTGGGTGGTGGGGCACTCCTACATCGTGTACGGGCCGCTCCTGGCCGGCGCCACCACGGTGCTGTACGAGGGAAAACCGGTGGGAACCCCCGACGCCGGCGCATTCTGGCGGTTGATCCAGGACCACAAGGTCAACGTGCTGTTCACCGCGCCCACCGCTCTGCGGGCCATCCGGAAAGCCGACCCCGAGGCGCAGCTGCTCAAGAACTACGACATCTCCAGCCTGCGCACGCTCTTCGCCGCCGGCGAGAGGCTGGACACCGACACCTTCCACTGGGCCTCCCGGGTCCTCGGCGTCCCCGTGGTGGACCATTGGTGGCAGACCGAGACGGGCTGGGCCATCTGTGCCAACCCGCGCGGCCTGGACGGGCTGCCGATCAAGGCAGGATCGCCCAGCGTCCCGATGCCCGGCTTCAGGCTCAACGTCGTCGACGGCGGGGGCGAGGACGTCGAGGCCGGCACGGAAGGAAACATCGTCCTGGAGTTGCCGCTCCCGCCGGGCACCCTGACTACGCTCTGGCGCAACGACGAACGCTACATTTCCTCCTACCTCCAGGCATTCGAGGGCTACTACGCCACGGGCGACTCCGGCTACCGGGACGAAGACGGCTATCTCTTTGTCATGGGCCGCACCGATGACATCATCAACGTCGCCGGACACCGGCTCTCCACCGGCGCCATGGAACAGGTGATCGGCCAGCACCCCGCCGTCGCGGAATGCGCCGTGATCGGCCTCGCCGACCCGCTCAAGGGCCAGCGGCCCAGCGGCTACGTGGTGCTCAAATCCGGGGTGGACATCCCGGAAGAGATTCTGGTCAAGGACCTCATCGCCCTGGTCCGGCGGGACATCGGCGCCGTGGCCGACTTCAAGCACGTCACCGTGGTGGAGGCCCTGCCCAAGACCCGCTCGGGAAAGATCCTGCGCAAGACCATGCGCCAGATCGCCGACGGCGACGAGTACGTGGTGCCGTCCACGATCGAGGACGCCGGCGTGATTGACCGGCTGCTGGGAACTCTGCGCCCCTCGGCCGCCGACTGACGGGCGAGCCCGCGTCACGCAGGGCAGGTTTTTGGGCTCCTCCGCAGGCCCTTCGTGAGGCACGACGGCGGGAATCCGCCGTCGTGCCGAAATAGCCATCCTGAAACTCTGCGCTGCGTGACGCCCTGTGGGGGAGTGGCCGCGGGGCAGTGCTGGTTATGGCCGCGCAGCTGACGACGGCGGACGGTTCCAGCGGTATTCGTTCTCCGGGCGGCCGGGAGTGCCGTAGCGTGCGGCGCGGGAAACTGTGCCGGCGTCGGCAAGGTACTCAAGGTAGCGCCGCGCGGTGACTCTGGACATGCCGAGCGCCGCCATGACCTCGCTGGCTGACACCGCCCCGGACTGCCGCTCGATGAAGTCCTTGACGGATTCCAGCGTGGAGACGGACAAGCCCTTGGGCAGCGACACTTCGGAAGGGGCCCGCAGGCTCGCAAATGCCTGGTCCACATCACTTTGGGAGGCGCCGGCCCCGGGCTTTCCCGTCCGGGGGCCGGCGAGCTGTTCCCGGAACAGCCGGTAGCTGGCGAGTTTGTCCGCGAACGTGGCGTAGGTGAAGGGCTTGATCAGGTACTGGACCACGCCCGTGGCCACCGCGCTGCGGACGATGTTCAATTCCCGCACGGCGGTGATGGCGATGATGTCCGCGAAGAGTCCGGCCGCCCGCATGCGGCGTGCGATGTCCAGCCCGTGCAGGTCCGGGAGGTTCATGTCCAGCAGCACCAGTTCCACCGGGTTGCCCGCCGCCGCGAAGTCCGTGAGCAGGCGCAGGGCGGACTGCCCGTCGGGCGCGGTGCCGGCCAAGGTGAAACCGTCAATCCGCTCGATGTAGGCGGCGTGCGCCGCGGCGGCGATGGGCTCGTCTTCGACGACGAGCACCCGGATGTCGCTCATGGCTGTTCCTCTGTTGTGACCGGCGGTGTTGTAACCGGCAGCGTGACGCGGAATAGAGCTCCGGCGGGGCTGGTGATTGTCATGGTACCGCCCAGTCGATGCACGGCCTGGCGGACCAGGGCCAGGCCCAGGCCCCGCCCGAAGGGTCCCGGCGTCTTTGTGCTGAAGCCGTGCCGGAAGACGTCGTCCACGGCCGCGGGGTCAATTCCCGGTCCGCTGTCCTCCACCGTGATCTCGAGGGCGGCCCCGGTGGTCACGACGGACAGCTCCACGAGCCTGGGAGGCGGTGCCTCGGCCGCGGCGTCGATCGCGTTGTCCAGCAGGTTCCCCAGGATGGCCACGAGGTCCTGCACGGCGAGCCCCGTCACGGCCGTGGATCCGCTGGTGTTGAGGGTCAGTTCGACGCCGCGTTCGTGCGCTTCGGCTGCCTTGCCCATGATCAGGGCGCCGAGTACCGGTTCCTCGATGGAACCCACCAGGTCATCGGTCAGGCGCTGGCTCAGTTCCAGGTCCTTCGTGGCGAAGTCGAGGGCCTCGGGGGCCCGCCCCAGTTCCATCAGGGAGACGATCGTGTGGAGCCGGTTGGCGTGCTCGTGGGTCTGGGCGCGCAGCGCGTCCGAGAGCGTACGCATCGTTTCCAGTTCGCTGCCGAGGGATTCAATTTCGGTCCGGTCCCGGATGGTTGCCACCGTCCCGTAGACGTGGGCGCCGTGGACGGGGGCGCCGGCAGCCGCTCTCCGCTGGCGGCCCGCGGCCGATGCAGGGCCAACCGCCGGCCCCTGGTTTACCACCAGGACCCGGGACCCGGTCAGGTGGATCTCATCGTGGGCGGTCCGTCCCGATTCGAAGAGTTCCTTGAGGCTGGCTGCAAGCGGCATATCCGAGAGGGACGGCGCCGCCTGGCGCCCGCGTCCTGCGGTGCCGGCAGCGGGATGGCCGTCGGAAGACTGCTTAGGCAGCCCCAGCAGCTCGGCGGCCTGGTCGTTGTACATCACCACTTTGCCCTTGGGATCGATCAGGATCACGCCCTCACGCACCGAATGCAGCACCGATTCGTAGTAGGCGAAGAGCTGGCCCAATTCCTCGGGACCCCAGCCGCGGGTCACCCGGCGCAGGTAGCGCCCCAGGAGCCACGACGCCACAGAACCGACCACCAGCAGCGCCAGGGCAATGGCCAGCAGCGCCGGCAGCCTGCTGGAGACCGCCACATCCACCGTCCGGACGGTCACACCCGCGGCCACGAGCGCCCGGACCTTGCCGTCGGCATCCTTGACCGGGGCGATGGTGCGCACCGACGGGCCGAGGGTGCCGGCCACGACCTCCGTGAACACCCGTCCGCTGAGGGCCTCATCGATCGACCCGATATAGGGCTTGCCCAGTTCCTCGTCCCGGGGATGCGTCCACCGGGTCCGGTCCGGCGCCATGATCGTGATGAAATCCGCGTCGGCATCGTTCGTGACCTTCAAGGCATACGGCTGGAGCAGGGCGGACGGGTCGGCGGCGCTCGCCGCCTGCACGACGAAGGGAGCGTCCGCCACCGCGGTGGCAATGCCTTCCATCCGGCGTCCGGCCTCGTCGTAGGCATGATCGCGGGCGTCGACGAAGGTGGCCGTTCCCACGATCGCCGTCAGCGCCACGATGAACAGCAGTTGGGCCACAAACAGCCTCCGCGCGATGCTCCAGCGGTGGATCATCAACACCTTCCATGACCAATATGAACGCAAGGGTGATGTGCGTCACCCCGTCATCAATGATGGGTTACACACACGAACGGCCGCGAGGACCACAGCCGGGACCGCGCGAAAGTCCAGCCTATCCAAGGAGAACACCATGGCCTCTCAACGAGGAGAGTCAGTAGCACCGGCGGCAACGCCGGCCAAGAAGCGCAAAGGGCTCGATAAGTCCCACTACCTGTACATTGCAGTCATCGTCGCCGTGATCGCAGGTGCCGTCGTCGGGCTGCTGTTCCCCGAGGCCGCCAAATCCCTCAAGCCGCTGGGTGACGGTTTCATCAAACTCATCAAGATGATGATCGGCCCGGTGATCTTCTGCACCATCGTCCTGGGTATCGGCTCGATCGCCAAGGCCGCCACCGTCGGCAAGGTCGGCGGCTTGGCCCTCATCTACTTCATGGTGATGTCCACCTTCGCCCTGGCCATCGGCCTGGTCGTCGGTAACCTGATCCATCCGGGCGCGGGCCTCAACCTCGCCCCCTACGATCCGAACAAGAAGGCGGCCGTCGACAGCACCGTCGACTTCCTGCTAGGCATCATCCCGGGGGACATCCCCGTCCTGCCGACCCTCCTCGCCGCGATCCTGGTGGGCTTCGCCCTGCAGAAGATGGGCCCGCAGGGAGCCCCGATCCTCAAAGCCGTCGGCTACGGACAGGCCCTGGTGTTCCGCATCCTCATCATGATCATGTGGCTGGCCCCGGTCGGCGCCTTCGGTGCGATCGCCTCCGTCGTCGGTGCCACCGGCGTGCAGGCCATCTTCAGCATGTTCACGCTCATGGCCGCCTTCTACATCACCTGCGCACTGTTCATCGTGGTGATCCTCGGTGGCCTGCTCAAGGTGGTCGCAGGCGTCAACATCTTCCGGCTCATGAAATACCTCGCCCGTGAGTACCTGCTGATTTTCTCCACCTCATCCTCCGAAGCTGCGCTGCCCCGCCTGATCGCGAAGATGGAACACCTCGGTGTGTCCAAGCCGGTCGTGGGCGTGACGGTTCCCACCGGCTACTCCTTCAACCTGGACGGCACGGCCATCTACCTGACCATGGCATCGCTCTTCGTCGCCAACGCCATGGGCACGCCCCTGGACCTGGGCGCCCAGATTTCGCTGCTGATCTTCATGATCATCGCCTCGAAGGGTGCCGCCGGTGTCACCGGTGCCGGTCTCGCCACCCTGGCCGCCGGACTGCAGGCACATGCCCCGCAGCTGCTGGGCGGCGTGGGCATGATCGTGGGCATCGACCGCTTCATGTCCGAGGCCCGGGCACTGACCAACTTCACCGGCAACGCTGTGGCCACCGTGCTGATCGGCACCTGGGTCAAGGAGATCGACGGCGGCCGGGTGGACCGCGTGCTTGCCGGTGCCGAGCCGTTCGACGAAGAGACCATGATCGCCGGCCACGGCCCGGCCCCGGAGCCGCAGGCCGAGCCGGTCCCGACCGCCCCGGCCTACGCGTAGCCGGGTACGCCTGACCCGCCAATCACGGAATACTGCCCGGACGCCCACCAGCGTCCGGGCAGGTTCTTTGCCGCTGCGGACCAGGGGTCCCGCCGCGGCGGCCCGGCGTCCCGCTCGACGCTGCCATTCCATTTCCGGCAGTAACCTTCGACTTCTACCGGAAGGTCAAGGCTCAGATGACGGCGGTTGTCAAGGTCCGCCGAATACCGTGTCGGGCGCTGTAACCTTGGGAGGAAACACGCTCGGCTCCGGAGCCTAGTCCGGGAGCTTGGCGAGCAATACCGAGCACGACAATCACCGTCATCGAAAGTGTGGATAGATACGTGAGCAGCGAACAGGGTTCAGCAACTCTGGAAGGCACCGAACTCGATCTGGAAGACGCCGTCATGGGCCCCACCGGGCGCCCCCAACGCGACTTTCCGGAGCCCGCGCCGCTGTCCTCCCACGGCCCTGCGCGGGTTATCGCCATGGTGAACCAGAAGGGCGGAGTGGGTAAAACCACGTCCACCATCAACCTCGCCGCCGCCCTGGCCGAATACGGCCGCCGCGTGCTCCTGGTGGACTTCGATCCGCAGGGTGCCCTGTCCGCAGGCCTGGGCACCAACCCGCACGAGCTCGACCTCACCGTCTACAACGTGCTGATGGACCGCAAGGTGGACATCCGCGACGCCATCCAGAAGACCGGCGTGGAGAACGTGGATCTGCTGCCGGCCAACATCGACCTCTCCGCCGCCGAAGTGCAGCTGGTCAACGAGGTCGCCCGCGAGCAGGTCCTGGACCGTGCACTGAAGAAGGTGGAGGACGACTACGACGTCGTCCTGATCGACTGCCAGCCCTCGCTCGGGCTCCTGACCGTCAACGCGCTCACCGCCGCCCACGGCGTCATTATTCCGCTGATCTGCGAATTTTTTGCCCTGCGCGCCGTCGCGCTGCTCGTGGAAACCATCGACAAAGTCCAGGACCGGCTCAACCCGCGCCTGCAGGTGGATGGCGTCCTCGCCACGATGTACGACGCCCGGACCCTGCACGGACGCGAGGTGATCGCCCGCCTCGTCGAGGCCTTCGGCGACAAGGTCTTCGAAACCGTCATCAAGCGCTCCATCAAGTTTGCCGACGCCACGGTGGCGGCCGAACCCATCACCACCTACGCGGGCAACCACGTCGGTGCAGACGCCTACCGCCGCCTGGCCAAAGAGTTGATTTCGCGCGGCGGCGCGCCCTAGCCAGGAACATGGCAGGCGCCTTCTCTCCGCCGGCGGAGCTCGACATGCCCGTGGAACCCGCGGATCCGGCAGTTGCTGCGGTTCCGGAAGTTGCCGAGGTCCCGGACGGCCCCGCCGGGAAGAAGCCCGGATTCGAAGTGCGCCTCGCTAACTTTACCGGCCCCTTCGACCTCCTGCTCGGCCTGATCTCCAAGCATCAGCTGGACATCACCGAGGTGGCGCTGTCCACCGTCACTGACGAATTCATCAAGTACATCAGGGGCCTGCAGCGGCTGGGGGAGGAGTGGGCCCTCGATGAGGCCAGCGAATTCCTGGTGATTGCGGCCACCCTCCTGGACCTCAAGGCGGCCCGGCTGCTGCCCGCGGGCGAGGTCGAGGACGAGGAGGACATCGCCCTGCTGGAGGCCCGCGACCTCCTGTTCGCGCGGCTGCTGCAGTACAAGGCCTTCAAGCAGGTGGCCGGCATGATCGGCTCGACCCTCGAGCTCGAAGCCCGGCGCTTCCCCCGGCAGGTCGCCCTGGAGGGGCACTTCGCGGCCCTGTTGCCGGAACTGCTTTGGCGGCACACCCCGGAGCAGTTCGCCGGTTTGGCCGAAGCCGCCCTCAAGTCCAAGGAAGCGGCCCCCATTGAAGTGGGCCTGGCGCACCTGCACGGCACGCCCGTGAGCGTCAAGGAACAGGCCGAGCTGCTGGGAAACAGGCTGCGGCTGGGCACGCCGCTGACGTTCCGGGCGCTGATCGCCGACGCCGAATCCACCCTGGTGGTGGTGGCGCGCTTCCTGGCGCTGCTGGAGCTGTTCCGCGACCGCGCAGTGGGCTTTGACCAGCTGCTGCCGCTCGGGGACCTGACCGTGCACTGGACGGCCGATTCCCACGGGTGGAGCAGCGAAAATCTGAGTGAAGAATATGAGGACCAGCCGTGAACGAACGACTCCCTGAGGCGCCGCGGGGCGAAGCCGAAGACGCCGGACCGGACGCAGGGCCGGACACGGGACCCGACCTCGCCAGCCTGCCCGGCGGCGCCCGCGCGGCCCTCGAAGCTGTCCTGATGGTGATCGACGAGCCGGCCACCCCCACGGCCCTGGCGGCCGGACTGAACCTGACGGTCGACGTCGTCGACTCCCTGCTGGCTGAACTGCAGCGGGAGTATAACGGTTATACTGTTAATGCCCCGGATGCGGACGTCGCCAGCCAGACCAGTAGCAACACTGGCAATACTGACGGCAACAATGCCGCCCCCCGGGGTTTTGAATTGCGGAATATCGCCGGAGGCTGGCGGATCTATTCCCGTGCGGAGTTCGCCGAGATCGTGGGCGGGTTCGTGCTGGAGGGCCAAACAGCCAGGCTGACGCAGGCGGCGCTCGAAACGCTCGCCGTCATCGCTTACCGCCAGCCCGTTTCAAGGGCGCGGGTGTCTGCAATTCGAGGAGTCAATGTTGACTCTGTCGTGCGGACGCTGACGCAGCGTGGGCTGATCGAGGATTCGGGAACCGATCCCGAGTCCGGAGCCATCCTGTACCGGACGACATCGTATTTCCTTGAGCGGATGGGAATCGGCTCGACGGCTGAATTGCCGCAGCTTTCCCCCCACCTTCCAGGCTTGGAAGGCATCGAGGAGTTTTACGACGCAGGAAGAATGTAAGCAGTATCAGTGCAGGCAAACGCCTGCACACGAGTATCCACCGGGCAGAACAATTTGCCCGGCCGGCGGGTGTTGTCGGGAGACAGCGGCCGCAGGCCACCAACGTAAGGACGGGTCATGACACAGGCGGGACGCCAGGGTTCACCACGTAACAGTTCGGGACGCAACAGCGCCGGACAAGGCAAGACCGGCCAGGGCGGCACCGGCCGCGGCCCGGTCCAGGGCGGCGCCCCGCGCGCAGCCGGCGGCAAGGGAGGCCGTGACTTCTCCAAGGGTGGCGGCGACCGCCCCTTCAAGCACCCCAAGCCTCGCGAAGAGGCCTTCATCGATCCGGACCTGCAGGCTCCCGGCGCCCCGGCGTCCCGGCCGGCCTCCGGTGACTGGAAGTCGAAAGGTCCGACCGGCACGGGCGCGGCCCGCAAGCCCGGAGCCAGGAAGCCCGGTTTCGGCAAGGAGCCCGGCACTCCCGGTGCGCTCAAGCCCAAGCCGCGCACCGGCGCCGCCAGGGCTGCGGGTCCCCGCGCCTTCGGCAGCGAACGTTTCGGCCAGAACCTCGGACCGGTGCGTAAGCCCGCCCGCAACCGCGGACCGCGCCGCGAGGTGCCTCAGTCTGAGCTGCACGACGCCGACGGCATCCGCCTGCAGAAGGTCATGGCCTCCGCCGGCGTCGCCTCGCGGCGTGTCTGCGAGGAAATGATCGCCGAAGGCCGCGTCGAGGTCGACGGCCACGTCGTCACCGAGCTCGGCATGCGCGTTGACCCGAAGACCGCCGTGATCCACGTCGACGGCCTGCGAATCCAGCTGGACGAGAACATGGTCTACATGGTCTTCAACAAGCCCAAGGGCGTTGTCTCCACCATGGAGGACCCGGACGGCCGCCCGTGCGTCAGCGACTTCGTGCGCAACCACCATGGCGAACGCCTCTTCCACGTGGGCCGTCTCGACGTCGCCACCGAAGGGCTGCTGCTCTTGACGAACGACGGCGAACTCGCCAACCGCCTGACGCACCCCTCCTACGAAGTGCCCAAGACCTACCTCGTGCAGGTCCGCGGTCCGTTCCCGCAGGGCATTGGCGCCGAACTCAAAGCTGGCGTCGAGCTCGAAGACGGCATCGCCTCGGTGGATTCCTTCAAGCTCGTGGACTCGACTCCGGGCCACGTGCTGATTGAGGTCGTGCTGCACTCGGGCAAGAACCGGATCGTCCGGCGCATGTTCGACGCTGTCGGCTTCCCCGTGCTGCGCCTGGTCCGCGTCAAGGTTGGTCCCATCGGGCTGGGCGACCAGCGCCAGGGCAGCATTCGCAACCTCGGCAAGCAGGAAGTCGGCCACCTACTGGCATCTGTGGGGCTGTAGGCATGTCCGCCTTTCGCATGCACGGCCGCGGACACCTCAACGGTCCGGTGGTCGTTCTGGGCGCCGGGCTCCTGGGCACCAGCATCGGGCTGGGGCTGCGGGGGCGCGGCGTTGCCGTGTTCCTCTCGGACCCCTCGCCCACCAACCAGGCCGTCGCCGTCGACATCGGCGCCGGCCTGCCGTTGGCGCGCCTTGACGGGGAACAGCCGGAGCTCGTCGTGGTGGCTGCGCCGCCGGACGTCACGGCCGACGTCGTGGCCAAAGCGCTGCAGGACTACCCGGACGCCGTCGTGGTGGACATCGCGAGCGTGAAGGCAGGCATCCTGGCCGACCTCCGCGGTCGCGGAGCCGACCTGGGCCGCTACGTGGGTACCCACCCGATGGCCGGCCGCGAGAAATCCGGCCCCGTCGCAGCCCGCGGCGAGCTGTTCACATCCATGCCGTGGGTTGTGTGCCCGGCGGAAGAAACGCTGCCGGAGTCCCTGCAGGTGGCGCGTGCGCTGGCCGTCGACCTTGGCGCCGTCGTGTCCGAATTCGCCGCCGACGAACACGACGAAGCCGTGGCGCTGGTGTCCCACCTGCCGCAAGTGATGTCCTCGCTCGTGGCCAGCCGACTGCAGGGCACCCCCCTGCACGCGCTGTCTCTGGCCGGAAACGGCCTGCGGGACGTCACCCGGATCGCCGCGAGCGATCCCACGCTCTGGGTCCAGATCCTGGGTGCGAACGCGGACAAGGTGGTTGCGATCCTGCACGGGGTCCGCGAGGACCTCAACCGGCTGATCGCCACGCTGGAGGCACCGACCGCCCCCGGTGCCCGGCTGGACCTTGCCCAGCTGATCAGCGAAGGCAACGCCGGCCAGGCCCGGATTCCGGGCAAGCACGGCGGACCCCCGCAGGCCTACTCGTGGCTGACGGTCCTGGTGGACGACACGCCGGGCCAGATCGCGAAGCTTCTGACGGAGATCGGCGAGATCGGCGTCAACGTCGAGGACCTGCGTCTCGACCACTCCTCGGGACAAAACGTGGGCATGGTGGAAATTTCCGTCCTGCCGAACAAGCACGACCTCCTGATAGAAGCCCTTAACGACCGTGGATGGCGGGTACTCCAGTAATGACCCAGGAACTCATCGAAACAGTGACCGTGGTCCGCCCCGGAAAAAGCCTTGTGGTCGCCATCGACGGACCCTCCGGCTCCGGCAAGTCCAGCGTCAGCAAAGAGGTGGCCCGACGGCTCAAGCTGGCTTACCTCGACACCGGTGCGATGTACCGCGCCCTGACATGGTTCTGCCTGCAGAACGGCATGGACCTGGAGGACCGCGCCGCGGTGGAGGCCGCGTCCAAGGCCCTGCCGCTGGAGGTCAGCACGAGCCCCCAGGAAGAATATGTCCGCGTCGGCGGTGACGACGTCACGCTCGCCATCCGCGAGCCCGCCATTTCCGCCGCTGTCAGCGCCGTCGCCACCACCCTGGGCGCGCGCACGGAACTCATCCGCCGGCAGCGCGAACTGATCGAAAAGCACCACCGCCGCATGGTGGTGGAGGGCCGGGACATCACCACCGTCGTCGCGCCCGGAGCCGAGGTGCGGATGCTGCTCACCGCCAGCGAAGAAGCGCGGCTGCGCCGCCGCGGCATCCAGCTGGGCGGGAGCCAGAATGCCGAGCAGCTGGCGGCCCAGGTCACCCGCCGCGACGCCAAGGATTCCACCGTGGTGAACTTCACCACGGCCGCCGACGGCGTTGTCACCCTGGATTCCTCGGACCTGGACTTTGACGAGACGGTTCAGGCCGCCCTCGACATCGTGGACACCGTCATCAACCACCCGGCCGTCAAGCCAAGCGGCGTCCAGCCAAACAGCGTCCAGCACAGGGCCGCCCACGGTGACTGACGGGCGCACCGGAACGCCGGCGACACTGCAGGCCTCCCTGCCCGGCCGCTGGACGACGGCGT
Organism: Arthrobacter humicola; assembly: GCF_039531445.1. NCBI lineage: Bacteria > Bacillati > Actinomycetota > Actinomycetes > Micrococcales > Micrococcaceae > Arthrobacter > Arthrobacter humicola. Next base: position 79,379 of record NZ_BAAAQB010000009.1, on the reverse strand, counting down.
GGAGTCGGCCCGTGGGCTGGCTCCTGGACCACGTCGTCTACCGCACCTCGGTGACGGGCCGGTCCAACGTCCCGGCCACCGGACCTGTGATTTTCGCCGGCAACCACATCAGCTTCCTCGACGGGCCCGTCATGTTCGGCGCGTCGCCTCGGGCCATGCACATCCTCGTCAAGCAGGAGATGTTCACCGGGTTCCTCGGCCGGGTGCTCACGGCGTCGGGCCAGCTGCCCGTCGACCGCCGCGGCGGCCGTGCGGCGCTGACCGCGGCCCGGAGCCTGCTCGACGCCGGACGGTGCGTCGGGATTCTGCCCGAAGGCACGCGGGGGAGCGGTGCGGCGGCCGCGATCAACAACGGCGTCGCCTGGCTGGCGCTCAACTCCGGCGCCACCGTTGTGCCCGTGTCCATCCTGGGCACAAGGATTGGCGGCGAACACCTGGACAGCGTTCCCGCACCCCGCCGCCGGCTGCACGTCAGCTTCGGCGGGGCCATCAACGTCAGCCGCAGGCCCGGTGAGACCGGGCGTGTTTCAATGGACAGGGCGGGAACCGAAATCCGGGCCGCGCTGGCCCGCCATGTCCAGGACTCGATCCAAAGAACCGGGCAGCCCTTGCCCCACGCGGAATCCCCGCACCAACGTCATGAAGCAGTAGCCGGGACGCCGGCAGATCACCACCTAAGGAAAGTGCAATGAGCGATACGACTCAAACCTCCGGCAATTTCGGCGCCGGCGAAGACGAATACACGCCCACCGGCACCGACCAGGTGGCTGAGCACCTCGCCGCCCTGGACGACGATGAGGCGGAGCTCCGCGCCGCCTCCCTGCGGGCCGGCCTGGACGACTACGAGCTGGACGAGGACGATGCCGCCCTGCTGAGCGGCCACTTCGACGACGAGGACTTTGACGGTCCGGTCAAGCTCGATCCTGTCCTGGCCATCATCGGCCGGCCCAACGTCGGCAAGTCCACCCTGGTCAACAGGATCCTGGGCCGCCGCGAGGCGGTCGTCGAGGACACCCCCGGCGTCACCCGCGACCGCGTCATGTACTCGGCGCACTGGAACGGCCGCAACTTCACCGTGGTGGACACCGGCGGATGGGAACACGACGCCCGCGGCATCCACGCCCGCGTGGCAGAGCAGGCCGAGATGGCTGTGGAACTCGCGGACGCCGTCCTGTTCGTCGTCGACTCCGCCGTGGGCGCAACCGCCACCGACGAAGGCGTCATGAAGATGCTGCGCAAGTCGAAGAAGCCGGTCATCATGGTGGCCAACAAGGTCGACGACTTCGCGCAGGAAGCCGACTCCGCAACCCTCTGGGGCCTGGGCTTCGGCGAACCGTACCCCGTCTCGGCCCTGCACGGCCGCGGCGTGGCCGACCTCCTGGACCACGTCATGGACACCCTCCCGGAGTTCTCCACGATCGAAGGCCTTGAGCGCTCCGGCGGACCCCGCCGCGTCGCCCTCATCGGCCGCCCGAACGTCGGCAAGTCTTCCCTGCTGAACAAGCTCGCCGGTTCCGAGCGTGTGGTGGTGGATAACACCGCCGGCACCACCCGCGACCCGGTCGATGAGTTCATCGAACTCGGCGGACGCACGTGGCGGTTCGTGGATACCGCCGGCATCCGGCGGCGCCAGCACATGGCCCAGGGTGCCGACTTCTACGCCTCCCTGCGGACGCAGAGCGCGCTTGAAAAGGCCGAGGTCGCCGTCGTGCTCCTGGCCGTGGATGAGGTGCTCAGCGAGCAGGATGTGCGCATCCTGCAACTCGCCATCGAATCCGGCCGCGCCCTGGTGCTCGCCTTCAACAAGTGGGACCTCCTCGACGATGAGCGCCGCCGGTACCTCGAACGCGAAATCGACCAGGACCTCGCGCACGTGGCCTGGGCCCCGCGCGTGAACATCTCCGCCAAGACCGGCTGGCACAAGGACCGGCTGGTCCCGGCCCTGGACACCGCCCTGGAAAGCTGGGACAAGCGCATCCCCACCGGTCGCCTCAACGCGTTCCTCGGCGAACTCGTGGCAGCACACCCGCACCCGGTCCGCGGCGGCAAGCAGCCCCGCATCCTGTTCGGCACGCAGGCTTCCAGCCGGCCGCCGAAGTTCGTGCTCTTCACCACCGGATTCCTGGATCCCGGATACCGCCGCTTCATCACCCGACGGCTCCGCGAAACCTTCGGTTTCGAGGGCACGCCGATCGAAGTCAACATGCGTGTACGCGAAAAGCGTGGCAAGAAACGTTAATTCCGACACACCTTGCCGTGACAGCGCGAAATTGTCACAGGCACCCTCCGGGATCGTGTAAGCTTTTGGAGGTGGTTCGGCCGGACTGCTTGGAAGAAATCCTGGAGATAAACCAGGACGCCTTCCGGGCGGAGAACGGTGGAACCAGCGGGCTGTAGCGCAGCTTGGTAGCGCACTTGACTGGGGGTCAAGGGGTCGCAGGTTCAAATCCTGTCAGCCCGACCAACAGAAAGAACCCCGCCATTCCTGACAAAGGAATGGCGGGGTTTTCTGTTTCCCGGAGTAGTTCCGTGTCCAGCCCGTGTCCAGTCCGTATTCAGGCAAGTTTTCCCAAAGGTGAGGCTCGGTAACCTGCATTCAGCATCGCAGGAACAGGCCCATTGGGGCGGCGGTCAGGCCGCATCCCGGGCCGCCGGCAACTGCAGACGAAGGATCGGGTCTTTCACCCGACATGAATACCTCGGCTGGGCGGGTAGACGAATGAACACACTGTTGCGGGCCGGCGTGATGGCCGCTCTGAATGTCTTGGTTCTGGGACTGGTCGTTGGCGCGAGTCCAGCTTCCGCGGTTACCTGTCAGCCCGGGACGCCGGCGCCCACCAACCAGTACCCGGGAAAGACCGTGGTGGCCGCCAACTTCGAGTCCGGCAGCATTACCGCCGAAGGGTTCGGCACACCCGTCACAGGCGGGACCGGCACGGCGGACGTCTCCTCCGCCCAGCACCACTCCGGACTCTGTTCGGCGTACCTGCACGTGACCACCGATCCGACTTCCCTGGCCAATTTCTCGGCCCCGCTGCCGTCCGGCAGCGACGAGGTCTACACGGACGGCTGGTTCAACATCACACGGGCCGGTCTGGTGGGCAACGATGTCCCCTATTTCAGGTTCTTCAATGGCAGCACCAGAATGCTGGATGTGTTCCGCAGCAACGACAACGGCGACCTGGTGCTGCGGGTAACGTCGCCCACCCAGGCCGGAGTGTTCTCCTACCAGACGCTGTCGCCCAACGTGCAGCTTGGCACGTGGCACCACCTGGTCATGCACGTGGTGGCCAACGGGGGGTCATCCACTGTAGAGGCGTGGTTTGATGACCTGCCGCTCTATTCAAGCAAGACTGTCGCCACGGGCTTTAGTGCGGTCACCCGGATACAGCTGGGCGCCGAGCACCTGGAGCAGTCCGGCGACAGCTACATCGATGATGTGGTGATCAAGGCAGGCACAGCGGGTGCGACCATCCCGCAGCTTCCGGGGACGTACACCCCGGTCTCCCCGACCCGGGTCCTTGATACCCGGAACAGTTCGGCTGTGGGTGCGAATTCCGCGGTGTCGTTCCAGGTCGCGGGGGTCAACGGGATCCCGGCGAAGGTTTCGGCGGTGGTGTTCAACCTGACGGTGACCCAGCCCCGGTCCGTCGGGTTCATCACGGCCTACGCCTCGGGCGCCGCCCGTCCGAACGCGTCCAACCTGAACTTCTCTGCCGGCCAGACGGTACCGAATCTGGTGACCGTCCCGGTCGGGGCCGACGGCAAGGTCGCCCTGTTCAACAGTTCCTCCGGGTCCTCCCAGCTGATCGCTGACGTGACGGGCTATTACGTCACCGGAACGCCGGCGACGGGCGGCTCCTTCAAGAGCCTCTCGCCGGCCCGGCTCCTGGACACCCGGAACTCCTCGGCG
>NZ_BAAAQB010000009.1:0-75317 GCF_039531445.1 Arthrobacter humicola | reverse complement strand
TGACCCAGGCGAAGTCCCTGGGCTTCGTGACCGCGTACGCGTCCGGTGCGGCCCGGCCCAATGCGTCCAACCTGAACTTTTCCGCCGGTCAGACGGTCCCGAACCTGGTCACGGTCCCGGTCGGGTCCGACGGCAAGGTGACGCTGTTCAACAGTTCCTCGGGCACGTCCCAGCTGATCGCCGACGTCGCCGGCTACTACCTGCCCGGCACACCGACCGCGACCGGCGCCTTCAAAGCGGCCGGCCCCACCCGGATCCTGGACACCCGGAACACCGCACCCGTCGCAGCCAATACAGCGGTATCCGTCCAGGTCGCAGGCGCCAACGGCGTCACCACCGGTGCCCTGGCAGCAGTGTTCAACCTCACCGTCACCTCGCCCACGTCCTTCGGCTTCATCACCGCCTACCCGAACGGCTCCGGGCTGCCCAACGCGTCCAACCTGAACTTCTCCGCCGGACAGACGGTACCGAACCTGGTCTCGGTGGCGCTCGGCCCGGACGGCAAAGTGTCACTGTTCAACCGGTCCTCCGGATCCGCCCAGCTCATCGCCGACCTCGCGGGGTACTTCCTCCCCTAGAAGCGCGTACAAACAGTTGCCCCGCCGTTCCCGGACATGACTGGTAACGGCGGGGTTTTCTGTTGCCCGGACACTTCCGGATCGGCCTATACTTTCAGCGGCGGATAGAACAAACTGCTGCCGCCGCCACAGGTGATTGACCCGACGAAAGGCCCGTCATGAGCATCATTCCCGAAGAACTGTCCTACACCGCAGAACACGAATGGGTTTCGGCCCCCAACGCCGACGGGGTTGTGCGCGTGGGCATCACCGATTTTGCCCAGGACGCCCTCGGGGATGTCGTGTACGCCCAGATGCCCGAAGTCGGGACAACCATCAAGGCCAACGACGTCGTCGGCGAGGTCGAATCCACCAAGAGCGTCAGTGACATCTACGCCCCGGTGACGGGTGAGGTCGTGGCCCGGAACGAGTCCCTGGACACCGATTCCGCCCTCATCAACTCCGATCCCTACGGAGAGGGCTGGCTGATCGAAATCAAGCTCGCGGAGGCCGACGCGATTGAGTCGCTGCTCAGTGCATCCGAGTATGAACAGCAGGTAGGCTAAAGACATAGGTCGTTCGGGCCGGGTCGCGGGGGAGTGTTGTTGGGATGACAAGACACAGCCCCGCCCCGCCGAAAGGCTGATTACCGGGACTGCGAGGCTTTCCCGGACGGCATGCGTTGTTTGCAGGGGGGACACCTGCAACGAATGAGGAGGACTCAATGTTTGGGCACGAACGGAACGACACCGGTGACGGTTACGGCACGGGTGGAGTGAAAGCTTCGGAGACCACGTCGATCAACCTCACTCCAGTGCGCGACGAACCCACCTTCACCCCGAAGCTCTCCGCAGAGGAGCGGGCCGCGGTCGAAGCCCTGCCCTTCGGATCGGCCCTGCTCGTGGCCCACAGCGGCCCCAACGCCGGAGCGCGCTTCCTGCTGGACTCCGACGTCACGACGGCGGGCCGCCACCCGGACGCCGACATCTTCCTCGACGACGTCACCGTGTCCCGCAGGCACGTTGAGTTCCGCCGCACGGCGCGCAGCTTTGAGGTAGTGGACACCGGTAGCCTCAACGGCACCTACGTGAACCACGACCGCGTCGACGCCGTGGAACTGAAGTCCGGCAACGAGGTCCAGATCGGAAAGTTCCGCCTCACCTTCTATCTGAGCCCTGCCCGCGCAGCAGGCAACGTCTGATTCCGGGGTAGCTGCCTGTGGCCACGGCACATGCGGATCGGCGCGGACCCCAGGTTCTGAACATCGGGGAAGTCCTGGCTCAGCTGAGCGACGACTTCCCCAGCATGACGGCGTCAAAAATCCGGTTCCTTGAGGAAAAGGGGCTCATCAACCCGCAGCGGACGCCTGCCGGCTACCGGCAGTACTCCGAGAACGACGTCGAACGGCTGCGTTTCGTCCTGTCGCTTCAGCGCGACCAGTACCTGCCGCTGAAGGTCATCAAGGACTACCTGGACGCGATCGACCGCGGCGAACGGCCGGAGAACCTGCCGGCCGGCGTCACGCTCTCCCCGCGGATCGTCTCCGAAGAACTCGCCAGCGAGCTCCAGAGCCGTGCCCGCAGGCTCAGCGAGGAACAGCTCCGGGCCGAATCCGGGGCGAGCGTCCCGCTCCTGGAATCGCTCCTGAGCTACGGGCTGATCGGGCACGTCAACGGCAAGTTCGACGAGCACGCCCTGCAAGTGGCGCGGGCCTGCGTCCAGCTGGAAAGCCACGGCCTGGAGCCCCGGCACCTCCGCCCCTTCCAGGCGGCCGCCGACCGTGAATTCGGGCTGGTGGAACGCGCAGTGGCCACCCTGACCTCGCGCAAAGACGCAGCCTCCCACGCCCGGGCCGCCGAGGCAGCCCGGGAAATCAGCGACCTCTGCCTGTCACTGCACCAGGCGCTGGTCCACGACCGCATCTCAAGGATGGACATCTGATGATTGAGGTGGAGATTGTCGGCGTGCGGATTGAGCTGCCGTCCAACCAGCCGCTTGTCCTGCTCAAGGAAATCCATGGTGAGCGCCACGTGCCGATCTGGATCGGGACCCCGGAAGCCAGTGCCATCGCCCTGGCCCAGCAGGGGGTTGTCCCGCCCCGGCCGATGACCCACGACCTCCTGGTGGACGTCGTCGAAGCCTTGGGACACACCATCGTCAGCGTCAACATCGTGGCGGTGGAAGACAACATCTTCTACGGGCAGCTGCAGTTCGAGAACGGAACCACCGTGAGCTCCCGCGCTTCGGATGCGTTGGCCCTGGCCCTGCGCGCCAAGTGCCGGATCTGGTGCGCCGACGCCGTCATGGACGAGGCCGGCGTCCGGATCACCGAACACGACGAGGGCGAGGACACGCATCCCGGTCCCGCCGTGGATGAGGAAGGGGAACTGCGGCGCTTCCGCGAATTCCTCGACGACGTCGAACCCGAAGACTTCGGCGGCTGAACGCCCGCCGCAGCAGGGGCCAGTGAGGCGGCTGAGACTGCTGACACGCCTGTGACGGATGGGGTTTTTGAGACGTCTGGGGCCGATGGAAAGACGCTAAAGGTTAAAGCCGAGAATGAAACTTTCGACACGCCCGCGGAATACCCCTAACGTCTTTGACCTTGGGCCCTGGCAGGCCTAACGTCGGAGGTACAAGTTCCCATTGCATACGGTAGCCGCGCAAGTCACACTGGAAAGTGCAGCCCCGGCTGAATTACACGGATGGAATCATCATCCTGTGTCATGCAGCTATTCACATACATTGCTGCCGATGCAACTTACTCAGGGGAACTCACGACAAGGAGGGTCCACGTGAGTCCGAAAGGCGAAGCAGGCGAGCTCAAACAGGCCGCGACGGCTGGCGTTGCTGTGCCCGCCAGCGGTGCCCAAGGCCTGCTGTTCACCGAGGATCTTCCCGTTCTGGACGAAGACGCGGGCTACCGCGGCCCCACCGCCTGCAAGGCGGCCGGCATCACCTACCGCCAGCTCGACTACTGGGCACGCACGGGACTTGTTGAGCCCGCCGTCCGCGGCGCGGCCGGCTCCGGTTCGCAGCGACTCTACGGCTTCCGCGACATTCTGGTCCTCAAGGTCGTCAAGCGGCTTCTGGACACCGGCGTCTCACTGCAACAGATCCGCACCGCCGTCGAGCACCTCCGTGAACGCGGTGTCGAGGACCTTGCACAAATCACGCTCATGAGCGACGGCGCAAGTGTCTACGAGTGCACCTCGGCCGACGAAGTGATTGATCTTGTCCAGGGCGGCCAGGGGGTGTTCGGCATCGCCGTCGGCCGTGTTTGGCGCGAGGTTGAAGGCAGCCTCGCTGCCCTTCCCAGCGAACACGCCGCGGACCAATCCTTTCCCGACGACGAACTGAGCAAGCGCCGCGCGGCGCGTAAGATCGGCTAGCGAACTCTTACAGAACAGTCTGAGGCCGCCTTCCCTTGTGGGAGGCGGCCTCAGTTCTGTCTGCTGTGGTTCTTTGTTCGGGAGCGTCGTCGCCGTGTTCAGCGCTGGCTGCGGTCGCGGACGGAGCCCGCGGTGGCCAGGCCATTGGGGTGCAGGAGGTTCTGCAACAGGGTATCGAACAGTCCCGCCGCGTTCTTGGCCGAGTCCCCGGGCCAGTGGTGGATCGAGTGGGCGGCGCCCTGGATCTGCTGCCAGTTGGCCTGCTCCGGGATGTGCGGAGTCAGCAGCAGCTCGCCGAACATGGACTCCATCTCCGATAGCCGGAAGGCGTGCTCGGCCGAGCCGCTGCGCACCCGGTTGGCCACGATGCCGGCGGGGGACAGCTTGGGAGCGAATTCCTGCCGGAACAGTTGGATGGCGCGCATGGTGCGCTCCGTGCCGGCCACAGAAAAGAGCCCGGGTTCGGCCACCAGGGTCACCTTGTCGCTCGCTGACCACGCCATCCGGGTGAGGCCGTTCAGCGACGGCGGGCAGTCCACCAGGATGAGCTCATAGTTCTCGGCGCCGGCCAGAACAGCGGAGAGCCTGCGGAGGTCGCGGCGGCCGAGGTCGGGCCGGTCGTATATACCGGTGTAGGCCGAGCCCACGGCGACATCCAGAACGGAGGGTGAGGAGGCGGACCGTGCAGCGCCGGCCTGCAGGGCGCCGGTGGAACTGCCGTTGATTCTGGCATGTTCCACCCAGCCGCTGGGAACCACGTTGTCCGCCAGGCGCGCGCGCCGCGGAGAGCGCAGCATCCTGCCGATATCGAGCTGATCATCCGGGCTGACGCCCAAGGCCGTGCTGGCGTCAGCGTGCGGGTCAAGGTCGACGACGAGGGTCGGGATGCCTGCGGCCAATGCCGCCGACGCCAGTCCGGTGGTCACGGATGTCTTGCCGACACCGCCTTTGAGGCTGCTGATGCTCACTACTTGCACTTGAAAAACCAATACCTAACGCCGGTTGCCGAGACGGGGTGGTGCCGGCTCCCGCGTTCTCCGGAGCCGGGGCGTGCATGCGCCACGCACCCACTCATCATATGTTGATGCTCCGACGAAACCCGTTTCATCCGGCGACGAGGACGCAGAACCCCGCAAACCGGCCGGGCCGGAGGCAAGCGAAAAGCCGTAGGCCCTGCCCAACGCCGCGTCCGTGACGGATAATGCTGTGACGGTGGCCACAATGATTTGTGTTTGCCCGCACGGGTCTTAGACACTGTGAGCACTTACCGATACGCCCGCGATGAAGCAGGAGAAGTATGTTTTCTAAGATTCTGGTGGCCAACCGCGGGGAAATCGCGATTCGCGCTTTCCGCGCGGGCTACGAGCTGGGTGCCAAGACTGTCGCCGTGTTTCCCAACGAGGACCGTAACTCGATTCACCGCCAGAAGGCCGACGAGGCGTATCTGATCGGCGAGGAGGGGCACCCGGTCCGGGCGTACCTTGACGTTGACGAGGTGGTGCGCGTAGCCAAGGAGTCCGGTGCGGACGCCATTTACCCCGGCTACGGCTTCCTCTCCGAGAACCCGCGCCTGGCCCGGGCCGCCAAGGAGGCCGGCATCACGTTCGTCGGGCCGCCGGCGGAAGTCCTGGAACTTGCAGGCAACAAGGTGGCCGCCCTCGAGGCCGCCCGCAAGGCCGGTGTCCCCGTGCTCAAGTCGAGCCAGCCCTCGAAAGACCTGGACGAACTGATCGCCGCCGCGGATGAAATCGGCTTCCCGATCTTCGCCAAGGCCGTCGCCGGCGGTGGCGGGCGCGGCATGCGCCGCGTCGACACCCGCGACGCTCTCCCGGAGGCCCTGCAGGCCGCCATGCGCGAAGCCGATGCCGCGTTCGGCGACCCCACCATGTTTCTCGAGCAGGCCGTCCTGCGCCCCCGCCACATCGAGGTCCAGATCCTGGCCGATGCCGAGGGCAACATCATGCACCTCTTCGAGCGCGACTGTTCCATCCAGCGCCGCCACCAGAAGGTGGTTGAGATCGCGCCGGCCCCGAACCTCGACGAAGGGATCCGGCAGGCGCTGTACCGCGACGCCGTGAAGTTCGCGAAGGCACTGAACTACGTCAACGCCGGCACGGTCGAATTCCTCGTCGACACCGTCGGGGAGCGCGCCGGCCAGCACGTGTTCATCGAAATGAACCCGCGCATCCAGGTCGAGCACACGGTCACGGAGGAGGTCACCGACGTCGACCTCGTTCAGGCACAACTGCGCATCGCCGCCGGCGAGACCCTCGCGGACCTGGGCCTCTCACAGGACACCGTCCAGCTCAAGGGCGCGGCGCTGCAGTGCCGCATCACCACCGAGGACCCGGCCAACGGTTTCCGGCCCGACGTCGGCAAGATCACCGGCTACCGTTCTGCCGGCGGTGCCGGTGTCCGGCTCGACGGCGGCACCGTCTACTCGGGCGCCGAGATCAGCCCGCACTTCGACTCCATGCTGGTCAAGCTGACCTGCCGTGGCCGCGACTACCCTGCCGCCGTCGCCCGCGCCCGCCGCGCCCTTGCCGAATTCCGCATCCGCGGCGTGTCCACCAACATCTCCTTCCTGCAGGCCGTCCTGGACGATCCCGACTTCGTCGCCGGGGATGTGGCCACCTCGTTCATCGACGAAAGGCCCCAGCTGCTGAAGGCGCGGGTCTCCGCAGACCGCGGCACCAAGCTGCTGACCTGGCTCGCGGACGTCACGGTCAACAAGCCCAACGGCGAACTGACGGTCCACACGAATCCGGCCGACAAGCTTCCGGCCCTCAGTGACGCCGCAGCCCGGCCGGGGTCTCGCCAGCGGCTCCTGGAGCTGGGCCCGGAAGGCTTCGCCAGGTCCCTGCGCGCCCAGGACGCCGTTGCCGTCACGGACACCACCTTCCGCGACGCGCACCAGTCCCTGCTCGCCACCCGGGTGCGCACCCGCGACCTCGTCGCGGCCGGACCGGCCGTGTCCAAACTGCTCCCGGAGCTGTTGTCGGTCGAGGCCTGGGGCGGTGCGACCTACGACGTCGCCCTGCGCTTCCTCGGCGAAGACCCGTGGGACCGGCTCGCCGCCCTGCGCAAGGCACTGCCGAACCTCTGCCTGCAGATGCTGCTCCGCGGTCGCAACACCGTGGGCTACACGCCCTACCCGGAGGAGGTCACGGTGGCGTTCGTCAACGAGGCCGCCGCCACGGGCATCGACATCTTCCGGATCTTCGACGCCCTCAACGACGTCAACCAGATGGCCCCGGCAATCCGCGCTGTCCGCGAGACCGGCACCGCCGTCGCCGAGGTCGCCCTCTGCTACACCGCGGACATGCTGGACCCGGAGGAGACCCTCTACACCCTGGACTACTACCTGGAGCTGGCGCAGAAAATCGTCGACGCCGGGGCACACATCCTCGCGATCAAGGACATGGCCGGGCTTCTTCGCCCTGCCGCCGCGGCGCGCCTTGTGACGGCCTTGCGGGAACGGTTCGACCTCCCGGTCCACCTGCACACCCACGACACCGCAGGCGGCCAGCTGGCCACGCTGCTCGCGGCCGTGGACGCCGGCGTCGACGCCGTGGACGTGGCATCGGCCTCGCTTGCCGGCACCACCAGCCAGCCCTCGGCCTCCGCCCTCGTCGCCGCACTGGCCCACACGCCGCGCGACACCGGCCTGAGCCTGGCGAACGTGTGCGCCCTGGAGCCGTACTGGGAAGCCGTCCGCCGGGTCTACGCACCGTTCGAATCCGGCCTGCCTGGCCCCACCGGCCGGGTCTACCAGCACGAGATCCCCGGCGGGCAGTTGTCCAACCTGCGCCAGCAGGCGATGGCACTGGGCCTTGGCGAGCGTTTCGAGGCGATCGAGGACATGTACACCGCGGCGGACCGCATCCTGGGCCGCCTGGTCAAGGTGACGCCGTCCTCCAAGGTGGTGGGCGACCTCGCCCTACACCTCGTGGGCCTCAACGCCGATCCCGCGGACTTCAACGAGAACCCGCAGAAGTACGATGTCCCGGATTCCGTGATCGGCTTCCTCTCCGGCGAACTCGGCGACCCGCCCGGCGGCTGGCCGGAGCCCTTCCGCACGAAGGCCCTGCAGGGCCGCACCGTGAAGGTCCGCGACGTCGAGCTCAGCGCCGAGGATAGCGCTGCGCTGCAGGGCGACTCCAAGACCCGACAGCGCACGCTCAACCGCCTGCTCTTCGCCGGTCCCACCAAGGACTACCTGAAGAGTGTTGAGTCCTACGGCAACCTTTCGGTGCTGGATACCCGCGACTACCTCTTCGGGCTGCAGCGCGGTGCGGAACACGAAATCGAGCTCGAGAAGGGCGTCCGGCTGATCGCCTCCCTTGAGGCCGTCTCCGAGCCCGACGAAAAGGGCATGCGCACCGTCATGTGCACGCTCAACGGCCAGTCCCGGCCCGTCGTGGTCCGCGACCGTTCCGTGGTGAGCAACGTCAAGGCCGCCGAACGCGCCGACACCACGCAGCCTGGCCAGGTGGCTGCGCCGTTCGCCGGCGCCGTCACGCTGACCGTCAAGGCCGGCGACACTGTCAAAGCCGGCGACACCGTTGCCACCATCGAGGCCATGAAGATGGAAGCCTCCATCACGACGCCGGTGGGCGGCACCGTCTCGCGCCTCGCCGTCGGCGCGGTGGAGCAGGTCCAGGGCGGGGACCTGCTGCTCGTCGTCGAATAGCGGTAACAACGAAGGGTCCTTCCGGCAGGAGCTGGAAGGACCCTTCGTTTTTGTGGCGCGGGAGCTGCCTAGGCGAGGGTGGGGCGCTTGGCGTTGTACATTTCCTCGATCACGGTCTCGAAGTCCTTGAGCACCTGAGCCCGCTTGACCTTCATGGAGGGGGTCAGATGGCCGGAGGCTTCGGTGAAGTCGGCCGGCACGATCCGGAAGGACTTGATCGCCTCGGCCTGGGACACCGACTGGTTGGCGTGGTTGATGAGTTCCTGGACCGCGGCCTTGACGGCCGGGTTCTCGGCCGCGTCAGCGAGCGAGGTCGACGCCGGGAGTCCGTGGCGCCCCAGCCAGCCGGGGAGGGCTTCCTCATCGAGCGTGACCAAGGCGCCGATGAACGGGCGGTTGTCGCCCACCACAAGCACCTGGGAGACCAGGGCGTCTGCCCGGATCTGGTCCTCCAGCAGGGCCGGGACCACGTTCTTGCCGCCGGCCGTGACGATGATTTCCTTCTTGCGCCCCGTGATGGTCAGGAATCCCTGCTCATCCAACTGGCCGATGTCCCCGGTGCGGAACCAGCCGTCGTGGAAAGCGTCGGCGGACAGGTCATCGCGCTTGTAGTAGCCGCGCATGACGCACACGCCCTTGGCGAGGATCTCGCCGTCGTCCGCGATCCTGACGGCGTTCCCCGGAATAGGAGCACCCACGGTGCCGATCTTGATCAGGTCCGGGGTGTTCACGGTGACCGGCGCGGTGGTTTCGGTCAGCCCGTAGCCTTCCAGGATCTGCAGGCCGATGCCCTGGAAGAAGTGGCCCAGGCGTTCGCCGAGCGGGCCGCCGCCGGACACCGCATGCGAGACCTGGCCGCCCATGGCGTTCCGGAGCTTGGCATACACGAGCTTGTCGAACAAGGAGTGCTTGAGCTTCAGGGCAAGGCCCACCTTGCCGGCCTGCCGGGCCCGGGAGTATTCGATCGCGGTGTCCGCGGCGCGGTGGAAGATGGCGCCCTTGCCGCCGTCCTCGGCCTTGGTCAGGGCTGAGTTGTAGACCTTTTCGAAGACGCGCGGGACGGCGAGGATGAAGGTCGGCTTGTAGCTCTGCAGGTCCGGCAGCAGGTTCTTGATGTCCGGTGTGTGCGCCACCGTGACGCCCGCGGCAACCGCGAGCACGGAGATGAAGCGGGCGAAGACGTGGGCCAGTGGCAGGAACATGATGGTCCTGGCCTGCTCGTGGACGATCGTGCCCAGCGACGTGGCCAGGGCGTTCTCGGACAGTTCCACGAAGTTGCCGTGGGTCAGCTCGCAGCCTTTGGGCCGGCCCGTGGTGCCGGAGGTGTAGATGATCGTGGCGACGTCGTTCAGGGACGCCTGGCGGCGCCGCTCCTCGAGCTCGGCGTCGCTGATCCCGGTACCGGCGGCACGGACTTCGTCCAGGCCGTCGCCCTCGAGCTGCCAGACGTGCTGCAGGGCGGCAAGGCCTTCGGAGGTGGCCGCCTGCCGGATGATGTCTTCGTGGTGCGCGGATTCGCCGAAAGCGGCCACGGCACCGGAGTCGCCGAGGTTCCAGGCCACCTGTGAGGGGGAAGAGGTCTCGTAGATCGGGACGGAGACGGCGCCGGCGAACCAGATGGCGAAGTCGATCAGGGCCCATTCGTAGCGGGTGCGGGACATGATGCCCACCCGGTCGCCGGCAGCCACGCCGCTGGCCATGAGGCCCTTGGCGAGGGCTGAGACGTCGGCCAGGAAATCCGTGGCGCGGACATCCTGCCACTGGCCCGCTGCGTCGAGCCGCGAGAACAGCGCAGGGTTCGAGGCCTTGGCCGCCTGGCGTACCACGAGTTCGGTGACGTTGGTGTCCGGATCGACGTTCACCAGGGGCGGGACAATGATTTCTCGCACGACAGCTCCTTTGGTATCCATAGGCCCGCAACGGGTAGGCCTAAGCCTAGTATGCGGTCCCGCGAAGGTGTGTTCTGCGACACCTACTGGCGAGTAACTTTACGGTCAGGCCCGTCATTCCGCCAGTCAGGAGCGTCGGGGAGACCGGAGCCGGGGTGGGGCGCCCGGCCTCCGAGGCTGCGCCGGCGCCGGCGAATAGAATGGGGAATCATGCAGACACCAACACCCGGCCGGCAGCCCGGCCTGCGCCGCCGGACCGCCTCCTGGCGCAGCAAGGCCCTGGCCGGAGCGGCGGCCACTGCGGCCACCCACGACTTCCGTTCGCAGCTGCGGCTGGGCCGCAAGGGCCTGGCAATCGGCGTCGACATCGGAGGCACCAAGGTTGCTGCCGGCGTCGTCGATGCCGAGGGCCGGATCCTCAGCCAGGCGAAACGCTCCACCCCGGGCAACGACCCGCGCGCGGTGGAACAGGTCATTGTCGAACTTGTCGAAGAACTCGGCGCCGGGCACCGGATCTGGTCGGTCGGAATCGGCGCCGCCGGCTGGATGGACCTCGACGGCGCGACGGTTCTCTTCAGTCCGCACCTGGCCTGGCGCAACGAACCACTGCGAGACAACCTGCAGCGGCTGCTGCGGCGTCCCGTCCTGCTGACCAACGACGCCGACGCCGCCGCCTGGGCGGAATGGCGCTTCGGCGCCGGTCAGGGGCAGAACCGGCTGGTCTGCATCACCCTGGGCACCGGGATCGGCGGTGCCATGGTGATGGACGGGCGGCTCGAACGCGGCCGGTTCGGTGTGGCGGGGGAGTTCGGCCACCAGATCATCATGCCGGGCGGCCACCGCTGCGAGTGCGGCAACCGGGGCTGCTGGGAGCAATACGCCTCAGGCAATGCGCTGGGCCGCGAGGCACGGGAGCTGGCCGCCGCGAATTCACCGGTTGCCCAGGAGTTGCTCAAGGCCGTGGACGGGGACGTCTCACGCATCACGGGCGCGATCGTCACGGAGCTGGCCAAGGCCGGCGATCCGACGTCGCGCGAACTCATCGAGGACGTCGGGGAGTGGCTGGGCCTGGGCCTGGCAAACCTTGCCGCGGCCCTGGATCCCGGAAAATTCGTGATCGGCGGCGGACTGTGCGACGCCGGTGAGCTCCTCGTCGGCCCAGCCCGGAAGGCCTTCGCACGGAACCTCACGGGCCGCGGTTTCCGACCCGCCGCGGAGATCGACCTCGCGGCCCTCGGACCCAACGCCGGCCTCATCGGCGCCGCGGACCTCTCCAGGGTCAGCAGCCGGATGCACACCTAACGCAGTGAAGGCGCCGGCAGTGAAAGCCTCGGCAGTGAAGGCACCGGCGATAACTGACCGCGCAGGCTAGACGCGCGCCCCGTCGTCGTGTTCGTCCTTTTCGCCCGGCAGCTTCATGATCAGGAACACCACCGAGGCCGCGAATGCGACCACCATGCCAAGGATCGCCAGCATCGGGGCCGAACGCCAGAACATCGCCGAGAGCACGAGCGCAATCGGGCCGCCCACGGCGCCAAGCCACGCCAGGACCGTCATCGGATCAGACCCGGCCAGGCTGGGCGGCTCCTCGGGGACAAACGCGCCGTCGTCGTCCTCGGGCTCATAGTCGCGGGGGCCGGACGCGGCCTCCGGCACCTCGATGCCGCCCGTCGGCTGGCCGGGGGCAGGCGCGAGCCGTTCCGCGGCGGAGAGCTCGATCGGCGCGGTGCCGGCGAGGCCCAGCGGGTCAAAATCACGGAATGTCCTGGCCCCGGTGCCGGGGCTGCCGCCGGTGCCGTCCGTTCCGCCGGAGGACGGTCCGCCGCCGTCATGTGTGTCGCCTCCGAGGCTCTCGGGCGCGCCTTCCCCGACCCCTTCAAGCCGGGCGACGAGGTCCAGCCACACGGCGTCGTCGTCGGCGGACAGTGCGCCTGCGGCGGGGGAGTCCGGCGACTCTGGGGGCTGGGACACATGGGCATCGGACCCGTGCGGCGGCAGGGGACCGGCGGAATGGGCGCCCGCGGGGTCACGTTCGCCCACTGCACCACTTGAACCCGAGGAACCGGTGTCTGCAGGGTCCGGTGCCGGGGTCTCGGGGTCCGGGGTCTCCGGGTCCGGCCCGCTGGGATCCGGTTTAGTCATTGGCCGTGTCCTTCCGGCTGGCGCGGGCGGCGTCCGGACCGGCCGGGGGTGTCACGGACCGGACGAACTCGGCCGTGCCACGGAAGATCTCGGGCGCGTCGTTGTCCATGGTGGCCACGTGGTAGCTGTTTTCCAGCCGGATAACCTCAAGCTGGGCGTTGGTCAGTCCATGGCGCAGGGCTGCCATGCTGGATTCGGACACCACATGGTCCACCGTGGAACGGTAGACCCGGACGGGAGCGGTGATGCGCGGCAGCAGTCGCACGGTGTCCTTGAACATCTTGTTGAGCTCGTGCGCGGCGGCCACCGGCGTCCGCGGGTACGCGCCTTCATCGGTGTCCGGTTTGAGGATGTCGTTGGCGATTGCGGGGGTGCTCTTGAGGACGTATTTCAAGACGCCGGCCAGCGGGGCTCGCGGGTCATCGATGACCAGGCCGGGATTGACTGCTACAACTCCTGCCACGGGGCGTGTGGCGGCAATCCGCAGCGCCAGCGCGCCACCCATGGACAGTCCCGCCACGACCACGACGTCGCATTCCTCCGCCAGCTCAAGGTAGGCGGCGTCCAGTGCCGCGTGCCAGTCCTGCCAGCGGGTCCGGGCCAGCTCCTGCCAGCTCGTTCCGTGCCCCGGCAGCAGCGGCATCCGGACTGCGAATCCGGCACCTGCCAAGGACAGCGCCCACTCCCGCACGCTGTGCGGGCTGCCGGTGAAGCCGTGGGACACCACGACGCCGGTCCGGGGGCCGGCTCCAGTGAACGGGCTGCTGAACGGCGAGTGGTCCGGGAGGATGCTCATGGGGTCTCCGAGGGGGCGGTGGGCGGCGTGGTGGAACGGGCGTGCAGAAGAAAGAATCGGACTGATTCTTCAAAGATTAGCGGCGCATCGGCGTCCAGGGTCGCAACATGCCCGCTGTGCGGGAGGCGGACGACCCTGAGGTCCCGGGACCCCAGGCGCCTGCGCAGCAGTTCCAAGGACGAGGGCGGGACGACGGCGTCGGTGTCGGACTTGAAGACCAAGGTCGGTGCCTGGACGGACGGCAGGTCCCGGAACGTCGCGGAGAAAAGCCGGCGGAGTTGGTGGACCGCCGCCAGCGGCGTCAGGGAGTAGTCGCCGTCGTCGGTGGTGGATGCCGTGGGATTCTCCTCCTGGATCGGCGTCGTGGTCCGCTGGAAGTACTTGAGCAGTCCGACAATCCTGACCCTGCGGTCGTAGAAGCTCAGGCCGGGGTTGACCGCCGCCACACCGGCGACGCTGTGGCGGGCCGCCGTGCGCAGGGCGATGGTGCCGCCCATGGACAGCCCGGCGACGTAGCAGTCACTGGTTCGGGCGGCCAGGTCGAGGTAGGCGGTTTCGAAGCTCGTGTACCAGTCCTGCCAGCCCTTCCGGGCGAGGTCCCGCCAGTGGGTGCCGTGGCCGGGCAGCAGCGGGACCGAGACCGCGAACCCCTGGGCAGCGAGGTGCCGGGCCCAAGGCAAGACGCTGAGGGGGCTTCCGGTGAACCCATGGCAGATAGCCACGCCGATCCGGGCGTTGGGGCCGTGGCCGGGGTAGCTGAAAGCGGCTGGCGCCGTGGACGTGCTGCTTTCGCTCATGAGCCCATCGTGTCACCCTTGGCGACAAAACTCACTAGAGTAAGGTGTCCATTGAAGTCCTGGCCGAACCGGATTCGGGAGGCCCGCCAGACGCCTTCCGGAGAGGTTACCGAGTGTTTTATTGGTTCATGAAGACGTTTGTCCTGGGACCGGTGTTGAAGCTGCTGTTCCGGCCCTGGGTCAAGGGCCTCGACAACGTCCCGGCCGAGGGCGCCGCGATCCTGGCCTCGAACCACCTCTCGTTCTCCGACTCCATCTTCATGCCGGTCATGGTGCCGCGGCCGGTAGTGTTCCTCGCGAAATCCGAATACTTCACCGGCACCGGGATCAAGGGCAGGCTCACCGCGGCCTTCTTCCGGCTCACCAACCAGCTCCCTATGGACCGGTCCGGGGGCGTCGCATCCGCGCAGTCCCTGGATGCCGGCATGGACGTGCTCAAGAACGGCTCGCTCCTGGGCATCTATCCCGAGGGGACGCGGAGCCCCGACGCGCGGTTGTACCGCGGCAAAGTGGGCGTTGCCCGCCTCGCGCTGCAAGCCCGGGTCCCGGTAATTCCGGTGGCGATGATCGGAACAGACAAAGTCCAGCCGATCGGCAAGCGCGTGCCCAACATCCGCCGTATCGGCATGATCTTCGGCGAACCGCTCGACTTCAGCCGCTACTACGGGATGGAAGATGACCGGCTGATCCAGCGCTCGGTGACCGACGAGATCATGTATGAACTCATGCGGCTGTCCGGCCAGGAATACGTGGACGAGTACGCCGCCGTCGTGAAACTCCGTATGGCGGGCAAAGCGCACGACGTGGTCCCGGACCCAGCGCCAGGCAAGGGCCAGGCGGCAGCCTCAGATTCAGTGCAGGAATCATCCCCTGACGACGTCGAGCCGACGGTGGCAGGCGAGGACGGTCCGGAGGTTCCCGGGGGTTCCTGAATCCCCTCCGGTTGCCATATGACGGAAACCGGGCTGTCAATGACAGGCGGGACCGCCGAACAGCCACGGGACAACTATCCTTAGATAGTGACCGAGCTATCTGAGAAACCAGTTTCCCCGCTGACCAGCACCGCCCAGAGCGGAGCCGCCAACTATCCCGGACTGGACAACTGGCGGGAACTCCCGGCCTCGCAGCAGCCCACGTGGTCGGACCCGGCTGTCTTCGAAGCGTCCGTCAAGGAACTTTCCGTCCTCCCGCCCCTCGTGTTCGCGGGCGAAGTGGACATCCTTCGCGAACGCCTCGCTGCCGCCGCGCAGGGCAAGGCGTTCCTGCTCCAGGGCGGCGACTGCGCCGAGACCTTCGAAGCGGCGACGGCGGACAAGATCAGTGCCCGCGTCCGGACCATCCTCCAGATGGCCGTTGTCCTCACGTACGGTGCGGCCATGCCGGTCATCAAGATGGGCCGCATGGCGGGCCAGTTCGCCAAGCCCCGCTCCTCCAACGACGAAACACGCGACGGCGTCACCCTGCCGGCCTACCGTGGCGACATCGTCAACGGCTACGACTTCACCCCTGAGTCCCGCGCGCATGATGCCAGCCGGATGCTCAAGGCCTACCACACCTCCGCCTCCACCCTGAATCTGATCCGTGCGTTCACGCAAGGCGGCTTCGCGGACCTGCGCCTGGTGCACCAGTGGAACAAGGGCTTCACCGAAAATCCGGCGCACGCCCGTTACGAGTCGCTGGCCCGGGACATCGACCGTGCCATCAAGTTCATGGCCTCCTGCGGCGCCGACTTCGAGGCACTCAAGCGCGTGGAGTTCTACGCGAGCCACGAGGCCCTCCTGCTGGACTACGAGCGCGCCCTGACCCGCATCGATTCGCGTACCGGGCTGCCCTACGACACCTCGGCGCACTTCCTGTGGATCGGGGAGCGCACCCGCGAATTGGACCACGCGCACGTCGACTTCCTCTCCCGCGTCCGCAACCCCATCGGCGTGAAGCTCGGCCCGTCGACCACCGGCGACGATGCCCTGCGCCTGATCGACAAGCTGGACCCGGAGCGGGAGCCCGGCCGGCTCACCTTCATCACCCGCATGGGCGCCGGCAACATCCGCGAGAAACTGCCGCCGATCGTCGAGCGCGTCACCGCGTCCGGCGCACAGGTCCTGTGGGTCACCGACCCCATGCACGGCAACACGGTCACCTCGCCCAACGGCTACAAGACCCGCAATTTCGACGACGTCATCGACGAAGTCCGCGGATTCTTCGAGGTCCACCACGCGCTCGGCACCGTTCCCGGCGGCCTGCACGTGGAGATGACGGGCGACGACGTCGCCGAATGCCTTGGCGGGGCCGACCCGATCGACCAGGAAGCCTTCCTGGACCGCTACGAATCGGTCTGCGATCCGCGCCTGAACCACATGCAGTCGCTCGAAATGGCGTTCCTCGTGGCCGGTGCGCTCTCCAAGCGCTGACCCGCTGCACTGTCTGAAGTCCTGACAAAGAACTAAAGTCCTGACACAAAAGCTCCGCCCGGCTGGTCCAGCCGGGCGGAGCTTTTGTGTGTGTGGGGGCTGCTCCGAGGGGGCTGCCGAATCGGGTCAGACCACGGTGAGCGTGATGACCGAGCCTTCGGGGACGGCTGTGTTCACCGGATCCTGGGCGCGGACGGTTCCGAAGAATCCGCCCAGGATGTTGTCGATCTGGACTTTGAAGCCGAGGTCCTCTAGGGCTTTCTGGGCGTCCGAGGCCTGCTTCCCGATGAAGCTCGGTACCTGGACGAGCTTCGGTCCCTTGGAAATCGTCAGCGTCACGGATCCGCCCTTGGTCAGGTTGCCGGAGGCAGGGTCCTGGGCCAACACCGCCCCCTTCGGGACGGTCCGGTCATTGACCGGATCCGGGGCCACGACGGCCTTCAGCCCGGCGGCTTCGAGGGCCTTCACAGCGGCACCCTGCTCCTGGCCGCGGACATCCGGAACCGGAATGGGCTGCGGTCCCTTGGAGACCGTCAGGCCCACGGGAGTCCCGTGCCTGACGGGATTGCCGCTGCGCGGCGCCTGGGCCAGGACAGTCCCGGCCGGCGCCGTCTCATCGAACGTCTCGGTGATCGGACCCAAGGCCATTTCGGCGCCGTTGAGGGCGGTCTTGGCGTCGTCCAGGGTCTTCCCCGTGAGGTCCGGCAGCGGGAACAGCTCCGGGCCCTTGGACACGGCAAGGGACACTGGCTGGAATTTCCGGATGACCTCGCCTGCCTTGGGCTCGGAGCCGACCACCAGGCCCGGCGAGACGTTGTCATCGAACACGTCCTTGACGGTGGATTGGAACCCGGCCGTGCGGAGCAGGTCCTGGGCCTCCGCCACAGTCTTGTTGGCCACCGGGGGAATCGTTCCGGGCGAGCCGGGGCCCATGCCGAAGAACCAGCCGGCGACGGCGGCGAGGAGCGCCGCGACCACAAGGAGGACAATCCAGACCAGCCCGCGGCGTCGTCGGTTTCCCTCATGCAGGGTCTTGGTGGGCGTGGCCGCGGCGCGCTGGCGCGCCCTTTCCTCGTCCCGGTCCAGTTTGCGCTGGGCGCGCTTGCTGGTGGCGGTGCCGACGTCGCCGGGTTCGCCGTACCCTGCGGCGCCCTGATAAGCCCCGTCTTCCGGAGTGGACGAGTCTTCCGGGGTGGACAACGGCCCGTAGGCGGGACGCCTCGGTCCGTTCGTCATCACGGTGGTCGGGTTGCCGCCGCGGGAGATCATCTCCGTGGGCTGCTGGAGGCCGCCGTACACCTCGGTGGGCATGTCGTTGGGGGGCCTCACGTAGGCAGTGTCCTGCACGGCCGACGCCGGTACGGTACCGGCTGGCGGGCGGCTCGGCGGGGCGGCGACGGCCGGCAGCGGGCGGTGGACGGCCGCCGGCGGTTGGAGGTCGAGTTCGGCGTCGCTGAGGTTGGTCCTAATGTGCCGGAGTTCGGACAACAGCGCGTTCCCGTCGACGGGGCGCTTGTCCGGGTCCCGGTCCGTGCACCACTGGACGAGTTCGTCGATCTCTGCGGCCAGCCCCGGCACCTGAATGGACGGTGCCTCCACAGTGGAATTGACGTGCTGGTAGGCGACCTGGATGGGCACCTCGCCGTCGAACGGCTGCCGGCCGGTGACCATTTCGTAGAGCATGATCCCGACGGAGTAGATATCGCTGCGGGCGTCCGCCTGTTTGCCCAGCACGAGCTCGGGGGAGAGGTAGGCGACAGTCCCGATCAAGGCGCCGGTGCTGGTGGACGTCGAAATGGCGCGTGCCAGGCCGAAGTCGCCGAGCTTGATCCGCCCGTCGTCGGCGATCAGGACGTTTTCCGGCTTGATGTCGCGGTGGATCATGCCGGCGGCGTGCGCGGCGCCCAGCCCCTCGACCACAGGGTCGATCAGCGCCAGGGCCAGCCGCGGTGAGAGGGCGCCCTTCTCGTTCAGGACGTCCCGCAGGGTGTGGCCCTTGATGTACTCCATGACGAGGTAGGCAAGGGGGCCGTCTTCGCCCTGGTCCAGGACGCCCACCACATGGGGATGGGAGAGCCGGGCTGCGGCTTTGGCTTCGCGTCCCAGCCGGTCCAGGAACTGCGGATCGTCGGCCAGGTGGGGATGGAGCACCTTCAGGGCGACATCGCGCTCGAGGCGCTGGTCCGTGGCGAGGTACACGGTGGACATCCCGCCGCGGGCAAGCTTGGATTGAACCCGGTAGCGGTTGTCCACCAGGTTCCCGACGAGAGCGTCCGACACGTATTCCTGCACCATACAATCCTAGTCGGTGGACAGAAACGGGCCCGGACCAACATGCGATCCGGGCCCGTAGCGAAGAGGTCCGCCGTGCGGGAGCCTGTATTTAGCGAAACCCTGTTACTTAGCTGAACAGCGTCCGGTTGGCGTTGATGGCGGCGACATAGGCCTTGGTGTCCTCGTACATGCCGTTCTGGCTGACCGAGTACTGGCCCTGGTAGTAACCGGCGATCGCATTGTCCAGATCAGAGCTGGTGCGCACCAGCTGACGGATGATCGCAACGCCTGCCGTGGCGTTGTCGTACGGATCCAGCAGGTTCAGCTTGCGGCCCACCAGCTCCGAGGCCCACTCGCCCGAGGACGGGATGACCTGCATGGTGCCGATCGCGTTGGCCGGGGACACTGCGCGCTGGTTGAAGCCTGATTCCTGGTACGCAAAGGCGAGGGCCAGGCTGGCATCGACGCCCATGCGCCGTGCCGTGTCCGCCACGATCGACTTCATCTGTTCGCGGGTGGGGACGGGGGAAGCGTTGAGCAGCGCCTTGTTCTGGTTGGCCGAGCTGACCACCGCAGCCGGGTAGGTGAACCCGAGGAACGTGCTGGGCACGAGCGGCGTCGTTGCGGCAGGCTGGGTCGCGGCAGGCGTCGTCGAGGCCGGGGAGAGGGTGGACGCGCCCGGGATGACAAGCTTCTGGCCCGGGTAGATAATGCTCGACATCGTCAGCCGGTTGGCGGACAGGACGTCGGAGAGCCGGACGCCGTTGCGAGCCGCGATGCCGGAGAGGGTGTCGCCGGACTTGATGGTGTAGGAACCGGAGCTGGCCGGCGCCGTTGCGGGCTTCGACGGGGCTGCCGGGGCCGGTGCCGCGGGAGCGGACGGCGCCTGCGTGCTGGAACCGCCGCTAACCTTGACCTTCTGGCCGGGATAGATGACGGAGCCCATGCCGAGCCCGTTCCACTTGAAGACCTCGGACAGCCCAACGCCGTGGCGGGCGGCGATGGCGCTCAGGGTGTCGCCGGACTTCACGACGTAGACGCTGGCCTGGGCCGACGTCACTGAGGCGGAAGCGGCCGGCTTTGAAGCGGTCGGTGTGGCTGCCGTGGACCCCGTGAGCTTGATCTTCTGCCCGGGGTAAATGATGGTGTTGGCCTGCAGATTGTTCAGCTTGAGCACGGCGTAGGTGTCCAGGCCGTAGCGGCCGGCAACGGCGCTGATGGTGTCGCCGCGGGCGATCGTGTACTGGGCGGGAACCGCCGACTGCGCCGGCCGCAGGGCGCTGGGCAGCGTGACCGGCACGGAAGCGGCGGGAATCACTGCCGCCTTGAGGGACGTGGCCACCTCAGCTTTCGCCTGTGCACGCATGGCGGCCGCGAGGGTTGCCGGGACCGCACGCGCACGGGGTTCGGCAGCCGCAGGCTGGGCGATCGCCAGGGAGGAAAGCACGACGGCGGGAAGCGCCGCCGTCGTCGCCGCGATCAGCGGCAGGCTGGGCCTCGGGTGGTGCTGTGGCGCACGTGAGGTTGTCATTGGAAAGATCCTCTTCTCAGCGGCAACGCTGCGGTCAGGCCGGTACAACTGGTGTTACCAGTGTGACAAAAGTTATTTCTGTTACAAATGTGATCTATGTGAATGTCTCATGAATTGGCAATTAGCACAAGAACTGTTTGATATTCCGCAAAGCGATTTTCGCCGTGTCGGCACGTCGGCCTCCGCACGCAGTTGCGTCGGAGACCCAGGGGAGCCCCTTGTCAGTCCCTTATACGGATCCTGTTGGTGCTGCGGGAGCGCCCAGGCAGTCCGGCGGAGTTCCGGAGAGTCCCGGCGGGCCTTCGGGTGGAGCGGAGCAGCATTCCCGGCGTGGCCGGTGGGCTATGACGGGCTGGCATTTACCCGGACCCCGACTAGGCGGCGGGCCCCCCGCCGTGGCAATCTTTATCCGTGAGTAATGTAGAAAGCCTCGTGGGCGAATGGCTGCCCCTGCCCGATGTCGCACAGCTTCTGAACGTGTCTATTACCAAGGTCCATGCACTTCTGGACGAGCGTGCGCTGGCGGCCGTGAGAATCGGCGACCGGCGCATCCGGTCCGTACCGGCGGCTTTCATCCAGGACGGCCACGCAGTGGAGAGCCTGAAGGGCACCATTGTTGTCCTCTCGGACGCCGGATACTCGGACGAGGAACTGATCAGCTGGCTCTTCACTCCGGACGAATCCCTGCGGGGCCGGCCGATCGATGCCCTCCGTGAAGGCCGCAAGACAGAAATCCGCCGCCGGGCACAGTCCCTGGCCTGGTAGGAGCATCCTGGCAGTCATGAACTGATCGCACCGGCAGCCTCAACGAGGTCGGGTCGTCTTCATCACTGCCAGTCCTGTTTAACACGTAATTAACGCGTATTTAACACGTCGTGTTTTGGCGTTTGCGGGCCGTGTACAGCGCATGTCGCTGTGCACGGCCCGCTTCGCATCTTCCCGGGCCGGGGGTCCGGAGCCGGGCCCGGGTCAGGCGGCGCGGCTGACCGTGGCTTCCGCCAGCTTGCGGAGCGCCGTCTTGGGCAGCTCCTCCAGCGGCAGGAGGTCCAGGGCGGCAAAGGCCGCCTTCCCGAACTCCTCAATGAGTACTTCCGTGGCCTGGAGCGCACCGCAGTCCACGATGATCCGCCGGATCTCCGCAATGTCGGCATCGCTGAGCTCGGGGTTGCCGAGCTTGGCATCGATGAACTCTGATTCGGCCGGCGAGGCCTGGTCCAGGGCGAACGCGACCAGGACCGTGCGCTTGCCCTCGCGCAGGTCGTCACCGGCAGGTTTGCCGGTGGTGACAGGGTCGCCGAAGACGCCAAGGACGTCGTCGCGCAACTGGAACGCTTCGCCGAGCGGCAGGGCAAAAGCGGAATAGCCGCGCAGCAGCTCGTCGCCGGCACCGGCAAGGGCGCCCCCCAGCGCGAGCGGGTGCTCCGTGGAGTACTTGGCCGACTTGAACCGAATGATGGACTGGGCCCGGCTGACCGCACCGGCGCGGTCCCGCCGCGGCCCGGCGACCTCTTCGAGGATGTCCAGATACTGCCCGGCCATCACTTCGGCGCGCATGAGGTTGAAGATCAGCCGCGCGGGGCTACCGGACGCGGCGCGGTGTCCGATTTCCGTGAACGATTCCTCGCTGAAGGACAGGCAGAGATCGCCGGTCAGGATGGCGGCGGCATGGCCGAACCGCTCACTGTCCAGCGCCCAGCCCTGGGTCTCGTGCAGTTCGCTGAATCGGCGGTGGACGCTGGGGCCGCCACGCCGGGTATCGGAGCGGTCAATGATGTCATCGTGGATCAGGGCCGCGGCCTGGAACAATTCCAGGGCCGAGCCCGCTGTCACCACCTCGGCCGCGCCGGCCTCCCCGCCGGCGCCGCGCCAACCCCAATAACACATGAGGGCCCGGAGGCGCTTGCCGCCGGTGACCAGGTTGGAGATCGAGCCCATGAGCGGATCGATGTCCTGCGAGATCGAGGACATGACCGCCTGGCGGCTGGTCAGGAAATCCGTCAGCTTGCCGGCGACGGCGGCCACGAAGGCCGTCTGCTCGAGTCGCAGCTGTTCGGCGAGGGTCACTTGACGGACTCGGCAGCGACGTTCGCGCCAATGGTGAACGTGGACACGCCACCGGTTTCCATGACGGAGATGTTCACGGTCTCGTTGTCGCCGCGAAGGAAGTCCTTGGAAGGCAGCGTGCCCACGGTTTCACCGGGAACGGCCTTGAAGCCCTGCGCCTCCAGCCCCTTGGTGTAGAAGGCCAAGACGTCGGCGGCCGGCGCCGTAATGCTTCCGACGAGTGCCACGGTGGCCGGCACGGTGGTCTTGTCGAAGCTGCTGGACACCACCTTGGCTGCGGGCATGAGCGGCAGGAGCGTCTGCGGGAAGCCGGGAACCAGCGCGCCGACGGTGGCTGAGGTGCCAGGCTCCGCGGAGGGGCTGGGCGGAGCCGTAGTGGAGGATTGCGGCGATGCCGCAGAGCTCGACGTCGACGTCGACGACGCCGCCGGAGTCCCGGTGCTGGCCGGCGTGCATGCGGCCAAGGCCAGTAACGTGCCCGCCGCCGCGATGGCCGCCGTGGCACGTTTGCGCTGTCCAAATACCTTCACAGGGACTTTCCTCCTGGTGTCGACGCGGAATCAGCCTCCAGTTTAGTCAGTCCCCGGGCATAGGATTGAAGACGTGGGGCCGGACGCAGACAAACACCAGGGAGCAAGGGGCGGAGTGCAGCCAACGGTGCACGCCAATATGCAGCCCCAGGCGCGTCTTAGCGACGAATCACTGCGCGACCTCCGGCGCACCAGCATCCTGCACGTTGACATGGACGCATTCTTCGTCTCGGTGGAGCTGCGCAGCCGTCCCGGGCTGAAGGGAAAGCCCGTGATTGTCGGCTATCCGGCGGACCGGTCCGTGGTGCTCTCCGCCTCCTATGAAGCCCGGGCGTTCGGCGTCAGGTCAGCGATGCCCATGGCGGTTGCGGCACGCATGTGCCCCTCGGCGGTCATCATCGAGCCCCGCCACAAGCTCTACTACGAGGTGTCCGGCCAGATCATGGCCATCTTCGGTTCCATCACCGACCTCGTGGAGCCGCTCAGCGTGGACGAGGCGTTCCTGGACGTCGGGGGAGCCATCCGTCGCCTCGGCCCGCCGCGGGAGATCGGCGAACTGATCCGCGCCCGTGTGTCCCGGGAATTGGGAATCACGGCCTCGGTGGGCATCGCCGCCAGCAAGTTTGTGGCCAAAATCGCGTCCACCCGCTGCAAACCGGACGGGCTGCTGCTGATCAGGCCCGAAGACACCGTCCCGTACCTGCACAGCCTTCCGGTCAGTGCGCTCTGGGGAGTCGGCGGCAAGACCGTCGAGGTCCTTGCCCGGAAGGGTATCCGGACCGTGGCCGACGTCGCGGCGGCACCCCTGCCCACGCTGCGGAAACTGCTGGGAGCCTCGGGGGAGCACGTTTACCGGCTCTCCTGGGGCATCGATCCTCGGCCCGTGACACCGGTCCGGCTGGAAAAGAGCATCGGGGCTGAAGAGACGTTCGTCACGGACACCGCCGACGACGTCCTGCTCCACCGCGAACTGCTGCGGCTTTCGCACCGGACGGCGGAACGCCTCCGTGGCGCCGGCATGCACGCCCGCACCGTGGCCCTGAAGCTGCGCTACGCGGATTTTTCCACCATTACCCGCAGCCGCACCGTGAACACCCCAATCGACAGCGCCCAGCTGCTCTACGCTGTGGCGGTGCAGCTCCTGCAATCGGTAGGCGAGCGGCCCATGACAGTCCGGCTCATCGGCATCCGGGCGGAACAGCTGGAAGAGGCCGCCCACGCGCCCCTCCAGCTCAGCCTGGACCGCCGCGACGACAACTGGCGCGCCGCCGAACAAGCCCTCGACGCGGTCACCCGCAAATTCGGCAATAAGTCGGTTCTACCCGCGCGGCTCCTTGATCCCGGGGGTTCGACCGAATGAGCCATCCGGCCCGTCGCGGCACCAACGCCCATGGCCTTGAGAGCGCAGACAGGGCCTTAAGACTGTCTTTCAGAACGGGCCGCAACAATCTATCCTTATTAATACCTAGGGTTTAGGACGACTGGATCGATCGTTGGGGTGACGACCTCGCCGCCTGAGGCCGGCACGGGACTTTTGAGTCGCCCCTTTCACCAATGGCGGTGAACGGGAACCACTTCGGAATCCCGGGCGTTAGGGGTTTAGGGCAATGGCCACGTCAAGTCCCGACGTTGGCAGACTTGAGGAGGTCGTGATGCCGCTCTCGGAGCACGAACAGAAGTTGCTTGAGCAACTTGAGAAGCAGCTGAATGAGGACGATCCCAAATTCGCCAGTTCGATGGGATCAGTCTCCGGCCGCTCTTGGTCCACCCGTCACCTCGTCATCGGAGTGCTCGCGACTCTTGCGGGCGTCCTGTTGTTGCTGACGGGAGTCTGGACGCAAATCATCCTCGTCGGCGTAGTGGGGTTTGTGGTCATGGGCGCCGGTGTGTACTACGCCACGATGCGCAGTACGGGTGTTGGCAAGGGCAGGGGCGCCGGTAAGCAGGGCAAACCCAGGAGTTCGTTCATGAGCAATCTCGAACAGCGCTGGGACGAACGGCACCGGGGAGAATCCTGAACTGCTCCGTGAGGGCTGCGTAGGCCCTCCACTTTCCGCCACCGGTCTGCGGGCGGACGGCGAAAGACCCGCTTCGGCGGGTCTTTCGCCATTTAAAGCGGCAATTTCCCTGTGGCCGGGATGCAAAACGGGGTCCCCGGAATTGTTTCGGGCCGGAGCCAGGCCTGTGGCCTTAATCTCCAACGCCGCCCGAGGTACTCCAAGCAAAATCCCTCCACTTTCACCCACCAATCTTGTTTCCCTGCAAATGCTGGGAAGAAAGGGGATAAACATCCGCATATTTGTGCAAACATCCCGGGCGTGTCGTTGACTGTGGAGCGATGTGGAGTAATGTGGAGGACGTAAGAGGGTAGTGGCAGCACAGGGGACGTTGGGCTTCCTAGAACAGACAGGCGGTGGGCCGTGTTTCTCGGCACACATTCGCCACGTCTGGACGAAAAAGGTCGAATTATCCTCCCCGCGAAGTTCCGTGAGGAACTTGCCGGCGGGCTGGTTCTCACAAGGGGCCAGGAACGTTGCATCTACGTCTTCAGTGAGGCGGAATTCGGCCGGGTTCACGAGCAGATGCGGGAGGCTCCAATTTCCTCCAAGCAGGCACGTGACTACATCCGTGTTTTCCTCTCTGGAGCCTCGGACGAGGTACCTGACAAGCAGGGGCGCGTGACGATTCCGCCGGCGCTCCGGGAGTATGCAGGTCTTGGCCGGGAACTCGCCGTCATCGGCGCAGGATCCCGTGCGGAGATCTGGGACGCCCAGGCATGGAGTGAGTACCTGGCCGAAAAGGAAACCGCCTTCTCGGAAACCGACGACGCCATCCCGGGGATTCTCTGAACCCCCAATAGACCTACAGTTCACAACGTTCCTTGATCGAGATCTCCAGCCGCCCATCCGGTTGTTGTCCTGGCTCACTTCCCCGGAGCCAGGCCGGCGCAGGGTAGGCGCGGATGGGGATCTGGACCAAGGAACGTTGCGTAAGAGCCGCAATTGGCAACGAGCAACCAGCAACGCGCAACCAAGAAGGTCAACGAAAGGACGAAGGTATGACTGATCCCGACCAGGCGAAGCCTACGTCCGAACGCCATGTGCCGGTCCTCAAGGACCGGTGCATCAATTTGTTGGCCCCCGGCATCGAAGCTGCCCGGAGCCGCGGCGAGACCCCTGTGGTGATCGATGCGACTCTTGGCATGGGCGGCCACTCCGAGGCCCTCCTGCAGCGCTTCCCGGACCTCCACCTGATCGGCATTGACCGTGACGAGGAAGCCCTGGCCTTGGCGGGGGAGCGCTTGGCGCCCTTCGCGGACCGGACCGACCTCGTTCACGCCGTCTACGACGAAATCCCTGACGTCCTTGAGGATCTGGGCTTCGACGAGGTCCACGGCGTGCTCATGGACCTGGGCGTCTCTTCCCTGCAACTGGACGAGCGGGAGCGGGGTTTCGCCTACTCGTTCGACGCACCCCTGGACATGCGGATGGACACCAGCCGCGGCCAGACCGCCGCTGACGTCGTCAACAACTACAGCGAAGAAGACCTCGTCCGGATCATCCGGAAATGGGGCGAAGAAAAGTTTGCCGGCCGCATCGCGAACAGGATCGTGGCCGCACGCGCCGAGAAGCCCTTCACCACCACCGGTGAACTCGTCGAGCAGATCCGGTCCGTGGTGCCTTCCGGCGCAGCCAAGACCGGAGGCCACCCCGCAAAGCGCACCTTCCAGGCGCTCCGGATCGAGGTCAACGAGGAACTGGATGTCCTGGAGCGCGCCATCCCGGCTGCCATCAACGCCATCGCCCTGGGTGGCAGGGTCGTCGTCATGTCCTACCACTCGCTGGAGGACAAGATCGTCAAGGGGTTCTTCCAATCCGGTTCGAAGTCCTCTGCCCCGCTTGGGTTCCCGGTTGAGCTCGAAGAGCACAAAGCCGAACTAAAGACCCTCACAAAGGGCACCGAGGTGCCCACCCCCGCTGAAATCGCTGAAAACCCACGCGCAGCTTCCGCCCGGTTGCGCGCCGTCGAACGCATCAAAGCCAGGAGAGCAGCATGAGCAACGCCGCCGTCAACAGCTACCCCGTTGCCCAGGGCGCCACCGCCCGCGCCCTGCCGGGCCTCCGGCCCGGCCAAGACCAGACCCGGAAGTCGCGCACTCCGCTGTCGGTGGTCCGCTCCTCCCCCCGCAAGCGCCGCGCGCCGTTCGTGGTCCTCTGCTTCGGCTTCCTGGCGATTGCCCTCATGGCTGTTCTGGTCCTGAACATCTCCGTCTCCTCCGCCCAGTACCAGCTGGTCCAGCTCCGCGGTGAGCAGACCACCCTGACGAAGCAGAACCAGGACCTGACGCAGCAGGTGCAGAACTTCGACGCCCCGCAAAACCTCGCGGCCAAAGCCACCGAGCTGGGCATGGTTGCTTCCCTTGCGAAGGGCCAGATCGACCTCTCTACCCTCAGCGTCACCGGCAAGGCCAAGCCGGCCGTCAAGGGCGATGCCACCGGCGCCGTCATCGCCGCGCCGGCCGTCGCCGGGCAGCTCACGGTCGTTCCGCCGGTCTCGGACAAGGAACCGCTCGCCCAGCGCAAACCGGCCGACACCAAAACGACGGACGGAGTCCCGGCTGACACCAAGACGGCCGATGGAGTCCCGGCTGGCACAGCTCAGGCACCGGCGGCCGGGGCGGCCGCACCCGCCGCACCGGCTCCGGCCGCGGAACTCCACGGAGGTTCGGTTCCGGCCCCCGCGCAGAAGGTTCCCGGACAGTAACGTTCACTGACCACCAGCAAGGCAAGCAGCAAGGATTCAACGTGGCGCAGAACTCCGGCAAGGCAAGCAAGGCGAAAGCCCCAAACGCCACCCGGCGGCTCCGCGTGGGACTCGGCATCATGCTGACGCTGCTGCTGGTGGTCGGCGGGAAGCTGTTCATGGTCCAGGGGCTGGACGTCGGGGGCATGGCAGAGGCTGCCCTCAATAACCGGCTCACCTCCGTTGAGCTGCCCGCCGAGCGCGGCAGCATCCTCGATTCGTCCGGCACAGTCCTGGCCAGTAGCGTCATCCGCTACAACATCGTGGTGGACCAGACCGTCAACACCAAGACCGATTCCTTCCGCCGGCTCCAAACGGTCAACGGCAAGGACGAACTCGTTACAGTCACCCGGGATCAGGGCATCTCCGAACTCGCGTCCGTGCTCGGCATGGACCGCGATGCCCTGCGCGATGCCCTCACCGGCACCAAGCGCTACTACATCGTGGCCAAGGACTTGAAACCCGATGTCGAAGACAAGATATCGAAGCTGCAGATTCCCGGCATTGTCACCGAAGGCACCAGCAAGCGGGTCTACCCCAACGGCTCCGTGGCCGGCGGGATCGTCGGGTTTCTCCAGGACGGCACCACCGGACAGGCCGGGCTCGAGCAGACCCAGGACGACATCCTCAAAGGCACGCCCGGCAAGCGCGTCTTCGAAATAGGGGCGGACGGCCTGCGTATCCCCGTCGGCGTGGACCAGTTGACGCCCGCGGTCAACGGCAAGGACATCAAGCTCACGCTGAACTCGGACCTGCAGTACTTCTCCCAGCAGGCGATCCAAAGCCAGAAGGACAAACTCGGCGCCGAGTGGGGCGTCATCGTTGTCTCCGACGTCAAGACCGGCAACATCATTGCCATGGCGGACACCGACGCCCCGGATCCCAACGACCCCGGCAAGGTCGGCCCCCAGGACCGCGGCGTCCGGGCCGTCACCGCCGCGTACGAGCCCGGTTCCGTGGAGAAGATGATCACCGCCGCGGCCGTGATACAGGAAGGCAAGTCCAGCCCGCTGGATACCTTCACGATTCCGCCGACCTACACCGTGGACGGGCAAACCTTCAGCGACGCGTTCGAGCACGGCACCGAGCAACGCACACTGGCAGGAATCGTGGGATATTCCATGAATACCGGCACCGTCATGGTGGGCCAGCGCCTGAGCAAGGACCAGCGCTATGACTGGCTGCGGAAGTTCGGTATCGGAGAGGCGCCGGACATCGGCCTGCCGGCGGAGTCCAAGGGCATCCTGACCCCGGCCGACCAGTGGGACGGCCGCCAGGAGTACACCGTCCTCTTCGGCCAGGGCGTCGCCCAATCCACCCTCCAGACCGTCCGGGCCTATCAAAGCATCGCCAACGACGGCGTGATGCTCCAGCCGAGGCTGATCGACAGCTACATCGACCCGGACGGGACCGAGGAAAAAGTCCCTGCCAAGGACCCGCAGCAGGTCGTCTCGAAGGACACCGCAAAGCAGGTCCGCGACATCCTGGAAAGCGCCGTGACCGAAGGCGAGATCAAGGAAGCCGCCATCGACGGGTACCGGGTGGGCGCCAAAACGGGTACGTCTGAATCGCCCTGCGACGACGGCAAATCGGGCTTTTGCGGCTTCACCGCCTCCATCATCGGAATGGCGCCCATGGACGATCCGCGGTTTATTGTGGAGGTGGTCCTGCAACGGCCCAAGGGAAGCATCTACGGAATCACCAACGGACCGGTGTTCCGTTCGGTGATGAGCCAGACGCTGCGCACGTTCAACGTCCAGCCCTCCACCGGCGAACCCGCCCGGCTGCCGCAGTACGCCAAGTAGCCCCTGTTCCACCCGGCACCCGGACGTCCCCGTCCGGCGCCACACCCCAGTGCCTGCGGGCCGGAGTTCGTCTCCGTGCGCAGCGCCCGATCCAAAAGCGCCCGATCCACTAGCACCACAACGGAGATCCACTTGTCTGAGCTCACCGCCCCCGACGCTTCCGCGCCGTCCGGCCACGACGCCACCCCGGGCTTCCGGCCCGCTGCTGTTGCGGCAGTGCCGCTGGCAGCCATCGGTGAGTCGATCGGCGTCGTCGTTCCCGGGGCATCCAGCGCCGTCCCGGTCACCGGGATCTCCCTGAACTCCCGGGCGGTCCGCCCCGGCGACCTGTACGTGGCCCTGCCAGGCGCCACGCGGCACGGCGCCGACTTTGTGGCCGACGCCGTCGACGCCGGTGCCGTGGCGGTGCTGACGGACGACGCCGGGGCGCGCCTGCTGGCGCTCTCCAACGACATCCCCGTTCCCGTGCTGCTCGCCGCCGAGCCGCGCAACGTGGTCGGCCGGCTGTCGGCGCTGATCTACCGGAGCCGGCCCGACGGCGCCGGCGCTCCGGCCCTCTTCGGGGTGACGGGCACCAACGGCAAGACCACCACGACGTACTTCATCAATGCCCTCCTGCGGGCACTGGGCAAGCGGACCGGACTGATCGGGACGATCGAGATCCTGGCTGGCGGCGAGCCGATCCCGAGCCTGCTCACCACCCCGGAATCCACGGATGTGCACGCCCTGCTCGCCCTGATGCGTGAGCGCGGGCTCGATGCCGCGTCCATGGAAGTGTCCTCGCACGCGATCTCCTTCCACCGCGTGGACGCCGTGGTCTTCGACGTCGCCGGGTTCACCAACCTCACCCAGGACCATCTGGACCTGCACGGAACCATGGAGGAGTACTTCCAGACCAAGGCCCAGCTGTTCACCCCGGAACGCGCCCGCGCCGCCGTCGTGACCGTGGACGATGACTGGGGCCGCAGGCTTGCTGCCGCCGCAGGCATCCCCGTGACGACCCTCGCCACCAGCACTGCCCCGACCGGCGGTACTGCCAGCGGTCCCGCGGACACCGGCTGGACCGCCGATTGGACCGTGGTCCGGACCACGCCGCGGGGACTCGGCTCCGACTTCATCCTGCGCCACCGCGACGGCGCCGAGCTGCGCGTCCACACCGGCCTGCCGGGAAGCTTCAACGTCGCCAACGCAGCCCTGGCCACCGTCATGGTGCTCGCGGGCGGCCACGAGCCCGCCGACGTGCAGGCCGCCCTCGACGCCGGCGATCCCTTCACGGTGGCCGTTCCCGGCCGGATGCAGCTCGTGTCCACGGCCCCGGCAGCCGTGGTGGACTTCGCCCACAACCCCGACGCCCTGGAACGCGCCCTTGAGGCCGTCCGCTCCCCGGAACCCGGGTCCAAAGTGATCATCGTCTTCGGCGCCACCGGGCAGCGCGACCAAAGCAAGCGGCCCGCCATGGGGGCCATCGCGGCCCGGCTGGCCGACACCGTGATTGTCAGCGACGACGACCCCCACGACGAGGACGCGGCGGCCATCCGCCAGGACGTCCTCGCCGGCGCCCTGGCGGCCAAGGACAGCGAAGGCCTGGACTGCACCGTCCTGGAGGTTTTCCCGCGCGACGCCGCCATCCTGAAGGCCGTGGAGCTCGCCGGAGCCGGCGACACCATCCTCGTCGCCGGCCGGGGCCACGAGGTCTGGCAAGAGGTCAAGGGCGTCAACCTGGCCCTGGATGACCGGGTGGAGCTCCGGAACGCCTTGACAGCACGGGGATTCACCGTTCTTGAAGACCACCGGATAGAGTCCTAAACCGAGATGATTGCACTTACAGCGGCGGAAATCGCCGACATAACCAACGGCCGGCTGGCCGCGGAACCGGGCCTTACCCCCGTCTCCGTGGTGACCGACTCCCGCGAGGCCACGGCGGGTTCCCTCTATGTGGCCAAGCCCGGGGAGAGCGCCGACGGGCACGACTTTGTCGGCGCCGCCTTTGACAGGGGCGCCGTCCTTGCGCTCGTGGAGCGCGAGGTCGCCGACGCCGCCGGGGCAATGTACCCGGCAGTCGTCGTCGAGGACGCTGTCCTTGCGATGGGCGCCCTGGCCGCTGAATCGGTCCGCCGGATCCGCGCCCACCGCGCGGCCGCCGGCGCCGCGTTCACCGTGATTGGCATCACGGGATCGGCCGGCAAGACCACCACGAAGGACCTGCTGGCCGGCATCTTCGCCGCGTCGGATGCCGACGGCGCCACCGTTGCGCCGCAGGGGTCCTACAACGGCGAAGTGGGCGTGCCCCTGACCGTTTTCAAGGCCGATTTCGGCACCCGCTACCTCGTCATCGAGATGGGCGCCACGGGCATCGGCCACATCCGGTACCTCGCGGACATGGTCCGGCCGGAGATCGGTGTGGTCCTCGGCGTCGGCTCCGCGCACGCCGGAGAATTCGGCGGCATCGACAACATTGCCGTCGCCAAGGGCGAACTCGTGGAGGCGCTCCCTGCCGAAGGCACAGCCGTGCTGAACCTCGACGACGCCCGCGTCGCCGCGATGGCCGCCCGGACCCGGGCCCGTGTGCTCGGCTACACTTCCCGCCCGGCCGACATAGGCCAGGACAACGGCAGCCAGCCGGACGTGGCCCCATCCGATGTGGTCAGGGCCGAGGCCATCGAACTCAATGCCGAAGGTCACCCAGAGTTTGAGCTCTACCTGCCCGGCGACAGCGCCCCGCAAGGAACAGCAGAGCAGGAACCAGCACAGCAGGGCACAACAGGGCAGGGGATCACCCGGTACCACGTCAGCGCCAAGCTGATTGGTGCCCATCACATCGCCAACCTCCTCGCGGCCGCGGCCGCGGCGCACGCCGCCGGCATTCCCGGCGCGCAGATCGCCGCCTCACTCAGCGCCCAGACCGCCGCCAGCCGGTGGCGGATGGAACGCACGGAGCGCCCCGACGGCGTGACCGTCATCAACGACGCCTACAACGCGAACCCGGAGTCCATGCGCGCGGCGCTGCGGACGCTGGCCGAACTGGGCCGCGGCCGCCGCACCTGGGCGGTCCTCGGCGCCATGCTGGAGCTTGGCCCGGACTCCATCCGCGAGCACATGACGGTCGGCACCCAGGTGGTGCGGCTCAACATCTCCCGTCTCGTGGTGGTGGGCCGGGAGGCCCGCTCGCTCTATGTCTCTGCCGTCAACGAAGGCTCCTGGGGCGATGAATGCGTTTTCGCCGAGACAGTGGACGAGGCCTACGACCTTCTCCAGGCCGAGCTCCAACCGGGTGACCTGGTCCTGTTCAAGTCCTCGAACGGCATCGGGCTGCGCCACCTGGGGGATCGGATAGCATTACCTCCACAAGCCCCCAAGACCTCTCCCGAGCGACCTGCTGAGGGACCTGCCGCAACCGCCACCGAAGGGAGGGCACAGCTGTGATTGCACTGCTGATGGGCGCTGGAATGGCGCTGCTCCTCGCGTTCGCGGGCACCCCGCTGTTTATCCGGTTCCTGGTCCGCAAGGGCTACGGGCAATTCATCCGGGACGACGGACCCACCTCGCACCACACCAAGCGCGGCACGCCCACCATGGGCGGCGCCGTCGTGGTCCTGGCGGTCCTCGTCAGCTACGGGCTGACGCACCTGGTCATGTGGATGATGAACCCGCACTCCCCGGGGCCGAGCGCTTCCGGGCTGCTGCTGCTGTTCCTCATGGTGGGCATGGGCCTGGTCGGGTTCCTGGATGACTTCATCAAGATCACCAAGCAGCGCAGCCTCGGGCTGAATGCCAAGGCCAAGCTGATCCTCCAGGCGGCGGTCGGCATTATTTTTGCCATCCTGGCGCTGAACTTCCCGAATGCCGCCGGCCTGACGCCGGCTTCCACCCAGATCTCGCTGGTGCGCGACATCCCGTGGCTCAACCTGGCCTTCGCCGGAACCGTGCTCGGCGCCATCCTCTTTGTCCTGTGGTCCAACCTGATCGTCACCGCTGCGACCAACGGCGTGAACCTCACCGACGGCCTCGACGGCCTGGCCGCCGGCGCCTCGGTGATGGTGTTCGGGGCATACACGCTCATGGGCATCTGGCAGAGCAACCAGGCCTGCGGCTCCCCGCGGCAGGCCGGCGGCGGCTGCTACTCGGTCCGCGACCCCATGGACCTGGCCCTGCTGGCAGCCATCCTCAGCGCGGCAATGGTCGGATTCCTCTGGTGGAACACCTCCCCGGCGAAGATCTTCATGGGCGACACCGGATCCCTGGCCATCGGCGGCGCCGTCGCAGCCTTCGCCATCCTGTCCCGGACCGAGCTGCTGCTGGCCTTCATCGGCGGGCTCTTCGTCCTCATCACCCTCTCGGTCATCATCCAGGTGGGCTACTTCAAACTCACCAAGGGCAAACGCTTCTTCAAGATGGCGCCGCTGCAGCACCACTTCGAACTCAAGGGCTGGGCCGAAGTCACCGTGGTGGTCCGGTTCTGGATCCTGTGCGGCCTGTTCGTCGCCGCCGGCCTTGGCATCTTCTACGCTGAATGGGTGGTGCTCCTGTGACCAGTCCTATCCCCGTCCCGCTCACCACTTCACCCCGGCTGCAGGAGCTCACCACCTGGGACTCCGACTGGGCCGGCCTGCGCGTCGTGGTCACCGGGATCGGCGTCTCCGGCTTCGCGGCCGCCGACACCCTGATCGAGCTCGGCGCCCGGGTGGTGGTGGTTGACGCCGCCACGAGCCCCAAGGCGCTGGCACAGGCTGACACCCTGCGGATTGTTGGCGCGGCCGACGTCCTGCTGGGCGAGGAGGCAGTGGAGTCCGTTCCGAAGATCGACGGGCAGAAGCCGGACCTGGTGGTCACCTCGCCAGGCTGGCGCCCGGACCAGGCCTTGCTCGCCGCCGCGGCGCGCGCCCACATCCCGGTGTGGGGCGACGTCGAACTCGCCTGGCGGCTCCGCGAACGCAAGGGCCGCAAGACGGCCGACTGGCTGACCATCACCGGCACCAACGGCAAGACGACGACGGTCGGCCTGACCGAGTCCATGCTCCAGGCTGCCGGGCTCAAGGCGATCGCCGTCGGCAACGTCGGGACCCCCATCCTGGACGCGCTCCGCGACCCCGTGGACTACGACGTCTTTGCTGTCGAACTCTCCAGCTTCCAGCTGCACTGGAGCCACTCCGTGTCGCCGGTGGCCAGCGTGTGCCTCAACGTCGCCGAAGACCACGTGGACTGGCACGGTTCCTACGCCTCCTACCTGGCGGACAAAGCCAAGGTCTACGAGAACACGCAGAAGGCCTGCATCTACAACGCCGAGCAGATCGAGACCGAACGCATGGTCGAGGACGCCGATGTTGTGGAGGGCTGCCGGGCCGTGGGCTTCACCACGCTGACGCCGGCCGTCAGCATGCTCGGCGTCGTCGAGGGGCTCCTGGTGGACCGCGCGTTCATCGCCGAACGCAAGGACAGCGCAGCCGAACTTGCCTCCACCGCCGACCTCGGCCCGGTGGCTCCGCGCCACATGGTGGCCAACGCGCTGGCGGCGGCAGCCCTGGTTCGCGCCTACGGGGTGGAACCGCAGGCGGTCCGCAAGGGCCTGCTGAACTACCTCCCCGGA
The DNA here is from genome assembly GCF_039531445.1 of Arthrobacter humicola. Classification (NCBI taxonomy): domain Bacteria; kingdom Bacillati; phylum Actinomycetota; class Actinomycetes; order Micrococcales; family Micrococcaceae; genus Arthrobacter; species Arthrobacter humicola. The sequence continues at coordinate 40,049 of NZ_BAAAQB010000009.1, read as the reverse complement.
GACCACCGGATCCAGCTCGTGGCCCGCCACGAGGGTGTGCTCTGGATCAATGACTCCAAGGCCACCAACCCGCACGCCGCCGCCGCGTCGCTGTCCGCATTCCACAACGTGGTGTGGATCGCGGGAGGCCTTTCCAAGGGCGTGAACTACGACTCCCTGATCCAGGAGCACGCCAACCGGCTCAAAGCCGTGGTCCTGATCGGTGCGGACTCCAGCGATCTGCAGTCCGCCCTGAAGCGACACGCGCCGGATGTCCCCGTGATCGGGCCGACGAAGGGTGAGACTGAAGACGTGCAGACTGCCGGAACGGCCAAAGCCGCCGCAGGCCCTTCGCCGATTTTCAGCGAGACTGTGATGGCCCAGGCCGTTGCCTCGGCGGCGCAGCTGGCCGCCTCCGGTGACACTGTGCTGCTGGCCCCGGCGGCTGCCTCCATGGATCAGTTCTCTTCCTATGCTCACCGTGGCGATGCCTTCATCGAAGCTGTCCGCGAGCTCGTGGAAGGGCAGGCTCAGACCAGCGAGGAGTAACAATGGTCAGCACGCCCACACGTACGACGGCGGCCCGGCCCGCCGCGGGCGGGGCCACCAGCGGCAAGTTCGCCGGCACCGGCGCCCTCCCGGTGCACGCCGTCACTCCCGCAGCGAGGGTGCGGGCCTGGTACCGCCGATTCTGGTCTGCGCTGGAAGGCAACGGCAAGTCCCGCAACGGATCCACGTACTACCTGATCCTCGGCTCCACCCTGGCCCTGACGGCGATCGGCATCATGATGGTCCTCTCCGCCTCCAGCGTCGAAGCCATCGCGGCGGGGGAGTCACCCTACTCCGCCGCGCTCAAGCAGGGCGGATTCGCCGCGTTCGGCGTCTTTGCGATGTTTGTCCTCTCGCGCGTCAACGTCGTCTGGCTCAGGCGCTTCGCGTGGCCGGCCATGTTCCTGGCCGTTGCCCTGCTGGGCCTGGTCCTCCTGGTAGGCCGCAGCGCCCTGGGCAACCAGAACTGGATCGACGTCGGCCCGTTCACCTTCCAGCCCTCCGAAGCAGCCAAACTCGCGCTGGCGCTCTGGATGGCCACGGTGCTGGACCGCAAAGCCAAGCTCCTCCACGAGTGGCGCCATGCGCTCATTCCCGTCGCGGTTCCGGGGGCTGCGGTAGTCCTGGGGCTCATCCTCGCCGGAAACGACCTCGGCACGGCGATGATCGTGATGATCATCGTGGCGGCCGCGCTGTTCTTCGCCGGCGTCCGGCTCTACCTCTTCGCGATTGCCGGTGCGGCGCTGGCCGTTTTCACGACGATCCTTGCCGTCACCAACCCGAACCGCATGTGCCGCATCCTGTCATGGACCGGCCAGACCTGCGCCGACGGCTCGGACTTGAACTACCAGTCGACCAACGGACTGTACGGGCTTGCCTCCGGCGGCTGGTTCGGCGTCGGACTCGGCCAGAGCCGGCAGAAGTACAGCTGGATTCCAGAAGCCCACAACGACTTCATCTTCGCGATCATCGGCGAGGAACTCGGACTGGTCGGGACACTCGTCGTCCTGGTCCTCTTCGCCATCCTCGGCACCGCCATCTACCGCGTGGTCGTCGCACAGCACGATATTTTCCACCGCGTCCTGGCCGGCGCGATCATGGTCTGGCTCCTCGGCCAGGCGAGCGTCAACATGGCCGTGGTCACGGGGCTGGCGCCGGTGATCGGCGTCCCGTTGCCGTTCATCTCCTACGGCGGCTCGGCCCTGCTGATGTCGCTGTGCGCCATCGGCGTCGTCCTGTCCCTGGCCCGGGCCCAGATGGACCCGGGCATGCAGCCCAAGAAGATGCTCAGGTTCGGCCCGGCCGCCTTCGCAAATTCGGTGCGGCGCGCCCGCGCTGCCCGGGCGGCCACCAAGGCATCCAGCCAGGGCGCCGCGCGTCCGGCCGCGAAGGCCGCCGGAAAATCACCCGCGAACGCCAAGCCGAACAGCACCAGGAGCCCGGCGCGGAGTGCACCCCGGAACCCTTCTCCCAAGAACCCGGCCCCCAAGACACCCGCCCCCAAGAACCGCACGAAAGCGTAACAGCCCTTCATGAACACCGAGTCGCCTTTGTCCGTGGTCCTTGCCGGCGGCGGAACCGCCGGTCACATCAGCCCGCTGCTGGCCATCGCCGGCGCCCTCCGCCAGTCCCGGCCGGGGGTGCAGCTCCTGGCCGTCGGCACCCCCGGCGGGATGGAAGCACGGCTGGTCCCGGCAGCCGGGCTGGATCTGGTCACGATCAGCCGGGTCCCGCTCCCGCGCAGGCCCTCCGTGGACCTGCTCCGGCTTCCCGGCCGGATGGCCGGCGCCGTGAAGCAGGCGGGCACCATCCTGGACGAGGCGGGGGCCGACGTCCTAGTAGGCGTCGGCGGCTACGTGTGCACGCCGATGTACCTCGCGGCCCGGCGCCGGAAGATCCCGATCGTGGTCCATGAGGCGAACACCCGCCCCGGCCTGGCGAACCGGGTCGGCGCCCGCCTTGGAGGCCACGTGGCGGTTGCCTTCGCCGCGACCAAACTGGGCCGCGCCCGCCACGTGGGCATGCCGATGCGTCCGGAGATCTCGGGCCTGGACCGCGCTGCTGCGCGGGCCGGGGCGCGGCAGGCGCTCGGACTGGACCCGGACAAACCGACGCTGATCGTCACGGGCGGCTCCTCGGGCGCCCAGAGCATCAACCGGTCCCTCGCCGCGGCGGTCGGGGCCCTCGCCGAGGCCGGCGTGCAGACCCTGCACATCACCGGCCGCGGCAAGTCCGTGCACGACGCCGACGGCAAACCGCTCGAGGCCACCGGCTACCGGCAGGTCGAATACGTGGACGGCATGGAAACCGTGTACGCGGCGGCGGACCTGCTGCTGGCCCGGGCCGGCGCCGCCACGGTAAGCGAGGTCGCCGCCGTGGGAGTTCCCGCCGTCTTCGTCCCCTTGCCCATCGGCAACGGCGAGCAGGCACTGAACGCCGCGGGCCTCGTCGCCGCCGGAGGCGCCTTGATCGTGGACGACAAAGCATTCTCCGCTGACTGGATCCGCGACAACATCATCCCCCTGCTGCTGGACAAGGACAGGCTGGCCGGGATGGCCGCCAGCTCCGAAAGCCTCGGCATCCGGGATGCGGACCGGCGCATGGCCGATCTCGTCCTCGAGGTCGCGACGTCGAACCAGCACAGCAAGAACCAGCACGGCATGAACCAGCACAGCAGGAAGCGGTAAAGCTATGACCCAGCCCCAACACGGCACGCCTTCCCTGGCATCGCTCGGCCGCGTGCACTTCATCGGCATCGGCGGCGTCGGCATGTCCGCCGTCGCCCGCATCATGGTGGCCCGCCGAATCCCGGTGAGCGGCTCCGACGCGAAGGCGCTCCCGGTCATGACCGACCTCGCAGCCGCCGGTGCCCGGATCGCCGTCGGCTACGCGCCCGGCAACCTTGGCGACGCCCAGACAGTGGTGGCCGGCTCCGCGATCCGGCCCGACAACCCCGAACTCGTCGCCGCCCGAGCCGCCGGGCTCCCCGTGCTGCACCGCTCCGAGGCCCTGGCCGCCACCATGGCGGACGACACCGTGGTTGCGGTCGCCGGAACCCACGGAAAGTCCACCACGACCTCCATGATCACCGTGCTGCTGCAGGGTGCGGGACTCGACCCGTCCTTCGCCATTGGCGCGAACGTTCCGGCCCTCGGCGTCAACGCGGCAAACGGCGACTCCGGGATCTTCGTGGCCGAGGCGGACGAGTCGGACGGCTCCTTCCTGAACTACCGCCCGGCGATCGCCGTGGTGACCAACGTCGAGCCGGACCACCTGGACTTCTACGGCACCGCGGACGCCGTCTATGCCTCCTTCGACAGCTTCACGGCCCTGCTCCCCGCTGACGGCGTGCTGGTGGCCTGCGCGGACGATCCCGGCGCCAGGGCCCTCGCCGAACGCACTGCGGCCCGCGGCAACACCCGTGTGGTCCTGTACGGGACGGGGGCGGACGCCGCTGTCCGGCTGCACGACACCGGACCGGGCCGGATCGGAATTACGACGTCGGCGGGCACCTTCGACGTCGAACTCCAAGTTCCGGGCCGGCACAACGCGCTCAACGCCGCCGCAGCGTTCGCCGTGGCGATCGAACTCGGCGTCGCACCGGAAACCGCTGCCGGGGCACTCGCGCACTTTTCCGGCGCCTCGCGCCGCTTCGAGTTCAAAGGGGAGGGGCGCGGCATCCGCGTCTACGACGACTACGCCCATCACCCGACGGAAGTCCGCGCCGCCTTGTCCGCCGCACGCTCCGTGGCCGGGCGGCACAAAGTCCACGTGCTCTTCCAGCCCCACTTGTTTTCCCGGACCCGCGAATTCGCCCGCGAATTCGCCGAGGCGCTCAACACGGCGGACACGGCCTTGGTCCTGGACATCTACCCGGCCCGGGAAGATCCCATTCCCGGCGTCACCAGCGGGCTGATCGCCGAACACCTGGGCTCCGGCGGCAGCCTCGTCGGTCCCGGCGCGGAAGCGGTGCAGGCGGTGCTGGCGGCCGCCGCGCCGGGAGACATCGTGCTCACGGCCGGCGCGGGCGACGTCACGGCCTACGGGCCGCAGATCGTCGATGCCCTGACGGTCGAGGCCGCCGGTGGCTAGCACGCGGCGCCCCACCTACCGGGGCGGGACCAATGCCTCCGGGCCGAATGCCTCCGGATCCGGTTCCCGGCCGCCGTCCGGCGGGGCCGGCACGGACGTCATTTCGGCGTCCAAGAGCGCCGGCGACACGGCGGGCGGATACGCACCGAAGCCGCAGACCCCCCAGAATTCCCGGAATCCTCAGAACCCACAGTCCCCCCAGAGCCCGCAGGGCATGCCGGACATCGGCGCAGGCAAGGTGCTGTCCTTCCCGGAACCCAAGGGCAAACGGCGCAAACGCATCCTGCTCAGCACCATTGGCATCATCGCCGTGCTCATCGCCGGGATCGTCGCGGCCGCCATCTATTCGCCCGTGCTTGCCCTGCGGACGGTCACCGTCGAGGGCACCAGGCTGTTGGGCGCGGATCAGGTCCAGACTGCCCTGGCGCCGCTCCAGGGCAAGCCGCTGCCGCAGATCAGCGAGGATGACGTCGTCGCACTCCTGAAGCCGCTGGTCCAGATCAAGGACGTCAGTGTGAAGGCCTTGCCGCCCTCCACCCTGCAGGTGCACGTCACCGAACGCATTCCGGTGGCCCTGGTCAAGCAGGGCGACACCTTCCAGCTGGTGGACGTGGACGGCGTCCAGCTCAGCACCACCAAGGATCCAACCTCGGTCTCGCTCCCGGTGATCGACGGCGGCAGCGGCACCCTGCCCAAGGATCTGTTCCAGGCCATCACCGCGGTGCTGGGAGCGCTGCCGGCGGATGTGCTCGCACGGCTCTCCAACGCCTCCGCCCCCTCCGCCGACGCGGTCGAGCTCAGACTCGTCGACGGGCAGACGATTGTCTGGGGCAACGCGGGGGAGAAGGAGCTGAAGGCACGGGTCCTTGCAGCCCTCCTGAAGGTCCCGGCAGACCCGGCGAACCCCGTGAAGGTCTACGATGTCAGCGTCCCCCGGCACCCTGTCACGCGATAGCCAGCCATCGCTTCCACCCGGCAGGACTACATACAGGGGCTATTTGCCCGGTATTACCGCGACACGCGGCCCCGGTTATTGAATGTCCCCGGCATAGGAAATACCGTCACAGACATGAGTTACTTGACATAACTATAACCTTCAACTCGAAGGTTAAGGTTCAAAGCTTCAAGCACCGCTCGATCAGTTTTCGCATTAGTACACGAACAAGGGACACGTAACGTGGCAGCTCCGCAGAATTACTTGGCCGTCATCAAGGTCGTCGGCATCGGCGGCGGTGGCGTGAACGCAGTCAACCGCATGATCGAGGTCGGTCTTCGCGGCGTCGAATTCATCGCCATCAACACCGATGCCCAGGCATTGTTGATGAGCGATGCCGACGTCAAACTCGACGTCGGGCGTGAACTGACCCGTGGACTCGGTGCTGGCGCGAACCCTGAGGTGGGCCGGCAGGCCGCGGAGGACCACGCCGATGAGATCGAAGAGGTCATCCGGGGCGCAGACATGGTCTTCGTCACCGCCGGCGAGGGCGGCGGCACCGGCACCGGCGGCGCGCCCGTCGTAGCCCGGATCGCCCGTTCCCTGGGCGCCCTGACCATCGGCGTCGTGACGCGTCCCTTCACCTTCGAAGGCCGCCGCCGGGCCGGCTCCGCGGAAGCCGGGATCGACGCCCTGCGCGACGAAGTCGACACCCTGATCGTGATCCCGAACGACCGTCTGCTGTCCATCAGCGACCGCAACGTCTCCGTCCTGGACGCGTTCCGCTCCGCCGACCAGGTCCTGCTCTCCGGTGTCCAGGGCATCACCGACCTCATCACCACCCCGGGCCTGATCAACCTCGACTTCGCCGACGTCAAGTCCGTCATGCAGGGCGCCGGTTCCGCGCTCATGGGCATCGGTTCGGCCCGCGGCGAAGACCGGGCCGTCAAGGCCGCGGAGCTCGCCATCGCCTCCCCGCTGCTCGAAGCATCGATCGACGGTGCGCACGGCGTCCTGCTGTCCATCCAGGGCGGCTCGGACCTCGGCCTCTTCGAAATCAACGAAGCAGCCCGCCTGGTCCAGGAAGTCGCCCACCCCGAGGCCAACATCATCTTCGGCGCCGTGATCGATGACGCCCTCGGCGACGAGGCACGCGTCACCGTCATCGCCGCCGGCTTCGACGACGTCAAGGCCACCTCGCCGTCCATGGACCAGTCCCTGCCGGCCGCGCCGCAGCGACCCACGTCCCCGGCTCCGGCTCCGGCGCAGGCACCCGCCTCCGCCCAGGTCCAGCCGCTGCACGCCACCGTCGGCGCTTCCGGCTACGGCGGCTGGGGCCAGCAGCGTCCCTCCGCGGTACCGGCCGACTCAGGCTTCGACGTCGACCTCCCGGCCGTCGTGGAGCCGGACCTGTCCGGCCGCCACTCCGATGACCTGGATGTCCCCGACTTCCTCAAGTAAGTCGTTCGGCTTCAGCATGGCACTGCCGTCCGGCGGTGCCATGCTGCTTTTCGCCGGGTTACGGTGGAACGTATGAACGCAAGAATTCCGGACACGTTGACGGCGGTGGTGTGATTGTTTTCCTGGCAGGCTGAAGTCCGGCCCGGGGTCTGGGTGGCCTTCACCGACGCCAGAGCCGGGAACCTGGCACTTCACGTTGGTGACGACCCCCGCGCGGTCCGCCGCCGGCGCAAGGAGCTCGAAGCGGCCGCGGGACTCGGCGGGCGCGTCTTCCGGTACATGAACCAGGTCCACGGCGCCGACGTCGCCACCATCAGCGGCGGCACCGCGGCGGGCGATGCCCGCCCCGCGGCAGCGGACAGCAGATCGGACACCGCAGCGGACAAACCGGCCGCCCCCACCGCCGACGCGATGGTCTCCCTGACCGAGCCGCTGGCGGTCATGGTGGCGGACTGCGTGCCGGTGATACTGGTCGGCGACGGTCCGGCCGGCGCCCCCGTCCTCGGGGTAGTCCACGCCGGGCGCCCCGGTGTGGCCGCCGGAGTGGTGCCGGCCGCCGTCGCACGCCTGCGTGAGCTCGGCGCGGACAATATCAGCGCCTGGATCGGCCCGTCCGTCTGCGGCCGCTGCTACGAGGTCCCCGACGGTCTGCGCTCCGACGTTGCCGCGGCCGTCCCCGCCACGTGGTGCACCACCTCCACCGGCACGCCGGGCTTGGACCTGCCGGCAGGCGTCCGGAGCCAGCTGGAGGCGGCGGATGTCGCGGTGGAATACTCCGGGGGCTGCACCCTCGAGGACGGGAACCTGTTTTCCTACCGCCGAGACCCCCGCACCGGCCGCTTCGCCGGGCTGGTGTGGACGGACACGACACACGGAAAGAGAGCACAGGGCCATGACTGAGCCGGTTGAGGGCCGTCCCACAGGGCTGGCTGGTCCTCCGGGGGAAATATCGGGGGAGAACCGTGAGGATGCGCTGGAAGGTCCCCGGCTGGTTCAGCTTGAGGCAAACCTCTCTGCCGTCCGCCGCAGGATCGACGCCGCTGTTGCGGCCGCGGGCCGGCAGTCGACGCCGCCCCGTCTGATTGTCGTCACCAAGTTCCACCCGGCGCAGGACGTCCGGCGGCTGGCGTCGCTGGGGGTCACCGACGTCGGGGAAAACCGGGACCAGGAAGCCGCCGGGAAGGCAGCGCAACTGGAAGACCTCAGCCTGAACTGGCATTTCATCGGCCAGCTGCAAAGCAACAAGGCCAAGTCCGTGGTTAGATACGCCGGGGCCGTGCACTCCGTGGACCGGGCCGGCCTCGCCACGGCCCTGGCCAAGGCGATGGCGGTCGAAAGCGATCGCACAGGGCGGCCGCCCCTGGATTGCTTCATCCAGGTCAGTCTTGAGGACGACGCCGGCGTGCACCGCGGCGGCGCAGCCCCCGACGACGTTCCCGCACTGGCCGAACAACTGGCCGGAGCCGCTGGACTCCGGCTCGCGGGCGTCATGGCCGTGGCCCCGCTCGGTGCGGACCCGGCCGCCGCCTTCGAGAAACTGGCCGGCATTTCCGGGAGGCTGAGAGAACAATTTCCGGAAGCCGCGGGAATTTCCGCCGGCATGAGCCAGGACCTCGAGCAGGCGATCCGGTTCGGGGCGACACACCTGCGCATTGGCTCCGATATTCTCGGTCCGCGTCCGGGCCTGCGGTAAGTTCGACGTATTGGAAGGTATCGGCGGGGATTCCAAGGCTGTCTAGTCATTAAGCGGCCCGCTTACGGACAAGATTAGGAGTCGAGCATGGCTGGCGCTCTGCGCAAGACAATGATCTATCTTGGGCTCGCCGACGGCGAAGAACACTACGAGTCTGAGCACCCCACACCGCACAAGGATGAGGACGAATCCATGGAGCAGGACCGCGAGGAACGACGTGCGCCCGCGCCCGTCCGCGAGGTCCCCCGGGAAGAGCCCTACGCCGCTGAAGAGGAATATCGCGCACCTGTGACACCCATCAAGCGTGCGGCATCGAGCCGCGAAGAGACCACCGGCCTCCGGCAGATCACCACGATCCATCCGCGGTCTTACAACGACGCCAAGCTCATCGGCGAAAGCTTCCGCGACGGCATCCCCGTCATCATGAATGTCACCGACATGGGCGAGGCCGATGCCAAGCGCCTCGTGGACTTCTCCGCCGGCCTTGTTTTCGGTCTGCGCGGCAGCATCGAACGGGTGACGAACAAGGTCTTCCTGCTCTCGCCGTCGTACATCGAAGTCATTGGCGATGACAAGAAGGTCAGCGAGACGCAGGCCAGTTTCTTCAACCAAAGCTAGAGACGATAATTCCGCACGGATGCCAGGCGGGGACACCCGCCTGGCATCCGTGCGGAATTATTCGTGTTGAAATAGAAGCGGTACTTTCCTTAGGACACTGCGGTATCCGGAATGAACATGGAGATATGAGTTAGCTCATGGGAATTGTTTTCGGGCTCGTCTATATCGCACTGTTGCTTTTCTTCGTGGCCCTGATCATCCGCCTGGTTTACGACTGGGTACAGATGTTTGCCCGGAACTGGCGGCCGCGCGGTGTGGCGCTCGTCGCTGCCCATGCCGTGTATTCGGTCACGGACAAGCCCCTCGGGCTCCTTCGCCGGCTCATCCCGCCACTCCGGCTGGGCGGCGTTTCGCTCGACATCGGGTTCCTGCTGCTGTTCGTTGTCGTGAGCCTGGCGATGGGGATCGTGAAGAGCCTGGTGTAGGCCCGGCCGACCGCAGCATCAGCAGCCGCCGCGGCCACGCAGGCGACTGACCCGGGCCAAGGCCCGAACTGCTAGAAACTCCGGTTTGACACTGCGGTGTTGAATTAGAGGAACCAGACCATATTTAGGTACCGTAGTTTTGACGGCCGGAAGGCCTACTGACTAACTAGACCAACGAGGTGACCAGATGGCTTTGACGCCAGAAGACGTTGTCAACAAGCGCTTTCAGCCGACCAAGTTCCGCGAAGGCTACGACCAGGACGAGGTAGATGACTTCCTGGACGAGATCGTCGTCGAACTCCGGCGCCTGAACCAGGAGAACGACGAGCTCCGCAAGAAGCTCGCCGAACTCGGCGCCGGCACGCCTGCCAGCTCCGCAGCCGCCGCCCCCGTGGTGGAAAAGGTCCCGGCGCCCGTCAAGGCCGAAAAGGAAGACGCCGCCAAGGCTGAGGCTGAGGCCAAGGCAAAGGCGGCCGCTGAAGCCGCCAAGAAGAAGGAAGCCGAGCAGGCCGCCAAGGCCGCCCAGGCAGCCCAGGCAGTCGAACCGGCCCGCACCGCGGTCACCCCGGCTTCCGAGTCGGCCGCCGGCCTGCTCGCCATGGCACAGCAGATGCACGACAAGCACATCGCCGACGGCGAGCAGCAGCGGGATAAGATCATCGCTGAAGCACAGATCGAGGCCAGCAGCCTCGTCAACGATGCTCAGGAAAAGTCCCGCAAGATCCTTGGTGCCCTCGAGCAGCAGCGCTCCGTGCTGGAACGCAAGGTCGAGCAGCTGCGCGGCTTCGAGCGTGACTACCGCTCACGCCTGAAGGCCTACATCGAAGGCCAGCTGCGTGACCTCGATGCCCGCGGCTCTGTTGCCGCCGCTGAGGTTGGCGAAGCCAACTAAGGCAAAAAGCCAAGTATTCTGAAAGTCGGTGGCTGGGGACTCCTCGGCCGCCGGCTTTTCCTTTTTCCCGCACTGTTTCATTCCTGCACGGTTCATTCCCGCACGGTGCCGCCACCGGTTCCGGTGCCGGCGTGCCGGGCACCACACCCCGGTCTCCGTACTGGCTCCCGAACGAAAGCCCTATGACTGACGCACCATCACCAGACGCCACACAGCCTGCCGCGGCCGTACAGCCCGTGCCTACCCGGCGGCGCCGGGCGAAGCTGTTTGTCCTGTTCGCTTCCTTCGCGGTGTTCGCGTACGTGTTTGACCAGCTGACCAAGCTCTGGGTCACCACCACCATGACAGAGGGCGAGCGGATCCCCGTGTTTCCGCCGCTGCTGCACTGGTTCTACATCCGCAACTCCGGGGCGGCGTTCTCGATCGGCGAAAACGTCACCTGGGTGTTCACGATCATCATGGCGGCGGTGTCCGTCGCGATCCTGATGCAGCTTCGCAAGCTTGGCTCGCTGTGGTGGGCGCTGGCGCTCGGGCTGCTGCTCGGCGGTGCACTCGGCAACCTGACGGACCGGCTTTTCCGCGAGCCGTCTTTCGCGATGGGCCATGTGGTGGACTTCATCCAGCTGCCGAACTTCGCGATCTTCAACATCGCCGACTCCGCCGTCGTTTCCGCCGTCGTGATCATCTGCCTGCTCACGCTGCGCGGGATCTCGCTGGACGGTTCGCGCCACACGAAGGAAGCGGTGGCCAAGGATGTCTGACCCCGAGATGTCTAACCCCGAGGACCCGGCCGGGGAGTCCGGTTCTGCACCTGCAGGGCACCGGCAATTCACCGTCCCGGAGGACCTCGCAGGCGCCCGGGTGGACGCCGGCCTGTCCAAAATGATGGACATCTCCCGCTCCCAAGCTGCTGTCCTCATCGCCGAAGGCCATGTCAGCAGCAACGCCAAGAGGGTCGGGAAATCCCTCAAGCTCACCGCCGGCACCGTGCTCGACGTCGTGGTGCCGGACCGCCGGGACCCCCTGGAAATCGTGGAGGAAGTAGTGGACGGCCTAAAGATCCTGCTGGACGATGACGAGTTCGTTGTCATTGACAAACCGGTCGGCGTGGCAGCCCACCCGTCGCCCGGTTGGGTCGGTCCCACGGTGGTGGGAGGCCTCGCCGGTCTCGGCTACCGGATTTCGACGTCGGGCGCCCCCGAACGCGCCGGGATCGTCCACCGGCTCGACGTCGGCACCTCCGGCGTCATGGTGGTGGCCAAGACCGAAAACGCGTACACCGTCCTCAAACGGGCCTTCAAAGAACGAACCGTGGACAAGGTATACCACGCCGTCGTCCAGGGCCTGCCGGACCCGCTGGCGGGCACCATTGACGCCCCCATCGGCCGCCACCCGGGCCACGACTGGCGGTTCGCCGTGATTGAGGACGGCCGTGACTCCGTTACCCACTACGAGGTCCTGGAAGCCTTCGGGAAGGCCTCGCTCGTGGAGGTGCACCTCGAAACGGGCCGCACCCATCAGATCCGCGTGCACTTCTCCGCGCTGCGCCACCCCTGCGCCGGTGACCTCACCTACGGCGCGGACCCGCGGCTGGCCGCCACCCTGGGGCTGACCCGGCAATGGCTGCACGCCCGGTCACTGTCCTTCGATCACCCGCGGACGGGGGAGCGGGTCACCGTGACCAGCGAGTACCCGCAGGATCTGAAGTATGCCCTCGAGGTCCTGGAATCCGGGCAGGCCTGAGCCCCGCCGTCGCGGCTGCACGCCGCTGCCGCGGCACGGCACTAGAATGGTGCGGTGACTTCCAGCAACGACTCGTTTGTCCATCTCCACAACCACACCGAGTACTCGATGCTGGACGGCGCCGCCCGGCTCGGTGAACTGTTCGACGAAACCGAGCGGCTCGGCATGCCGGCCCTCGCCACGACGGACCACGGCTACCTGTTCGGCGCCTTCGACTTCTGGAAGCGGGCAACGGACAAGGGCATCAGGCCGATTATCGGCGTCGAGGCGTATGTGACTCCCGGAACCGCCCGCACGGACAAGAGCCGCGTGCGGTGGGGCGAGGAGCACCAGCGCAAGGACGACATTTCCGGCGGCGGCTCGTACACGCACATGACCCTGCTCAGCTACAACAACGTGGGCATGCGGAACCTCTTCCGGGCCTCCTCGATCGCTTCCCTGGACTCGGTTTTCGGCAAGTGGCCGCGGCTGGACCGGGAACTGCTGAACACGTACTCCGAAGGCCTGATCGCCACCACCGGCTGCCCGTCCGGCGAAGTCCAGACGAGGCTCCGGCTGGGGCAGTACCGGGAAGCCGTGGAGGCCGCGGCCGAGTTCCGCGACATCTTCGGCGCTGAGAACTACTTCTGCGAGCTCATGGACCACGGCCTGGACATCGAGCGGCGGGTCACTGGCGATCTGCTGCGCCTGGCCAAGGAACTGAACCTGCCGCTCGTGGCCACGAACGACCTCCACTACACGCACGAGCACGACGCGAAGGCGCACGAGGCCCTGCTGGCGATCCAGTCCGGTTCCACGCTCCTGGAGCCGACCTATGACAACGGCGGTTCCCGCTTTGCCTTCTCCGGCAGCGGCTACTACCTGAAATCCCCGCAGGAAATGAGGGAGCTCTTCCGCGACCACCCGGAGGCGTGCGACAACACGCTTCTGATCGCCGAGCGCTGCGAAGTGTCGTTCAACACCGGCGCCAACTACATGCCACGCTTCCCCTGCCCCGAGGGCGAGGACGAAACGTCCTGGCTGGTCAAGGAAGTCGACAAGGGACTGCAGTACCGCTATCCCCAGGGCATCCCGGACAAGGTCCGCAAGCAGGCCGACTATGAGCTGGAAGTCATCACTTCCATGGGCTTCCCGGGCTACTTCCTCGTGGTGGCTGACTTCATCAACTGGGCCAAGAACAACGGCATCCGCGTGGGTCCCGGACGTGGCTCCGGCGCCGGTTCCATGGTGGCGTATGCCATGCGCATCACCGACCTCGATCCGCTGCACCATGGCCTGATCTTCGAACGCTTCCTGAACCCTGACCGCGTTTCCATGCCTGACTTCGACGTCGACTTCGATGACCGGCGCCGTTCCGAAGTGATCGACTACGTCACGCGGAAATACGGCGACGAACGCGTGGCGATGATCGTCACCTACGGCACCATCAAGACCAAGCAGGCCCTCAAGGACTCCTCGCGCGTGCTGGGCTACCCGTTCAGCATGGGCGAGCAGCTGACCAAGGCACTGCCCCCGGCTGTGATGGCCAAGGACATTCCGCTGGCCGACATTCAGAACCCCGAGGCCAAGCGTTACAGCGAAGCCGGCGACTTCCGCCAGCTGATCAGCACCGACCCCGAAGCCGCCAAGGTTTTCGAGACGGCACTGGGCATTGAGGGACTGAAGCGGCAATGGGGCGTGCACGCCGCCGGCGTCATCATGTCCTCGGACCCCATCATCGACGTGATTCCGATCATGCGCCGCTTCCAGGACGGCCAGGTCATCACCCAGTTCGACTATCCGACGTCTGAAGGCCTCGGCCTGATCAAGATGGACTTCCTGGGCCTGCGGAACCTGACGATCATTTCCGACGCCCTGGAAAACATCAAGATGAACCGGGGCATCGATCTCGACCTCGAAACCCTGGCGTTGGACGACACGGAGTCCTACGAACTGCTGGCCCGAGGCGACACGCTGGGCGTCTTCCAGCTCGACGGCGGACCCATGCGGTCCCTGCTCAAACTGATGAAGCCTGACAACTTCGAAGACATCTCCGCGGTGCTGGCCCTCTACCGGCCCGGTCCCATGGGCGCGAACGCGCACACCGACTACGCGTTGCGCAAGAACAAGATCCAGGAAGTCATTCCGATCCACCCGGAGCTCGAGGAGCCGCTCTCCGAAATTCTCGGCGGCACGTACGGCCTGATCGTGTACCAGGAGCAGGTCATGGCCGTGGCGCAAAAGCTCGCCGGCTACACCCTCGGCCAAGCCGACATCCTGCGCCGCGCCATGGGCAAGAAGAAGAAATCCGAGCTGGACAAGCAGTTCGCCGGTTTCTCCCAGGGCATGCAGGACAACGGCTATTCCATGGCCGCGGTCAAGACCCTCTGGGACATCCTGCTGCCGTTCTCCGACTACGCCTTCAACAAGGCGCACTCGGCCGCCTACGGCGTCATTTCGTACTGGACCGCGTACCTGAAGGCGCACTACGCGCCGGAGTACATGGCCGCCCTGCTCACGTCCGTGGGCGACGACAAGGACAAGTCGGCGATCTACCTCAACGAATGCCGCCGCATGGGCATCACCGTGCTACCGCCGGACGTCAACGAGTCGGCGCTCAACTTCACCCCGGTCGGCAACGACATCCGCTTCGGCATGGGCGCCATCCGCAACGTCGGTGTGAACGCCGTCGAGGCCATGGTGGCGGCGCGCGAGAAGGAAGGCGCGTATACGTCCTTCAAGGACTACCTCATGAAGGTCCCCGCGGTGGTCTGCAACAAGCGCACCATTGAATCCCTGATCAAAGCAGGTGCCTTCGACTCGCTGGGCCACCATCGCCGCGCCCTGGCCATGATCCACGAAGAAGCGATCGACTCCGTCATCACCCTCAAGCGCAACGAGGCGATCGGCCAGTTCGACCTCTTCGCCGGTTTTGAGGACCAGGAGCCGGAGGCCTCACTCAGCACGGAAATCCCCGATCTTCCCGAATGGGAGAAAAAGGACAAACTGGCCTTCGAACGGGACATGCTCGGCCTGTATGTCTCCGACCACCCGCTGCAGGGGCTCGAAGGGCTCCTGAGCCAGCACGCGGACCGGTCGATCACCTCGATCATCGCCGAAGACGGCCCGCAGGACGGCGCGATCGTGACCATCGCGGGCATGATCACCTCGCTCAGCCGCCGGATCGCCAAGGCCAGCGGCAACGCCTACGCCCGCGCCGAAATCGAGGACCTCGCCGGTTCCATGGAGGTCATGTTCTTCGGGCAGGTCTACGGCCCCATCGCCTCGGTGCTGGCGGAGGACCTGATCGTGGTGGTCAAGGGCCGCCTGCAACGGCGCGACGACGGCGCCGTCACCTTGAACTGCATGGAACTGTCCGTGCCGGACCTCAGCGACAGCCAGAACGGGCCGGTGGTGATCACCATGGCCACGCACAAGGCCACCGAGGCCGTCGTCACTGAACTTGGCGACGTCCTGCGCACCCACCGCGGAAACTCCGAGGTCCGGCTGCACCTGCAAGGTGACACCCGGGTGGAGGTCATGGGCCTGCCGGTGCACCTGCGCGTGAACCCAAGTCCGTCCCTGTTTGGCGACCTTAAGGTGCTGCTCGGCCCGACGTGCCTGGATAACTGAACTGCAGGTGCGGGTAGCCACTAGGCAAGGCTGAGAGGTCCAGGACACCCTGGGGCCGCTCGCCACCTCAGGGTTCACGCATGGTATCCGAGGATCAGTTTTGAGGGTTGAGGGTTCCCCGGGCGATGCTGTCGGCGGAATGGGCCGGGTTCCCGTTGTAGGGCTGGTTGGACACGTCGACGATGGGGTATTGGGCAAGGTCGACGCCGGCGGGGATGGTGAAGGTGCCGGATTCATTGTCGAGGACACCCAGGCTGACCATCTTGGATAGGTCGGCAGAGCCGACCCACACTCCTCGGAATCCGGTGATGTGGTCGTTGGAGAGTCGGATGATCAGGTGCCGGGTTCCATCGGGGAGTTGCTCCACCAGGGCATCTCCGCTCCCGGTGTGCGCGGGCAGTGGAGTCAGGGACGTTTGGGCGACGACTGTCGATGTCGGACCCGACTGGGTGGAGGTGGGCGCAGTAGTGCCGTTGTGTCCGAGAACTCCGGCGGCGGTCCATCCGGCGGCCGTGCCGAGAACGATTCCGGCGGCAACCGCGGTAATCCAGAGACCGGGACGGGCGTGCCTGTCTTTGGCGCTGGGCCGCAGTAGTGTCGGTGCCGACTCTGTGCCGCTGCCGTGGTTCAGGGGCGCTTGCGCCCTGGCTGGCTTCGTCGGTGGGACAGGGGGCCCAGCGCTGGGCTGGGTCAGGGGATCCGTCGCGAGGGTCGGCGACAGGCCGAGGGCCTGATGGATGGCGGCCCAGTTCTGGCTGCCGGGTTTCTCGAGTTCGATGCCTGCGGTGTCGAGGGTGGCAATGTGCACCGCATGTTGCAGGCCTCGGAGGGTTTCGCTGCACACGGGGCAGCTGGCGAGGTGGTCGGCGTCGGTGTCTGTGCCGAGGGACTCGCCAAGGGCCAGCAGACTGAGAAGTTCGGCGTCAAGGTGTTCCATGCTCCACCTCCAGGCGGGTGCGTAAGCGGGTGAGGCTGCGCCGGATGTGGCTTTTGACGGTCCCGAGCGGCAGGTTAAGACGGGACGAAATCTGGTCGTGAGTCAGATCTTCATAGAACGCCAGCCGCATTATTGTCTGCTGTGGATCCCCTAAGTGCTCCAGTTCTTCGTCCAACGTCAGGCGGTCGGCGACCTCTTCGACGTCCCCAGCATCTGGGCGGGAAACGGGGGCAACCGCCAGGAGAATGGCCGCTTGTTCGAGATGGCGCTGGCGGGAGCGGGCGGACAAAGCGTCGGAGACTGCGTTGCGGGCAATCCCGATCAGCCACGCCGGCAGCCGCGCCGCCTCGGGGCGAAAAGTGGTCCGTGATTTCCAGGCCCTAATGAAAACCTCCTGGGTGACGTCGTCGGCAGCGGCACGCTCTCCCAGGGATCTCAGCGCCAGCGTGTAGACCAGCGGACTAAACCGTCGGTACGCCTCCGCGAGGACGCGTTCGTCGCCGCCGGCAAATGCGTGATCGAGATGGGCGTCCCAATCATGCGATGCGGCAGCCTCCATCAGGTGCTCCTTTGAGCGGCAATGGGCCTTGTTGAACCACATTATGCCGCTCCGGCGGGGGACTCCGCCATGGTCGAACGGGGTCAGCTCTCCGGGATGTCACGGTGCGCGTGCCGGTGGGGCCACGGTCGATGTGACCCCACCGGTCGACAGAACAGGACGTCTGCTGGAGCTACGGATGGCTTACTCGTGGTGGCCTTTGTGTCCACGCGATGAGGAGTCCACTACCTGTACGGCGACCCCAAGGTTGTTGTCCGCGAGGCTTCCCCAGGCGTAGACGATGGTGTTTTTTCCCTCGGTGACCTTGACGTCGGCGGGGCCGATCAGCGGGTCAGTGGTTCCCTCTGCTGCGACCGACGCGGAGACGTTTCCGGCCTTGAGGGTGAGGATCTTTTGATGCCGGTTGGTAAGTCCCTCAATGACCGCGGTCCCACCGGCCAGGACATCGACGGCGGGGGCCGCAGCGACGTGCCGGACGGTCAGCTTGCCCTTTCCATCCGGGCTGGTGGAGGTGTCATTGGTGAAAAGGGTGGCCGTGGGGGTCCCGTCAGCGGCCAGATGAGCGACCGCTGTATAGTCCCGACCTGCTTCGAGGTCCACTGTGACCGGGCCTATCACGGGGTTGTCGGCGCTGGTGGCGTCGCCACCGGTGATCGCAATCTTGTGGTCTCCGTCCGGGACGTTCAACGGCCCGGCCAATGTGCCCGGTGTGAAGTTATCCAGGGTGAGCTTGCCGTCGACCCAGACGTCGACGGT
The DNA here is from genome assembly GCF_039531445.1 of Arthrobacter humicola. Lineage (NCBI taxonomy): Bacteria > Bacillati > Actinomycetota > Actinomycetes > Micrococcales > Micrococcaceae > Arthrobacter > Arthrobacter humicola. The sequence goes on along the minus strand of NZ_BAAAQB010000009.1, from coordinate 21,799 downwards.
AAGGCCCGGAACGCCGTGGAGGACGGACAGTTTTGCTGTTCCATCGTCGCGGTGGTGCCAGGTCGCGGCCTGGGCCGGGGCGGCCAGGGCCAGTGCTGACAGTAGCGTCATTGCTCCGGCGGCTGCAGAAAGTGTCTTGCGCATTTCCAACTCCTCATCGAGGCCCACATGGGGCGGTGGTTGTGCTTACACCCTTACTACCGGCCAAAGGCCGTATCCGGATGCACCACCAGGGAAGTTTTAATGTGCCGTGGCCCGTCGCGGCCTCTGTCAGATCTCGTAGTCGAGCGGAACCGGCTGGCTGTAGGCCCCGGAGTGATAAAGCAGGGGAGCGCCGTCTTCGCCGACCTGACCTTCCACCACTTCGACCACCACCACGGCGTTGTTCTCGAACGACAACCGCATCTGGACCTGCCCGATCAACCAGCCCGTGACGCCCTTCAGCACGGGCACTTCGTGGGGTCCCAGCTCCCAGTGGTCCCCGTCGAACCGGTTGCCGGCCCGGGCGAAGCGGTCTGCGAGCTCCTGGTTCTCCAGCCCGAGCATGTGGACCCCGATGTAGCTCGTGTTCGCCACGGCCGGCCACGAACTTGACGTCCTGGCCATGTTGAACGTGAAGCGCGGCGGCTTGGCAGACAGGGAAGCCACGGAGGTCGCGGTGAATCCGAAGGGGACGCCGTTGTAGTTGGCGGTGATAATCGCCACGCCGGCCGCGTGCCGGCGGAACATTTCCTTGAATGTCCCCTCGAAGATTCCGTCATCTGTGGCCACTGCGATCCAACTCCCTGCTGCACGTATGTGTCATGGTTCCTACTGCCAGCGTATTCCGCCTCCGATCAAGTGGGAGATTTGTTTACCCCCGCCGTCATGTGCTGCCACGCGGCGTCATGTGCCGGGCCGGGGAATCCTTGTTACCGTTTGTTGCATGACACAGCCCGCAGTAGACGGCCCCGTTCAGCACACCGGGGAGCCCGCGCACCCGGACCGGCCCCTGCCCTTGCCCGCCGAGATGAAAGCCGTGCAGCAGCCCGGACACGCCGGAACCCCGTGGCGGAAAGCGGCGGTCATCGCCGCGGCCGGCATTCCGGTGGGGCTGCTTTGGTGGCTTCTGGCGCCGTCGGGACTGAACCTGCTGACCCGGAACCCGGACCTTGCCGCCGGCACCAATACGTCAACCTGGCTGCCCCGGGACCTCGTGCTGGCAGGGCTGTGCCTGCTCGCCGGCTGCATTGCCGGGTCGTTCGTCGCAGGCTCCAAACATGCACAGCCGGCGCCCGGCACCGTAATCCTGGTGGTCCTGGCCGGCGCTGCCGGCTCGCTCCTCGCGTGGGGAACCGGTCTGCTCAGCGCCCAGTGGTGGGGAGCCCCGGCCGATATCTCGGCCAGCGCCAGCGTCGCCTTTTCTCTGCGCTCCTACGCGGTCCTCGCCATCTGGCCGGCGGCGATCGCCCTGGCCATCTTCCTGAACAGCCTCTTTCCGGGCTCCGGCGGCACAGCCCGCTCCTAAACCCCACGCCTGGCGCCTGGTGCCCGGCGGCTGGCGCCCGGCCAGGCTTCAGGCCGGCGGCCGCGCGCCCGGGCCGCGTCACAGCGTCGGAGTGCCCCGGCGGGGCACGTAAAATGATCGGGTGAGCCTAACTCCTGACAGCCCTGTGACCCCGATTCCCGCCGCCCTCAACTTCCGCACGGTGGACGTGCGCGGCCAGCACCTGTCCCTCGCCGGGCTGCGCGCTGCCGTACCGCGGGCACAGTCCGGCACCATGGCAGATGCCGAGGACAAGGTCCAGGACATCATCTCCGCCGTCCGCACGCGGGGCTTCGCCGCACTGCGGGAACTGGCACTGTCCTTCGACGGCGTCGAACAGGCCCACCCCCGTGTCCCGGCCGAGGCGCTGCGCGCGGCTTTGGAAGGCCTGGACCCCGCTGTGCGCGCGGCACTCGAGGAATCCATCCGGCGGGCCCGCAGCTTCGCGGATGCCCAGCGCCCGGCGAACGTCGACGTCGAACTCGGCGAAGGCGCCGTCGTCAGCCAGAACTGGGTGCCGGTGGCGCGCGTGGGGCTCTATGTCCCCGGCGGACTGGCGGTCTACCCGTCTTCGGTGATCATGAACGTCGTCCCGGCCCTGGCAGCGGGCGTCGACTCCATTGCGCTGGCCTCGCCGCCGCAAAAGAACTTCGGCGGCCTCCCGCACCCCACGATCCTGGCGGCCGCCTGCCTGCTGGGCATCGAGGAGGTCTACGCGATCGGCGGGGCGCAGGCCATCGCCACCTTCGCCTATGGCATCCCCGCCGGGGCCTCCGACGCCGGTGACCTTCCCGGGATCGATCCCGTGGACGTTGTGACCGGTCCGGGCAACATTTTCGTGGCCACCGCCAAACGGCTGGTGAAGGGGGTCGTGGGGATCGATTCCGAGGCCGGCACCACCGAGATCGCGATCCTCGCCGACTCGACCGCCAGTCCGGCCCTCGTGGCGGCGGACCTCATCAGTCAGGCCGAACACGACCCCAAGGCGGCATCGGTCCTGTTCACCGACTCCGAGGCCCTTGCGGCCGAAGTCCGCGTGGAACTCGAACGCCAGGCCGCTGCCACCAAGCACTCCAGCCGCGTCCTCGAGGCCCTCTCCGGCCCGCAGTCCGGCGTCGTCCTGGTGGAGGACCTGGAGCAGGGCATTGCCGCCTGCGACGCGTACGCCGCGGAACACCTCGAAATCATGACCGCGGATGCCGCCCGCGTGGCGGCCCGGATCCGCAGCGCCGGGGCGATCTTCGTGGGGGACTACAGCCCCGTCAGCCTTGGGGACTACTGCGCCGGATCCAACCACGTGCTGCCGACCAGCGGCACGGCGGCGTTCTCCTCCGGCCTGAACGTAACCACTTTCCTGCGGGCCATCCAGGTGATCAACTACTCCCGCTCCGCGCTGGAGCAGGTCAGCGGGCACATCGTCAGCCTCTCCGGCGCGGAAGACCTGCCGGCCCACGGCGAGGCAGTCACGGCGCGCTTCGCCGCCCGGTAACCACCCGCCCAGACCACTACATGTAGTAATTACAGGCTTGTTATTCAGCTATATCTAGTCGTAAACTGATCGCGGGGGCACACGGCGCTGTGCTCCGTTCAGGCTTGCGACCGGGGAGGAACCGACATGTATTGCCCGTTCTGCCGTAACCCTGATTCGCGCGTGGTGGACAGCCGGATCGCCGACGACGGCTCCGCCATCCGTCGCCGCCGGCAGTGCCCCGAATGCGGCCGCCGCTTCACCACGGTGGAAACCACCAGCCTTACCGTTATCAAACGCTCCGGTGTCGGCGAGCCCTTCAGCCGCAGCAAGGTCATCAACGGCGTCCGCAAAGCCTGCCAGGGGCGTCCGGTCACCGAAGACGACCTCGCCATGCTGGCGCAGGAGGTCGAGGAGGCAATCCGCGGCTCCGGCGCCGCCGAAATTGAAGCCCACGAAGTCGGGCTGGCAATTCTGGAACCGCTGCAGCGCCTGGACGAGGTTGCCTACCTGCGGTTCGCCAGCGTCTACCAGGCCTTCGAATCGCTGGAGGATTTCGAAGCCGCGATTTCCCTGCTTCGCCATGAGGCCGAGTCCAAGGGCAGGGACGGCAAGAACCCGAAGAAGAGCCCGCTCCAAGCGCCGTCGTAAATTTGTCGTCGTAAATTCTTGGCCCGGTGTTGGCGTCCCTCTCACCAGGTCCTATAACCCGCCACAGACTCCGGTGGTGGCAGCGGAGGGGAAGCCACAGCCACCACCGGCTCCACCAAAAATGAGCTATCACTACGGGTCGTTCCCAGCGTTCAGAACGACCCGGAGTGATAGCTCATTTTGGCTATCCGGCGATGTGCTACTTGGCGAGCTTGTGCTTCAGCGCAATCTCGATGGCTGCGCCCACGATGCCCGCGTCGTTCTTCAACTCGGCCGGGACGATCGGCGTGCGCAGCTTCATGTGCGGCAGATACTCGTCGGCACGCTTGGAGATGCCGCCGCCGACGATGAAGAGCTCGGGGGAGAACAGGAACTCCACGTGGGAGAAGTAGCGCTGCAGCAGCACGCTGTACTGTTCCCAGCTGAGGCCGTCACGCTCACGGGCCACGGCGGATGCCTTGGTCTCGGCGTCAAAGCCGTCGATCTCCAGGTGACCGAGTTCGGCGTTGGGAACCAGCTTGCCGTCGAAGATGAAGGCCGAACCGATGCCGGTGCCCAGAGTGATCACCAGCACGGTGCCGGCGACCCCTTCGCCGGCACCGAAGCGGGCCTCGGCGAGGCCGGCGGCGTCGGCGTCGTTGATGACCTCGACGGGGCGCCCGAGACGCGCCGTGAGCATGGCGTCGATGTCGGCCTCCAGCCACGACTTGTCCACATTCGCGGCCGAGTGAACCACACCGTGCTGGATAATGCCGGGGAAGGTGACGCCCACGGGGCTGCTGGCGTCGGGCGCGTCGGGACGGGCGGTGAGCTCCGCGACGACCTGCGCGACGACTTCGGCCACGGACTCGGGGGTGGAGGGCTGCGGCGTGGGGAAGCGCACGCGGTCGCCGATCAGTTTGCCCTTCTTCAGGTCCACGATCCCGCCCTTGATACCGGTCCCGCCGATGTCAATGCCGATCAGGGGGGCGTTCTTCTTCGACTTCTCGTCCTTCTTGGCCAATATCATTCCGTTCGTGGCAGGGGCGGGCTAGGGGACCGGCCAGGGCCGGCGGGTGAAGATGTGGATCTTCCGGGGAAATGCCGTGTGGAGCAGGGTCAGGGCAATGTGAGGATCTCGGCGCCGGACTCCGTGACGAGCAGGGTGTGCTCGAACTGTGCGGTGCGCTTGTGGTCGCGGGTCACAACAGTCCAGTCGTCGGCCCACATGTCCCAGTCAACGGTGCCCAGGGTCAGCATCGGCTCGATCGTGAACACCATACCCGTTTCCATGACGGTGTTGTATGCGGGGGCGGCATCGTAGTGCGGAATGATCAGCCCCGTGTGGAAAGCCTCGCCGACGCCGTGTCCGGTGAAGTCGCGGACCACGCCGTAGCCGAAGCGTTTTGCGTAGGACTCGATGGTCCGGCCGATCACGTTGATTTCGCGTCCCGGGGCTACAGCCCGGATAGCGCGGTTGAGCGATTCCTGGGTGCGCTCGACGAGGAGGCGGGATTCCTCGTCGACATCGCCGACCACGAAGGTGTAGTTGGTGTCGCCGTGCACACCGCCGATGAACGCCGTGATGTCGATATTCAGGATGTCGCCGTCCTGGACCACCGTGCTGTCGGGGATCCCGTGGCAGATGACCTCATTGAGCGAAGAGCATAGTGACTTCGGAAAGCCCCGGTAGCCGAGGGTGGAGGGATACGCCTTGTGGTCCAGGAGGAACTCGTGGCCCACCCGGTCCAGCTGGTCGGTGGTGACGCCGGGGGCGATGTGTTTGCCGACCTCCACGATGGCCTGTGCCGCGATTTTGGCGGCGATCCGGATCTTCTCGATGGTCTCCGGCGACTTGACCTCGGATCCCGTGAACTTTGCAGGACCCGGCTTGCCCACATACTCCGGACGCGGGATGGACGGCGGTACTGGAAGTTGCGGGCTCACTGTCCCCGGGACAAGCGTGCCGATGGGTGCAGTTGAGGCTAGAGAAGGCATAGATTGATCATATAAGCCGTCGGGCGAAGCCCGTAAAACACAGCCCAGAAAAACAGAGACCGTAGAACACAGTCGGAAAAATATGGAGCCCGGAGAACAAACTGAACGACGCCGGGCTATCTTCCGGAGCTTCTACCGGGACTAGAGCCCAGGGACTATCCGGGGCACGAAGGAGCACCAATGCCCGAATACTGGTACAACGTCAATACTCACGAGATCGAGGAAGACGCGATGTCCGACTGGAGCCAGCTGATCGGACCGTACAAGACCCGCGAGGAAGCCGAACACGCGCTCGAAAAGGTCAAGGCGCGCAACGAGGCGTGGGACAAGGGCGAGGACGACTAGCCCGTCCCGGCGGGTGCGCGGCAGCCGTGCCCTGCCGTCTCCGCAGCCGCGTCGCGTCGCGTTGAATCGCCGAGAGCGTCCCGTGGCAATCGCTGAGCGGACGCCGCGGCTGGCGGACTGATCCTTCTCACCGTCATTCTCACCCCGTGAGGGTGAGTGCCGGACAGGTCCGTCCGGCCATACTGGGACAATGCCGACGCGCGATACCCGCACCCGCGGCGTCCGAATCGCCGACCTGGCGAGGCTGGCCGTTGCCTGGGGCGGTTCGACTGTAGCCTTGATCGTCACCGGCGCGCTGCTGCCGGGGTTCTCTGCAAGCAGTTGGTGGGCCTATGCCGCCGTCGCAGCAGTGGCCGGCATCGTCGGCCTCGTCCTCCGCCCGGCCTTGGTGGAGATCTCCGCCCGGGTGGGCTGGCTGGCGGTGCTGCTTACCGCGCTGGTCGGCCAGGCCCTGATCATGTACGTCGCCATCCGACTGGTTCCCGGCATCGAGTCGACCGCATGGACCGCCCTGGCGGCAACCTGGATCAGCGCGGCCGTGGGCACGATCATCTCGTGGGCTACTACAGCCGGTACAGATGACGGCCTGATCAGCTCGTTGGCCGGCAGGGCACGCCGGCAGGAAAGCGTGCCCGATCCGGAGGTTGACGGCATCTTGTTCGTCCAACTCGACGGTGTTCCCTTCCCGGTGCTGCAATGGGCGGTCCAGTCCGGGGCGGTGCCCAATATCCGGCGCTGGCTGGCGACGGGGGATTACCAGCTCCGCGAATGGACGCCCCAGCTGCCGTGCACCACGCCGGCCAGCCAGCTGGGCATTCTGCACGGCACCGTGGACGGGATCCCGGCCTTCCGGTGGTACGACCGTGAGCTTAACCGGGTCCTGGTGGCCAACCGCCCGGCAGACGCCCGGGTGATCGAGGAGAGGCACAGCACCGGCAAGGGCCTGCTCTACGACGACGGCGTCTCCATTTCGAACCTGTTCACCGGGGACGCGCCCCGATCGCTATTGACGATGAGCCGGGTAGGGGTCGGGCGCGGCTCCGCCCAGACCCGCCGGGCGTTCGCCTGGTTTTTCACCTCGCCGAGCGGGTTTATGCGCAGCTTCACACGAACGGTCGGGGAGATTCTTAAGGAGCGTTGGCAGGCCCGACGACAGGTCAAGCGGGACCTTGACCCGCGAGTGCATCGGGACTGGACCTTCGCCCTGCTGCGGGCGGTCACTAACAGTCTGTTGCGTGACCTGAACACGGCGTTGGTGGCAGAGGAGTTGCGGAGAGGCACGAGGAGCATCTATGTCGACTACGTCGACTACGACGAGATCGCGCACCACGCAGGCATGTTCCGGCCCGAATCGCTCGCCGCCCTGGATGGCTTGGACCGCACGCTGGGATCGTTGGCTCAGCTGGCCGGGTCCGCTCCCCGCCGCTACCGGCTGATCGTGCTCTCGGACCATGGCCAGTCCCAGGGCACCCCGTTCGCCGACCGGTATGGCCAGACGCTCGGTGACCTGTGTGCAGACCTCATCCACGCCCACGTCCAGAACGTGGACGCTTCGGTCGAAGGGCTGGGGCGCGCGGACTCCATCGCCGGCGACATCTCGGCCCGGGGGATGACCGGGAAGCTCGCCGGCCGTGCCGACGAGGTTCTAACCAAGGCACAGCAGACTTCGGCGCCCGGCGACGCCGCCGAGGAGCCGGTTGTGGTGCTGGGCTCGGGGAATCTGGGCTTGGTTTACGTCCGGGGCGACCGGCGATGGACTCTCGAGGCCCTCGAGAGTCGGTGGCCGGCCCTAGTCCCGGGCCTGGCGGGCCATCCCGGCGTCGGGTTCGTCGCCGGCGTCGATGAAGACGGCCGGGCATGGGCGATCGGTATCGGCGGACGCCTCAACCTGGCCAGCGGCGCAGTGCACGGCACCGACCCGCTGGCCCCCTTCGGGCCGCACGCGGCGCTGGTGCTCCGACGGGCGTTGAAGCATCCCGAGGCACCGGATCTCTACGTCAACAGCACGATCAGCCCCGTGACCGACGACGTCGCGGCGTTCGAAGGACTCGTCGGATCCCACGGGGGCCTCGGCGGTTGGCAGGACCGGGCCGTGCTGCTCGGCCCGGCCGATCTCATGGCGACGCTGCCGGAGCGGATAGAAGGTGCCGATGAACTCCATCGGTTGCTGGTGGCGATGCTCGAGTCCTGTGGGCAGCGTGCCACGACGGCGTCCCGCGGTTAAGCGACTGGAATTAGGCACCTGGACTGGGTGAGTGGCAACATGCCGCATCGCTGAGGACGCCCCGTTGGGGGGCGCAGTTTCGGGTCCTCGGCTCACACAGGCTCTACCCAGGACTCGCCGGGGGCGAGGACCACCGCTGTGCAGTCGGGAGCCTGCTCCGCCACGGCGGCCGCAAACCGGAGCCCGGGCTGTTCGAGCCAGTTCCGGGCAAAGTGTGCGATCAACGGAGGGTGCAGCGTTCCCCAGTGCACCGGCACGGCGAATCTCGCGCCGCTCATAGCGACGGCCCGGGCGGCAGTCTCCGGAGACAGGTGTCCCGCCGAGAGCCTCGGTCCCCACCCCCAGACCGGCACCAGGGCGACGTCGATCGTCCCGCCCGCCATGGCGGACATCGCGGCCATCTCCGGATACAGCCCAGTGTCACCGGCTATCCAGACGCTGCCGGACGGCCCTCGAACCAGCTGGCCGTTGGCGTCGTTGGGACGATGCGGCATGGGACGGCTGCGGTGCTCGGCGGGGACCTGGCGAATCTCGACACCGGCGCCTACCGGGGTCCAGCCGTCCCCCAAGGGGGCCGTGTCCGGCAGCCTCCGGCGACGCAACCAGGCGACATTCGCCGGGGCGCTCATCAACGTTGCTCCGCGCAGCATGCGGAGGGAGCCCAACTCGGCGTGGTCGTGGTGCAGGTGCGAGACCAGCACCACGTCCGGGTGGCTCCACGACACCGGGTCCGGCCGCGGTGCCAGGCGTCGTAACAACCCGGCATGAGGGCGGAGCAACGGATCCGTCAGGACCCGAACCCCGTCGAGATCCAGAACCACCGAGGAGTGACCCAGCCAGGTGATTCTCACACGGATCGGCCCCCACCCGGGCGTAGTGCGTTGTCAGGCGAGGTCTGGTCGCCTCAGGCCAGAGCCTTTGCCTTGAGGGAGTCAAACTCGGTCTGGTTGATGGCACCGGAATCGAACAGCGCCTTGGCATCTGCGATCTGGGCGGCCGGGGTGGATGTTGTGCCTGCGGCCTGCTTGATGTACTCCTGCTGGGCAGCTTGTTGCTCGGCCATTCGCGCCATCTGCCGCTCCGCCATGCTGCGCCCCCTGGCGATCAGGTAGATGAAGGCGCCGAGCCAGGGCAAGAAGATCATCAAGATCGCCCAGCCGGCCTTGGCCCAGCCACTGAGCGTGTGGTCGCTGAACATGTCAAACAAGCAACGGAAATAGACCGTCAGTGCGGCGACCCAGATGAAGAACCAGAAACTCCACACCAAGATGTCCCAGAAGCTAGTGGTGCCCATCGATACTCCTCCCATCGTGTCCGCCGGAGCCTGACGCAGCTCTTCCGGCACGACTACGGCCGGAACGGCGGAACATCCACTGAGGTCTGATGCAGACCTCAATGGTCAGCCTGCCCGGAGTGGAGACGCGACACATCACCTGCGAAGGATGAGGTGTCGGCTGCAGCGGCCTAGAAGGAGTGCTCGGGGCCGGGAAAGTGGCCGGAGCGCACGTCGTCGCCGTAGGCCTTGGCGGCGTTGGTGAGCGAGGTCCGAAGGTCGGCGTACTGCTTGACGAATTTCGCCATCTTTCCGCCGCGCAGGCCCGCCATGTCCTGCCAGACCAGGACCTGCCCGGTGGTGGCGTTGCCGGCGCCGATGCCGACGGTGGGGACGTCGACGGCGGCGTCGACGGCGGCCGCCGTGGCGGCGGGGACCATTTCCATGAGCACGCAGAACGCGCCGGCGTCGGCCAGCGCGACGGCGTCCTCGATCAGGCGTGCGGCGTCATCGCCGCGGCCCTGGACCCGGTAGCCGCCGAGGGCGTGCTCGCTCTGCGGGGTGAAACCGATATGGGCCATGACCGGGATCCCTGCCTGGACCATGGCGCGGACGGTGTCGGCGTAGAACTTTCCGCCTTCAATCTTGACGGCATGGGCCAGGCCTTCCTTAAGGAACCGCACGCCGGTGGCGACGGCCTGCTGGGCGGAGACCTCGTAGCTGCCGAAGGGCAGGTCCGCGACCACCAGGGCGCGCCGCGCGGAGCGGGCCACGGCCCGGCACAGCGGCAGGAGCTCGTCCACCGTCACGGGCAGGCTGGTCTCGTTGCCGAAGACGTTGTTGGACGCCGAATCGCCCACCAGCAGGACCTCGATGCCCGCCTGGTCAAAGATCTCCGCGGTGTACTGGTCATAGGCGGTGAGCATGGCGAAATGCTCACCCTTGGCCTTGGCCTGGTGCAGATGGTGGATGCGGATCCGTGCCACCGGCTTCCGGGAAACCTCCGGTGCCCCGGCAACGCCGGCCGCGGCGCCCGCGGAAGCCGCCGTCGGGCCGCTGCCGTAAGGGGCGGGAAGTTCTGCGGGCGTGCTGGAATCGGAGCTGTTGCTGGTGGCCATGCCACGAGCGTAATGCGATACCGGGCACCACAGCTACCGGGCAACCGGCCGACGCCGGTGAATCACGTCACACGGGCCGCCGTGGCGACTGCGCACTCCCGCCAGGCGGCGCCAAATTCTCCGACTTTGTGTTAACGGCGTGTTACGCGGAGGGCCGGCTTCAGCAATCGGTGCCAATGCTTAGTAAAGTGAACCGTGAGCAGCCGCGGGGCCCATGAAAGGCGGGCCTGGGGCACGGATGGAAGAACCGGAAAGAGGCCAGTATGGACCGCCAGCAAGAGTTTGTCCTGCGGACGATCGAAGAGCGCGATGTGCGGTTTGTGCGTCTGTGGTTTACCGACGTCGTGGGATCGCTCAAGTCCGTGGCTCTTGCCCCGGCCGAGGTGGAAGGCGCCTTCGAAGAAGGACTCGGCTTTGACGGGTCCTCGATCGAGGGCCTGGCCCGCGTCTTTGAATCGGACATGCTCGCCCAGCCTGATCCGGCCACGTTCCAGATCCTGCCCTGGCGCGGTGAGACGGAGGCGACCTCGCGGATGTTCTGCGACATCCTGACGCCCGACGGCGAGCCCTCCGCCGCGGATCCGCGCAACGTCCTCAAGCGCACCCTCGCCAAGGCCGCGGACATGGGCTTCACCTGCTACACCCACCCCGAAATCGAGTTCTACCTGCTCAAGTCCCAGGAACCGGGCCCCGATGGCTCTCCCGTCCCGGTGGATGAGGGCGGGTACTTCGACCATGTCCCGGGCGGCGTCGCCCAGGACTTCCGCCGGACCGCCGTGACCATGCTCGAATCCGTGGGCATCTCGGTGGAATTCAGCCATCACGAGGCCGGCCCGGGCCAGAACGAGATCGACCTCCGCTACGCGGACGCCCTGCAGACCGCGGACAACATCATGACGTTCCGGACGGTAATCAAGGAAGTCGCGTTGCAGCAGGGCACCTATGCCACCTTCATGCCCAAGCCGTTCACGGCCCACCCGGGCTCCGGCATGCACACACACTTCTCGCTCTTCGAAGGCGACACGAACGCCTTTTACGAGGCCGGTTCCGAGTTCCAGCTCTCCGAGACCGCGCGCCAGTTCATTGCCGGCATCCTCAAGCACGCGCCCGAATTCACGGCCGTCACCAACCAGTTCGTGAACTCCTACAAGCGGCTGTGGGGCGGGGGTGAGGCGCCGAGCTACCTGAGCTGGGGCCACAACAACCGCTCCGCGCTGGTCCGCGTCCCGTTGTACAAGCCCGGCAAGGGCCAGTCCGCGCGGATCGAATACCGTGGCATCGACTCCGCCGCCAACCCCTACCTGGCCTACGCCGTGCTCCTCGGCGCCGGCCTCAAGGGCATCGAAGAGGGCTACCAGCTCCCCGCCGCGGCGGAGGACGACATCTGGTCGCTGAGCTCGGCCGAGCGCCGCGCCATGGGGCACGATCCGCTGCCGGCGAGCCTGCACGACGCCATCCGGACCATGGAAGACTCCGAACTCATGCCGCAGATCCTCGGCGAGCAGGTCTTCGAGCACTTCCTGCGCAACAAGCGTGCGGAATGGCAGGACTACCGCCTCCAGGTCACGCCCTACGAGCTGCAGCGCAATCTCGGCATTCTGTAGGCGGCCCCGGTGAGCCTGGCACGACGCCTCATAGCCGCCGGCTTCAGTGATCTCGACAAGGGGGAACGGTTCCTGGCAGCCCGGGAACTGGAGGGGCTCGACCAGGACGCCCTCTTTGCCGGGCTGCAGCTGGCGGCTAACCCGGACACGGCCCTGCAGTCCCTGGTCCGGCTGATCGAGAAGCACCCGCAGCTGCGCAAGCTCGCCGTCGCGGATCCGGAAGCCAGCGAACCGCTGTACCGGGTGTTGGGTGCCTCCGAGGCGCTGGGCGAATTCCTCATCCGCCACCCCGAGCACCTTGACGCCTTCGCCGCCCGTGTCAGCCCGGAACCGCTGGCCGCGGACCCGGCAGCCCTCCGGGCCCGGCTGCTGCAGTCAGTGCGGGCGGATCCGAAGTCTGCCCGGCCGGTGGCGGCCCTCAGCGGGCAGGAAGCCTACGCCGCCCTGCGGACGGCATACCGGCGCGGGCTCGTGGAACTCGCCATCAAGGACCTGTGCGCGGCCGATCCCCTCGATTTCATGCCGGCTGCCGGTGCGGAACTCGCGGACCTTGCCGGCGCCGCCCTGGAGGCGGCCCTCGCCGTGTCCCGGGCCGAGGCGGCGGAGAAGTTCGACGCCAAGGAGGTCGCCGACGTCGGGCTTGCCGTGATCGGCATGGGCAAGTGCGGCGCCCGCGAACTGAACTATATTTCCGACGTCGACGTCATCTACGTGATCGATTCCGGCACTTTGGAGGACGTCCGGGCAACCATGATCGGCACGGCCCTCGCCTCGGGTATTTCGCGGGCGATCATGTCCACGAGCCGCGAACCAGGGCTGTGGGAAGTGGACGCGAACCTGCGGCCCGAGGGCAAGTCCGGCCCACTTGTCCGGACGCTGGCCTCGCACGAGAGCTACTATGCGCGCTGGGCCGAGAGCTGGGAATTCCAGGCCCTGCTGAAGGCCCGGACCATTGCCGGCGACGCCGCGCTGGGGGCACGCTACGAGGCCGCCGTGACGCCGTTGATCTGGTCCTCGGCCGGCCGGGAAGGCTTTGTCGAATCCGTCCGTGCCATGCGCCGCCGCGTCACCGAGCACATCCCGGCCGATGAAGAACAGCGGCAGATCAAGCTGGGCCGCGGGGGACTGCGCGACGTCGAATTCACGGTGCAGCTTCTGCAGCTTGTGCACGGCAAGTCCGATGAATCGTTGCGCTGCCGGGACACCACGTCCGCCATCGCCGCGCTGTCCGCCGGCGGGTACATCGGCCGCTCGGACGCCGCGGAATTCGACCGCGACTACCGCTACTTGCGGCTCCTCGAGCACCGGATCCAGCTCTTCCAGCTGCGCCGGACACACCTCATGCCGGTCAATGAAGCGTCGCTGCGCTCCCTTGCCAAGGCCGTGTTGGGTCCGTTCTCCACCGAGCGGCCCAAACCGGACGCCCTCGTAGGCGCGTGGCGAAAGACCAAGCGCTCCGTCCGCGAACTCCACGAACGCATCTTCTACCGCCCCCTGCTCAACACGGTTGCGACGCTGAGCAGCGAAGAGGCCCGCCTCACTCCGGAAGCCGCCCAAGGCCGGCTCGCGGCCCTGGGCTACCTCGATCCCCGCGGCGCCATGCGGCACATCGAGGCCCTCACCGCCGGGGTCAGTCGCCGCGCGGCGCTCCAGCGCCAACTGCTGCCGATCCTCCTGGACTGGCTCGCCGACGGCGTGGATCCCGACGGCGGTCTGCTCGCCTTCCGGCGCGTCAGCGAGGCGCTCGGCACGACGCACTGGTACCTGGGCATGCTCCGCGATTCGACGGCGGCGGCAGAGCGGCTCTGCCATGTGCTCGCCAACTCCCGGTTGATCGCGGACCTGCTGGAGGTCTCGCCGGAGTCTGTGGCGTGGCTCGGTACCGACAAAGAGCTTGTCCCGCTTAGCTTCGAATCGCAGTGGCTCGAGATCGCCTCGAAGATGTCCCGGCACGCGGACCCGGAGAGCGCCATGCGGCTGATCCGGCTGATCCGGCGCCGCGAAATCCTCCGCATCGCCATCGCGGACAGTGCCGGACTGTTGGATCAGGACCAGGTGGGCGAAGCCCTCGCCGACACCGACCGGGCAGCCGTCCTGGGGGCGCTGCGCGTGGCGGAGACGATCATCACTGCCGAGGAACCGCTTAAGACGCACGTGCTGGTGGTGGCGATGGGCCGGCAAGGGGGCCGGGAGATCGGCTACGGCTCAGACGCCGACGTCATGTACGTACACCGGGGATTGCCCGGCGTCCCGGAAGAGGAAGCGCAGGCGCAGGCCTCGCAGATCGTGGGCAAGCTCTCAAGCTTGCTGACCCAGCCGCTCAAACCGGCGATCTTGGCCGAACGCGTGCTGTCCGTCGACGCGGACCTGCGCCCGGAGGGCAAGAGCGGGCCCATGGTGCGGTCCCTGGAGTCCTATGCCGAGTACTACCGCCGGTGGTCTCTCGTCTGGGAGGCCCAGGCGCTGCTGCGGGCGCGCCCGATGGCCGGCGACGACGCCCTGGCGGAGGACTTCATCGCCCTGATCGATCCGATCCGCTACCCGGAGTCGTTGTCGGACCAGGACGTGCGGGAGGTCCGGCGGGTCAAGGCCAGGGTCGAGGCGGAGCGCCTGCCGCGCGGCGCCGACCCGGCCCGGCACCTGAAGCTGGGCCGCGGCGGCCTGAGCGACGTCGAATGGCTGGCCCAGCTGCTCCAGCTTCGGCACGCCGGCAAACACCCGGAACTGCGAACCACCTCCACCGTGGAGGCCCTCGAAGCGGCCGCGGCCCTGGACCTGATCGACGCCGGCGACGTCGTGATTTTGCTCCGGGCGTGGCGGCTGGCGAGTCGGATCCGTTCGGCCAATGTCATCTGGACCGGCCGGACCTCGGACCTGCTGCCCTCCTCCCGCCGCGACCTCGAAGCCGTGGCACGGTGGTGCGGCTATGGGCAAGGCAACGCCGCGGAGCTCGAAGAGGATTACCTGCGGCTGAGCCGGCGTGCACGGTCGGTTTTCGAACGGACCTTCTATGGTCAGTAGCGCCGATCGGCGGCCTCCCGGTCACTGACACACGCCGTACTGACACATGCCGCCGCCCGGTGCTACCTTGGGCGGATGGCCAGGCAACTGTTTGTGAACCTCCCCGTCCGGAATCTCGATACGACCGTTGAGTTCTTCACCGCACTGGGTTTCTCCTTCAACCCGGACTTCACCGATGAGAACGCCACCTGCATGATCGTCAACGACGGCGCGTACGTGATGTTGCTCGTCGAGTCCTACTTCAAGACCTTCACCTCCAAGTCGGTGGCCCCCACGGCGGACGCCGCCGAGGTCATCATGTCCTTCTCCTTGGAGAGCCGTGAGGCCGTGGATGCGGTCATCCGGACGGCGCTGACCTCCGGAGGCAAGGCATCGGAGGAGGCCCAGGACTACGGCTTCATGTACACGCACAGCTTCCAGGACCCGGACGGCCACCTCTGGGAGGTCTTCTGGATGGATCCGGCCGGCCCGCCGAAGGACGCCGCACTGTAGCTGACTTCAGCCGCAAGCCGCTCGAGGCGGCAGGCGCTGCCGGCATGGGTACGCTGGCTACATGGCTGAACACGTGTGGCTGCTGCCCATCAAGAACCTCGATGACGACGCCCGGGCCGTCAAGCTGGGGGAGATCGCGCTGCTGGAACTCGGCGAAGGCCAGCGAAAATTTGTTGGCGACCCGTTGCGGATGATGCTGATTGCGCTGGAAGAAGAGTCCCGGTACCCGTTCGCCGTGGACGTCAACGGAACGGCCGTGGGCGTGCTCACGCTCCAGCGGGGCGCCGCGACCCTGGCGGGCTGGCCCGACGACGACTCTGTCTGGCTCCTGCGGGGCTTCCTGATTGGCCGGCAACATCAGGGCCGGGGGCTGGGCACCCTCGCAGCCGATGCCGCCGTGCGGGAGGCAGCCAAACTGACGGCGGGCCTCGGAACCGGCCAGGCCGGCGTCGTGCTCTCCGTCAACGAAGGGAACCCCGGCGGCCTCGCCGCCTACCGCAAGGCCGGCTTCGAGGACCGCGGCCGCTACGACGGCGGCGACGCCGGCCCGCAACGCATCATGTACCGGGCGTTCTGACCGGAAGCGCACCTTGACCGGTACGCCGGGTGCGTCAGTTGATCGAAAGCGCTGATTTGGGGAGTGCGCACCCCGCACGATGCTACTGCGCCACCTTGGTGCCGGCGGAGGTCCTGGAGGTCGTGGTGTAGCCGGTCTTGGCGCCGGTGACCTTGACGGTGATGGTCCGTCCCAGATCGCCGGAGGGGACCACATAGGTGGCAGCCGTGGCGCCAACGACCGCAGTCCCGGAGTGGTACCACTGGTAGCTCAGGGTAACCGGGGACACGGCCCAAGCGCCGGGCACGGCGGTGAGGGTGGAACCCACCTTCGCGGTACCGGTGATGATCGGTACCGGGCCGTAGGTGATTTTGGCTGCCCGCCAAAAGGCGGTGAGGTACGTTCTCCCCAGGAACTCGTCGCCGGTCCGGGAGAAATGGAACGCGTCACCGTCGTTCACACCCCCGGCCATGGACGGTGCGAACGCGGTGTAAGCGACTCGTGAGGGGGTTCCCTTGTGTGACTTGTCAACGTTGGCCAAACCCGGTTGGGCCGTGATTCCCTCCGGCGCCAGGCCCCCCACCACAAAGGGCAGTTGAGGGGCGGCCAGTTGGGATCGGAAGTACCCTATGAGCTCGTCAAGCTTCGCACTGTATGCCGAGGTCGACATCCACCAGTTGCCTTCGCCTTGGTGCCAGAGGATGCCCTTGAGCTTCACGGTGTAGCCCGCCGCCACGGCCGCCGCGATCCCTTCGCGGGTCTGTGTAACTGCCAGCGCGGGGAGGTCGAATTCCGGGGCGGAGGCGGTGCCTACATTCCAGGTCGGGGTTCCCACGCTGTTGGTAAACGCAGTGGCGCCGCGCGCCGCGGGGATGATGAGAACTCCGACGTTGGCGGGCTGGTTCTTCACGTACCCGCGGGCAAAGGTCGTTGCGGGGGAGATGCCTTTGGCGACGTCGAGCATGTCCAAGGGGATAGTGGCATTCCGGAATGTGCGTAGCTTCGCGCCGTACTGGAATATCCTCGGGTCCGCCGGATCATCTGTGGTGCCGCTGGGGAGGCCGCGGCCGGACACGTTTGACTGCCCGACAGCTAAGAACACATCCAGGACGGTGACCTTGGTCGCTGCCTGCGCAGGCGTCACGCCCGCGAGCATAAGGGCAGAAACTGTGAGGCCGACCAGTAGTCCTTGAATCCAGGTTGTAAGTCTTTTCACGGATCTCACTTCCCACGCTAGGCAGGGACGGCCAGCACCGACAACTAGCCACCGTTCGGCAACAGCGACGCGACCCGGGCCAGCCGGGAAGGCCATTGTGGCCCAAGAACCTTCGGCTTTCCTTGAACCTCCCGGCAACGCCGACTGTGGACCGCCGCAGAGCTCACGCAACAAAAGGCCGGCCCCAGGTGGTGAACCTGGTGCCGGCCTTTGATGTGTCCAGGGTCTTGCGGACCCCTTGCGGGCTAAACGCTGTCTAGCCCTGTGATCTGGCTAGACGCCGTAGTAGAGCTCGAACTCGTACGGGTTCGGGCGCAGCGAGAGCGGACGGATCTCGTTCTCATACTTGTACTCGATCCAGGTGTCGATCAGGTCCTGGGTGAAGACGCCGCCGGCCTGCAGGAACTCGTTGTCCTCGGCCAGTGCCTCCAGGGCTTCCTCGAGGGTGCCCGGAGCCTTGGGGATGTCCTTGGCTTCTTCGGCGGGGAGCTCGTAGAGGTCCTTGTCGATCGGAGCCGGGGGTTCGATCCGGTTGCGGATGCCGTCAATGCCGGCCATCAGCTGGGCAGCGAATGCCAGGTACGGGTTGGAGGAGGGGTCCGGAGCGCGGAACTCGATGCGCTTGGCCTTCGGGTTGGAGCCCGTGATCGGGATGCGGATACCGGCGGAGCGGTTGCCCTGCGAGTAGACCATGTTGACCGGGGCTTCGAAGCCCTTGACCAGGCGGCGGTAGGAGTTAACCGTCGGGTTGGTGAAGGCGAGCACTGCGGAGGAGTGCTTCAGCAGGCCACCGATGTACCAGCGGGCGGTGTCGGACAGGCCGGCGTAGCCCTTCTCGTCGTAGAAGAGCGGCTCGCCGCCGGTCCACAGCGACTGGTGGCAGTGCATGCCCGAGCCGTTGTCACCGAAGACCGGCTTGGGCATGAAGGTCACGGACTTGCCCCAGGCGTCGGCAGTGTTCTTGATGACGTACTTGAACTTCTGCAGGTCATCGGCCGCGTGGGTCAGGGTGGTGAACTTGTAGTTGATTTCAGCCTGGCCGGCGGAACCGACCTCGTGGTGGCTGCGCTCGACCTCAAGGCCGGCCTCGTCCAGCGCAACACACATGGCGTCGCGGAGGTCGGCCTGCTTGTCGGTGGGGGACACGGGGAAGTAGCCGCCCTTGACCGGGGTCTTGTAGCCGAGGTTGCCGCCCTCTTCCTCACGGCCGGTGTTCCAGTGGGCTTCCTCGGAGTCGATCTTGTAGAAGCTGCCCTGCGGGGAGGACTGGTACTGGACGTTGTCGAACACGAAGAACTCGGCCTCGGGGGCGAAGAAGGCGGTGTCGGCGATGCCGGTGGAGGCGAGGTAGGCTTCGGCCTTCTCGGCCACGCCGCGGGGGTCGCGGTGGTACGGATCGCCAGTGCGGGGGTTCACGATCGAGAAGTTCAGCGCAAGGGTCTTTTCCATGCGGAACGTGTCGAGGAATGCCGTGGTCACGTCCGGGATGAGCTGCATGTCAGACTCGGCGATGCCCTGGAAGCCGCGGATCGAAGACCCGTCGAAGAGCTGGCCATTGACGAAGAAGTCGGCATCAACGCTCTTGGCGGGCACGTTGAAGTGCTGCTGAACGCCAGGAAGATCGGTGAAGCGGATGTCGACGAATTTGATGTCTTCGTCTTTGATGAACTTGAGGACTTCGTCCGCAGTCTTGAACATTATGCTCCTTACGCATATGAAAGATCTGGCCGTCAGGCACATTGGTCCAGGGCAGTCCAACAGCGGGAAGGCAAAAAAGCATCCCCGCTTCTGAACCGCTAGCAACTGTTACCACCCTAAGGACATGGGGTTTCCCCGCAGTGTCCGTATTGTTTCGGGGAGGTTACAGAACGCCCTGACAGGTAAACGCTAGTCGCCGGTCCACAGTGTGACCTATCCAGTTCCACAGTGTGACACAGGGCCGCCCACACTGTGGACGGCCCTGACCCGATAAGCTTGGACGGTGGTAGATCGCAAAGACATCGGTTCATGGCTCAGCGGGCCGGACACATCCGGCATCTCCAAGTACCCGGGGGAACGGCTTGGACTGCCCGAGGCCGGGCCAGGCTCGATCGCCCGCGCGGGACGCCGCATTTTGGCGATCTGCATCGACTGGGGCATCGCGCTGCTGATCAGCAATTTCGCCTTCGCTGGCGACTCCTGGGCCACGCTGGCCGTGTTTGCCGTCGAACAGATCCTGCTCGTCGGCACCCTCGGCTACAGCATCGGCCACCGGATCGTAAGCATCCACGTGCTGCGCTTGGGCGGCGGCCCGGCGGGCCCGCTCGCGGCCTTGGTGCGCACCCTTCTGCTGTGCCTCGTCATTCCGGCCGTCATCTTCGACCCGGACCAGCGCGGACTGCACGACAAAGCCATGAATACCGTGCTCGTCAGGATGTAGCTCCTGCCCGCGTCCGACGGCGGTCCCAGGCTGTCAGTGCGGGGCGTTCCCTCGTCGTTTGCGACGTATGGCCGGTCGGCCGCCACCTCTTGGCTGCGGTTCTCCACGAATGGCCGTCAAACTTCCCGGGATAGCGGCCATATGCGTCAGATGGGCGCAGAGATGTTGCCAGGGCGCATAGAACCCGAGGTCCCGGGCGGAACCATACGCCCGCCGTCTCCTGGGCCGGCGTCCTCGCAGCCTCGCCGACCTGCACCCCCAGGTGGCCGCGGCGCCCGGCCCAGCGTTCAAACCAGACCGTCGCGAACGGGAAGACGGCGGAGACGCCCGCGAGCACGGCAACCTTGAACGGCCAGCGAAGCATCGCCCACAGACTCAACACCGCGATGGCATAGCCGATGAAGAACGCCCCGTGGATCGGACCAGCAACCTCCACGCCCAGTTCCGTCGTCCGCGTCACCCACTTGAGGACCATGCCCGTCAGCAGTGCGGCCCAGCTGAACGCTTCGGCAATCGCCAGCCACCGGAAAACGCGGATCATGGCGGCGGTCGATGGAAGTTTCATGCGGGTCTCCTGGATCCTGAAGTGCTTGGTGCTGACGGTCGTGTTGCGGGCGTCGTGGCCGGTCGCCGTCGGGCGGTCATGGAAAAGCCCCGGCTGGCGGCCTGAAGGGGGCGCGAACCGGGGCGATCCTGTACAGCCGGCGTGCAGTGCTGCCTATGAGGCTGCGGGCAGGGCCTAGCGTCCGCGGGTCGGGCGGGCCTTGTAGGGATCGATGCCCTTGGGGATGGGGAGGCGACCGCCGAGCGAGGAAATACGCTTGGACACGGCACTGATCTCGGTCTTTGTCAGTTCGCCCTTGAGCTTGTTCATCTTCTTGGCGAGCTGGCTGAGCGGCACCTGGCCCTCGCCGCGGCCACTTTCGATCACGTGGATTGTGACGTTGGGCAGGATGCGTGAGAGCCGCTTGCGTTCGGCGTCGACCAGCGGCTTGACCCGGTTGCTGGGACCTTCGCTGACGAGCACGACGCCGGGACGGCCGATGGCGCGGAAGACGGCGTCCTGCGTGCGGGGGTTGACAGCAACGGGCTGATCCTCGGTGATCCAGCCGCGCTTAAGCGTGCCCAGCGCGGCACCTGAGGCGCCCGGCTGGCCCTCGATCTGCGCGAACGCGGCGCGCTCGGCGCGGCGGGACAGGATCAAGGTTGCGGCAATGGCGCCCAGCGCGATGCCGATGATCAGGCCGGTGATCCAGTTATCGAGCAGGAAGCCAACCAGGAGGCTGGCGGCGACAACGCCCAGGAACGCCAGCAGCATGAGCCACGGAACCATGGGATCGTGGCGGCGCGTCATCTGGAAGACCTCGCCGATCTGCTTCAGCCGGCTCGGCTTCTTGGCCTTTGCTTCCTTGGGCTTGCGGGAGAAAAGACCGCGCTTCGGAGCATCGGAAGCCGGGCTGGAGCTGCTGGAGTCAGGGGAATTCGCCATAGTGCCTTAATTCTACGTGATTCATGGCTAAGGGCCGGACGCCGGAATCATCCGGTGCCGGCCCCTAAGTGGAAGGGTTCTAGAACAGGATTCAGGAATGCGCGGCGAGGATGGAGCTGGCTTCCTGGCGGGTGCTGCCGGAGCTTTCGATGTGGGCGAGTTGGGCCGGGATTTCCCAGCCTTTCTTGCGCATCGCGGTGGCCCAGAGCCGGCCGGCGCGGTAGGAGGAGCGCACCAGGGGTCCGGACATGACGCCCAGGAAGCCGATCTCGTCCGCTTCCTGCTGCAGGTCCACGAATTCCTGCGGCTTGACCCAGCGGTCCACCGGAAGGTGCCGTTCGGACGGGCGCAGGTACTGGGTGATCGTGATGAGGTCGCAGCCGGCCTCGTGCAGGTCCCGCAGGGCCTCGGAAATCTCGTC
>NZ_BAAAQB010000008.1:0-183002 GCF_039531445.1 Arthrobacter humicola | reverse complement strand
CAGATCAAAGAACTCAGTACGCGCATCCAGGGAAAACACATTGACCATCAAACGCTCCATCAATCAGAGCGTTGCAGCGACCATATGACTTTGCCCCCGGCGAGGCAACCACAAGTGATAGCGCATCCTTGGGTTAAAGGAGGCGGCGCTCGGCGGCCCAGCGGGTCAGCTCGTGGCGGCTGGAGAGCTGGAGTTTGCGCAGCACGGCCGAGACGTGGGTTTCGACTGTCTTGATCGAGATGAACAGTTCCTTGGCCACCTCCTTGTAGCTGTAGCCGCGGGCGATGAGGCGCATCACCTCGAGCTCCCGCGCCGAAAGCCTGTCCAGTTCGTCGTCGGCAATGTCCGCCGGGGCCGTGCCGAACGCGTCCAGGACGAAGCCTGCCAGCCGAGGCGAGAAGACGGCGTCGCCGCCCGCCACGCGGCGGACGGCGCCGCTGATCTCCGGCCCGGAAATCGTCTTGGTGACATAGCCGCGCGCGCCCGCCCGGATCACGGACACCACATCTTCCGCCGCATCGGAAACACTCAGCGCCAGGAACCGTGTGGTGGCCAGCAGCGGCGCCGAGCCGGCCAGAACCTCACGGCCGCCGCCACCGCGGCCACCTGGAAGGTGGACGTCCAGCAGCACGACGTCGGGACGCCGGGCTGCGATGACGGCAATTGCCTCTTCCACGGTGCCGGCCTCGCCCGCGACGACGATGTCCGGGTCCAGGTCCGCCTTCAACCCGGAGCGGAAGATGGCGTGGTCGTCCACGATCACCACGCGGATCGGGGATGGGTTCCCGGCTGCGGGGTTCACTGGTGCCGGGTTACCGGTTACGGGGTCTCCCGGGGCTGGGATGGTCACGGTTTGGCCTCTCCATTGCTGTTGTTGGCGGCAGCCGCGGCAGTTCCGGCAGATGCGGCGGCGGTGACGGGCAGCCGCAGCCGCACTTCGGTGCCGTCCGGGCTGCTGATGATGGCGGCGGTGCCGCCGTGGCGGTTCATCCGCCCGATGATCGATTCGCGCACGCCGAGCCGGTCCGGGGGAACCGACTCCGGGTCGAAGCCCGGCCCCCGGTCCTTGACGAAGACTTCCGCGGCGTCGTCGGTGACTTCAAGGTAGACGGAGACGGTGCCGCCGCCGTGACGGGCGGCATTGAGCATGGCTTCACGGGCCGCCTGGACGAGGGCCTCGTGGCGTTGGGTCATGACGCAGTCGCCCACGCTGACCACTTCGACAGCGTGTCCGAGGGTGTCTTCGACCTCCGCGGCGGCGGCCTCGATGCCCTCGGACAGCTGGCCGGATTCCTTGTCGGCATCCCGGTACAGCCAGCCCCGCAGCTCCCGCTCCTGGGCACGGGCGAGCCGGATGACGTCGTGCTCATTGCCGGCACGGCGCTGGATCAGGGCGAGGGTCTGGAGTACGGAGTCATGGAGGTGGGCGGCGATCTCGGCGCGCTCGGTGGCGCGGACACGCCCCGCACGCTCGGTTTCCAGGTCACGCCAGAACTTCAACCCCCAGGGCAGCAGCACCAGGGCCACGCCGCCGAGCACCGCCACCGAGGCCAGGAGCGCCAGCCAGGTCGCTTCCCACGACCCGGAGCCGGACACCATCACCAGTACGCCGGCCACCACGAGGGCGAGCCCGGCTGCGAGCCGTGCCCAGCCGCCGGCCTGATCCGCCTTGGTCTTGTCCACGAGCCCCGCCCGGCGGGTCTCATCCAGTTGCATCCAGGCGATTGCAGCGCCGCCCAGAATCGCCGCGACCGGAATCAGGGTGCCCAAAGGTACATCAACACCGAGGAGCCGGGCGATCAGGATTCCGGCGGCCAGCAGCAGGCCGGCGCCGAGCAGGATCTCCTTGCCGAAGGGCATGCCGGGCACCTTGGACCGCCAGGACCCCTGCCCCGCGCGGCCGGCGGCTTCTGCACTCCCGGCGCTCTCCGGGGAGCCGGGAACCCCGGGGGTGCCGGGGATCTCGGGGGTGCCGGGCATATCCGGGGCACTTACTGCCGGAGCGATGGGCGACGCCGGACGGCGGGCACTGCGCCTGGCGCTTTCATCCGCTGTGGGAACCATGATCCAGAGCCAGCCGTAGAAGGCCACCCCGGCGCCGCCTGCGAGCGCGGCCACCAGCATACCGATTCTGACCATGCGGACCGGCCAGCCCAGGTGGTTGGCGAGGCCCGCGCAAACGCCGGCGATCACGCGGTCGCTGCTGCGGACCAGCGGCGGGCGGACGGGCGGGGTTGTCATGCTTCAATCCAAGCACGGATCGGGGGTCCCCGGACGTGTTTGCGGGCCTAACCGGGGGCAGCTCAGGGACCATTCAGGGTGTTCCCCAGTAGAGCGCGGCACCGGAAGCGGGAAGGATCGAAGTATGAACCCGCACACCCCGCACCCTGATGAAGACCGGTCCTCCGCAGACCGGCAGCCTACGAATCAACCAGGCCCGGACCTTCCCGTCCCAGCCGAGCCCGCCACGGGCCTTCCCGCCGACGGCCAACCCGTTCCCGGGCAGCCCTCCGCTGAGCCCGCAGGTTCCGAGCCCGCCGGTTCCGCGCCCGCCGGTTCCGCGCCCGCCGGTTCCGAGCCCCTGCCGGAGCCGCCACGGCTCTACCGGGCCGGCGACCCGGACGGGCCCTACGGCCCGCCGTCGTACTCTGGCCCGCCCCCGTACACCGGCGCGACTCCCCCGCAGGGGGGCCCGTCGCAGTACGGGCCGGACTTGGACGGGCAGCTGCCGGGGCGCCAGCCGCAGAACTTCTTCGACTGGATCCGCAGCCAGGGTATTTACCGCGGACGCGACCGGTGGATCGGCGGCGTGGCCAGCGGCATAGCCCAACGGCTCGGCGTCGACCCCCTGATTATTCGCGGCGTCCTGATCGTCCTGACCGTGTTCGCCGGAGTTGGCGTGCTCGCCTACGGCCTGGCGTGGGCACTGCTGCCAGAACCCGACGGCCGCATTCACGTCCAGGAGGCCGGCGCAGGCCGGTGGACTGCCGGGATGACCGGCGCCCTTATCACCGCAGTTATCGGCTTCCCCAGCCTGGGCGCCGGCGTCTGGGGCTGGAACCGCTACGGCTTTGGCGCCTTCGCCTGGACCGTCTTCTGGGTGGGCGGCGCGATCTACCTCGTCTACTACCTGACCCAGCGCAACAAGACCCGCAACGGAGCCATTCCCACGCCCTCCCGGTACGAATCCAGCAGCCCGGCCGGCGCCGCAACGTTGGCGGGCACCGGTAGCGCGGGCGCCGGGCAGCGATCAGCCGGGGGCTTCCGGGCGGGTCCCGCACCGGCCTATGGCCAGCACGACGGCGACCCCGGAGTCTCCGCGGCCGGCCCGGCCTGGGGTCCGCCGCCGTCGGGCACCACCCTGCCCGGCTCCGCCGGGCCCGGCCTTGTTCCCCCCAATTCCGTTCCGCCCGGCGGCTACGGCCCGGGGGCAGGAGTGCCGCCGATGCCTCCAGCCCGGCGACGCAACCCGGGCCCGGGCACTCCGGCTGTCGCCATCACCGTCGGCGCCGCACTCCTGGTGGGAGGCGGCATCAAGGCCCTCGACGCCGCCCACGTGATCAATCTTGGCGATTCCGGCAACGCTCTGGTCTGGGCCATCGGGGCGGCCATCCTGGGACTCGGGATCCTGATTACAGGTTTGCGGGGCCGGACCTCGGGGATCCTGAGCTTCTTCGCCGTCGTGGCCCTGCTGATCGGCGGAATCTTCAGCGTGGTCCCGCACGGCGACCGGTTCCGGTTCCAGAATGCCGACTGGACGCCGTCCAGCATTCAACAGGCCCGCGGCGGCTTCGAAATCACCGGCGGCGCCGGAACCGTGGACCTGACCAAGCTGGCGCTCAATCCCCCGCTGGGCTCCGACGTCGTTGTTCCGATCGACGCGACGGCAAGCAACGTGACCGTCGTCATCCCGGACACAGTCCCCGTGCAGATCCAGGCGGACATGACCATGGGAAACCTGCACGAAGGCAACCAGGACCACGGCGGCATGATGAACCAACAGAGCGACTACAACACCTCCAAGCCGGGCGCCCGGCTGGTCGTCCAGATCTCCGGCACCGTCAGCAACGTGACCATCAAGGAAGGCAACTGACATGAGCAGCTATGACGACTCCGCGGACGGCGCCGGACCGGCGCCGGAAGAGGCGAATTCCCCGGCCCGGGTGGGCACAGTGGTGTGGGGGCTCACAGTGGTGGCCCTTGCCGCGCTGCTCATCATCTCCCGGCTGGGCATCGTGGCCCTGAACGGCACCTATGTCCTGATCGGCCTGATGATTGGCGCCGGTGCCGCGCTGATAATCGGCGGCCTTCTCTCGGCCCGCAGGCGTGACAATAATCCAACAACAGGGAAGTCTTGAACCATGGATAAATTCTTCAGCACCATCCGGGGCTTCGGCCTGAAACGTGGTCCGCAGCGCTGGCTTGGCGGCGTCTGCGGCGGAATTGCCGCCAAACTCAATGTGGACGTCGCCTTTGTCCGGATCGCCTACCTGCTGGTAAGCCTGCTCCCCGGCCCGGCCTTCGTGGTGTACCTCGCGGCGTGGCTGCTCCTTCCGGACCAGCGCAACGCCATCATCCTGGAAACTTTCCTGGCGAAGCGTTCCTCGCGCCGCTAGCGGCGTCGGCATCAGCGCGAACGGGTGCCCCTGCCTTCACGGCAGGGGCACCCGTTTGTAACCGTTTGTGTCCTGCCCCACACGCGCTACTAGACTCTAGGTGAGCTCAGCGTGGCGCTCTGCCTGTACCCCTTCAAACCAGGATTTGAGCCAAGATATGAAAATTGGAATCCTCACCAGCGGCGGAGACTGCCCCGGACTGAACGCCGTCATCCGTGGCGCCGTCCTCAAGGGCATCGCCGTCCACGGCCAGCAGTTCGTGGGATTCCGGGATGGCTGGCGCGGCGTTGTCGAGGGGGACATCGTCGAGATTCCCCGCACCATGGTCCGCGGCATCGCCAAGCAGGGCGGCACCATCCTCGGCACGTCCCGTACCAACCCGTTCGAGAACGGCGGCGGTCCCGAGGTCATCAAGGCCAACATGGACCGGCTCGGGATCGACGCGATCATTGCCATCGGCGGCGAAGGCACCCTGGCCGCGGCGAAGCGGCTCACCGACGCCGGTCTCAAGATCGTGGGCGTGCCCAAGACGGTCGACAACGACCTCGATGCCACGGACTACACCTTCGGCTTCGACACCGCCGTGGAGATCGCCACCGAGGCGATCGACCGGCTGCGCACCACCGGGGAATCCCACCACCGCTGCATGATTGCGGAGGTTATGGGCCGGCATGTGGGCTGGATCGCCCTGCACGCCGGCATGGCCTCGGGCGCCCACGCCATCCTGATCCCGGAGCAGAAGGCCTCCATGGAACAGATCGCCGAATGGGTTGTCTCCGCCCGCGACCGCGGCCGCGCACCGCTGGTGGTCGTCGCCGAGGGATTCGTCCCTGAAGGCCAGGAGTCCCCGCATTCGGAGCGCGGCCTGGACACCTTTGGCCGCCCGCGCCTCGGCGGCATCGCCGAGATGCTGGCCCCGGAACTCGAAGCCCGCACCGGAATCGAAACCCGCGCCACGGTTCTGGGCCACATCCAGCGCGGTGGCGTCCCGACCGCGTTCGACCGCGTCCTGGCCACCCGCCTGGGCATGGCGGCCATCGACTCCGTGGTGGAAAAGCGCTGGGGCACGATGGTTTCGCTGCACGGCACCGACATTGTGCACGTCGGCTTCGACGCCGCGCTCGGCAACCTCAAGTCCGTCCCGCAGAGCCGCTACGACGAGGCCGCCGTCCTCTTCGGATAAACCACTTCGGACAAGCGGCCCGGAGGCGCGCACGGCACGATGCGGCCGGGGCGCCCGCCTGCGGTGGGTAGGGTGGATTCATGACTCTTGAGCCCGGTTCCGCCGAAATCGTCCAGCTGGCATGGGCGCGCCGTTTGGGGTTCGACGACGGCGCCTTCGCGGCCGCCGCGGGTGAGCGCCTCACCCGGGCCGATGAGTCGGCCCGGTCCGTGCAGTTCGTCCGCCTGTTCGGCAACTCGGCTTTGGTGGGCCCGCAATGGGCTCTGGACGCCGCGGCCGGTCTCGCCGACGAGGAGCTGGCCCAGCACGTGACGCTCCTGACCATCACCCGGGGCCACGGCGGCCACGGGCTTGGCGCCGCGGCACTCTTCTTCGCCGACGACCTCCCCTTGCAGCAGCCGTCCGAGGAACTGACGGTCTCGCACGGGAACCCCGAGGCGATCGAGCTGGAGACGTTCTGCCCGCCCGACGACGTCAACGAGGTGGGCCTGGCGGGCCTCGAACACCGCTTCACGGTGATGCATGTCCAAGACGGGCGCCGGACACCCGTGGCCTGCGGCGCGTACGGCGAGTGGGAGGGGCTCCTGGCGCACATGGGCGTACTGGTGGCACCGGAGTGGCGGCGCCGCGGGCTGGGCAAACTGGCGGCTTCGATCGCCGCCCACGAGGCCCTCGCCGCCGGACTGACGTTGCAGTGGCGCTCGGAGGTCAGCAACAAGGGCTCGCTGGCGCTGGCCCGGAGCCTGGGCTTCTCCGCGGGCGGCATCCAGACCAGCGTGCTGCTGGGCTGATCCGGATGCCGGCCGGGTCAGCGGCGCTCTGCGGCCGCCTGGTCCGTGGCCCCGGCAGCCGGTGCCGCGTCTGACTCCGCAGCTGTGCGTGCTGCGTCCGGCACAGCAGGAGCAGTGCCTGCGGCGGCGGGAGCCGCCTCGCCCCAGCCCTGGACCGGCTTGGGTTTGGCGAAGAAGAGGACCACGGCTGCGCCGAGCAGGATTACGGCCGCCGGGAGCAGGATGGACTGGCCCATCGCCGTCGAGAACCCCTCATGGAGCGGCTCGGGCAAGGCGCCCCCGAAGCCCATGGGACTGGCGTCCGGGCTTGCTCCGGGACGGGCGGGAAGCTCGGCGGCCAGCCGGGCCTGGATGAGGACGGCGATGGCGGCGCTGCCAAGCACGGCACCGATCTGGCGGGTGGTGTTGTAGACGCCCGAGCCGGCCCCGGCCTGCCGCGGTGGCAGGTTGCGCGTGGCGGTGGAGCTCAACGGGGCCCAGATGCCTGCATTGGCGAAGCCCAGCACGGCGCTCGGGAGCAGGAACAGCCAGATGGGCGTGTCCGGGTGCATGAGGAGGGCGTTCCAGAACAGCGCCACAGACATCAGGACCAGGCCGCTCGCGGTGATGAATTTCGGGTTGACCTTGTCGATGATCCGGCCCACAACCGGTGCGAGGCCGCCGGAGATCAACGCCATCGGCACCATCATGAGCGCCGACTCGGTGGGGGTCAGGCCGCGGACAATCTGGTAGTAGAAAATCAGGGGCAGGGTGAACGCCGTGACGGTGAAGCCCACCGTGGTGATCGCAATATTGGCGAGCGAGAAGTTGCGGTCCTTGAAGAGGGACAGGGGCAGCAGCGGTTCACCGGTGTTGAATTTCTGCCACAGGACGAAGACGACCAGCACGGCGATGCCGCTGATGATCAGGCCCCAGACGGTGATGGGTCCGGTTATGGTGCCCCAATCGTACTTCTCGCCCTCCTGGATGCCGAAGACGACGAGAAAGAGTCCGAGGGCACTGAGCAGGACGCCGGGAATGTCGAACTTGTGCGGGTGGGTGCTCAGCGTGGGGACGAAGCGCATGGCAAGGATGAAGCCGGCAATCCCGACCGGGACGTTGATGAAGAAGATCCACTCCCAGCCGAGGCCGTCCACCAGGACGCCTCCGAGGATCGGGCCGACCAGGGTGGCGACGCCTGCGGTGGCACCCCAGATGCCCATGGCCGCTCCGCGGCGGTCTGGCGGGAAGATCCGGGTGATGACGGCCATGGTCTGCGGCGTCATCATGGCCGCGCCGAGGCCCTGGACCACACGGGCTGCAATGAGGGTCTGGACATCCCCGGAGAGGCCGCACCACAGCGATGCCAGGGTGAAGACGACCAGTCCGGAGAGGTAGAGCTTTTTCGGTCCGAAGCGGTCGCCAAGCCGGCCCGTGATGAGCAGGGGCACGGCGTATGCCAGCAGATAGCCGCTGGTGACCCAAATGACCGAGTTGATGTCAGTGTTCAGGCCCGCCATGATGCTCGGGTTGGCCACCGAGACGATGGTGGTGTCGATCAGGATCATGAAGAAGCCGATCACCAGGGACCAGAGTGCCGGCCATGGCCGGGCTACGTTTTCCATGGGGTTCCTTAGGGGCTGGTGTGAATGCTGGATGGGCAAAGATGGGGGTGGCCGGGGTCCGGCGTGATGTACTGCACGGGCCTCACCACGGCAGTTCGCCGGAGCGGAGCTGGTCCTGAAAGCCGCGGATCCAGGCGATTTCGGCCTGCAGCATGCTCTGCTGGTACTGGATATCGACCCAGTACTTGCGCTCTACGCCCTTCGTCCGGAGCAACTCTTCGCCGGACTCCAAGTACTCAAGCTGCTCCTGCAGTGCCGTGAGCCGCCGGTCCAGGAGTCCGACGACGACGTCGGCCGGCAGGTTGTAGGCCTCGGAAATGGCCAGCGGGAAGGACGGGTATTCGTTGACCGGGGCGGCGAGCATGTCCCGAATGCGCGCCGTGAACGCTTCGCGGCCGGCGGCCGAGATGGTGTACGTGGTGCGTTCCGGGCGGTTGCCTTCCCGGTCCGTTCCCGTGGCAGCGACGAGGCCCTGTTCCTCCAGCCGCCCGACCGCGTGATAGAGCGTTCCGGGCCGGACCTTGACCAGCCGGTCCTCGTGCCGGGCGATCAGAAGCTGGTACATCTCGTAGGGATGCATCGGCTCTTCCACGAGCAGGGAGAGCGCGGCGAGACCCAACGGTGTCAATGCGGTTCCCCGGGCCATGGTGCGGTGTCCTCTTCGTTCTGCAGTGCTTGTACTCCGCAACGATTATTCCACGTGGAATAATCGGGTGCAATCGTCCCTTGCCCCACTGCCCCGGCACCAGCCGCGCCCCGAACCTGGCGCGGTCCCCGCCCCGAACCTGGCGCGGTCCCCGGCGGGCCGGCCAGGAGGCCGGCCCGCCGGGCCTTCGTCAGCCGAGGAGGGCCAGGATGTCAGTCCGGGCAAACATCTGCGCGGCGGCCCGCGCGGAGGGGGTGCCGGCGTCGGGGTCGGCCCCGGCCTCCAGCAGCTCGCGGGCGACGTCGGTGTAGCCCTTGAAGACGGCGCCGGCCAGCGGTGTCTGGCCGCGGTCATTGGGCGTGTTGGCGTCGCCGCCGTGCTCCAGGATCAGCCGGACCGTGGCGGCGTGGCCGTGGTAGGCCGCCAGCATGACCAGCGAGTCACCGGAGGCATTGGTCAGCGTGGCCGGGGCGCCGGCCGCCAGGTAGGCACCCAGCACTCCGGAGTTGCCTTCGCGGGCCGCATCGAACAGCGTGTGGGCGAGCGCCAGCGTCTCGTCGTCGGACGCGGACTCGTTGGGTGCCGACCCGTTCTGTGCTGACCCGTTCAACGGAGACTCGGCGCTCATCGGGTGCCCCGCAGGAAGCCGGTCTGACGGCCCACGACCTGGCCTGCGTCGGGCGCCACAATGAGTTCCTGGGCTGCGGCGTAGGGCTCGTCGCCGTCGACGACGGTCAGGACCTCGTCCGCGGCGACGGAGCGTTTGATGACAGCAAGGGCCACCGGGCCCATTTCGTAGTGCTGCGCCACCGAGGTCACGGCGCCCACCTTGCGGTCGCCGGCGCGGACTTCGCTGCCGGCGGCGGGCAGGGTGTGCTGGGAGCCGTCGAGCTGGAGGAACACGAGCCGCCGCGGCGGGTGGCCCAGGTTGTGGACGCGGGCGACTGTCTCCTGGCCCTTGTAGCAGCCCTTGGACAGGTGCACGGCGGTGCGGACGAGGTCAAGCTCGTGCGGAATGGTTTTGTCGTCGGTTTCCGCACCCCAGCGGGGACGCCACGCGGCGATCCGGAGCGCCTCGGCCGCAAGGGTGCCGGCGAGGGGCCGGTCTCCGACCGTGGCGGCAAGGTCAGCCGCGGGGACGAGATACTCGAACCACGGCCGTTCCAGGCCGGGATGGGCGTCCTCACCCACCACCGCGTAGGAGTAGCCGCCGGCGCCCACGTGCGGCCACGGGTCCTCCCAGACCAGGAGCTGCGCCCACTCTTCGATCCGGCGGGTGGACCCGAGTACGGCCCAGTCCGCCGAGACGTCGGCGACCTCGACGCGGAGCATGAACTTCATCTTGGTGAGCCATTCGGCGAGCGGTGCCGCCTCGGCTCCTTCGACGATCAGCCAGGTGGTGGCGCCGTCGTCCACCACCCGGGCGTCAAATTCGATCCGGCCCTGGACGCTGAGCAGCAGCAGTTCGGTGGACTGGCCCGGGGCCAGGCCGGTGAGCTGCTGCGAGGACAGGGTGTTGAGCCAGCTGAGCCGGTCCGGTCCCGTGACGGTCACCACGCCGCGGTGTGAGAGATCGACGACGGCGCTGCCGGCAGCCAGCGCCCGCTGCTCCCGCAGCGGCTCACCGTAGTGGGCGGCGACGCCGGCGTCGGCACCGCCGGCCTCGACAGCGGCCGGGCGCGACAACAGAGGGCTTGTGATAGTCATATTGAAAGGAACGTCCTTTGGTGTGTGCGTATTCCGTCACCGGCAGGCCGGCACTGCCGGCCCAGCTTCCGGCGCCAGGTCCGCCGAGCGGAGTCACGTGCGGGGTTAGCGGTATTCCGGATTTTCGAAGTCGAACCGGGTGCCGGCCTTCCAGACGTCGGGGAGGTTGCCGTAAGCGGGGATGCCGCCGGCGTCCTTGAGCATCCGGGCCAGGTGCAGCATGTTCCAGGTCATGAAGGTGGTGTTGCGGTTGGTGAAATCGCTCTCCGGGCCCCCGGACCGCTCGTCAAGATAGCTCGGCCCCGGTCCGACGGGACCGATCCAGCCAGCGTCGGCCTGCGGCGGGATGGTGAACCCGATGTGCTGAAGGCTGTACAGGACGTTCATGGCGCAGTGCTTGATGCCGTCCTCATTGCCGGTGATGAGGCAGCCGCCCACTTTCGGATAGTAGGCCCACTGGCCCTTGGCGTTCAGCTGCCCGGAGTGGGCGTAGAGGCGCTCGATGAGCTTCTTGGTCTGCGAGGAGTTGTCCCCGAGCCAGATGGGCCCGGCAACGACGACGATATCCGCCTCCAGGACGGCCGGGTAGAGGTCCGGCCATTCGTCGGTGGCCCAGCCGTGCTCGCGCATATCCGGATAGACGCCGCTGGCGATGTCGTGGTCCACGGTGCGGATCACGCGGGTGGTGACGCCCTGCTTCTCCATGATCCGGCGGCTCACCTCGATCAGGCCCTGGGTGTTGGACACGTCCGGGGATTTCTTGAGGGTCCCGTTGAAGTACACGGCCCTAAGGTCGGCGTAGCTGGTGCTACCGGCGTCGCTGCTGGTGCTGGTGACATCGTCAGTCACGGTGTTTCTCCCTGGTCGATACGGACAACGGAAAAATCAGTGAGACCGTGTATTCAGCTTACTTTCGCGAGGATGGCCGATGCATGGGCTTCCAGGCCGCCGCTACCGGACGAGGAATCCTTGCCGGTGGCCACGTCCCAGCGCCACAGCAGGTTCCCGTCCACGAGGCCGAAGATCCGGGTGGCCGCCGTGTACTCCTTGGAGTGGCTGCCGCGCATCACCATATCGGTGCTGAGCTGGATCTGGGGCCCCTTGATCTGGCCGTAGTAGAGCTCCGAGATCCCGCCGGGGTGGGCGATGGACACCGAGATGTCGAAGCCGCCGTCGCTGTTGCGCAGGGCCTCGACCTCGTCGGCGCTCTTGAGCACGGGGACGATATCCGCCGGGATCAGGCCGGGGCCGCCGTCTTCCTCGCGCTGCTTGCGCTCCAGCGCCCAGAAGCCGGTCTCGACCGTCAGGGGACGCAACGTGGTCCCCTCGTCGTCGGTCAGCCAGCTTTCGGCGCGGTACTGCAGGTACGGCAGGCCGTTGTGCGTGAATGAGACATGCTGCAGGAAGTGCTCTGAGTCCTCGTCCCCGGCCCCCAGCCGGCCACGGCCCTCCCACTCACCAATGAGCCAGGACAGCGGAACGATTTCGGGCGTCAGATCTGTAGGAATTTCAATCGGCACAGCAACTACCTCTGGAAACTACGGTGACTGGAAAGTATCGGGTTACTTCTGGCCTTTGAAGAGGCGGTAGACGACAAAGCCGGCAAACCACGCCATGGACAGGCTGGCCACGCCGAGCAGGACAAGGAAGAAGATCTCATATGCAAGTACGGACATGATGCCATCCTAACGCTTAGAAGATGAGTAGTTTGTCTATGAAGTAGGCCAAGGAACCGACCGCCGACACCGGGCCAAGCCCCATTCCCACGGCCGCCAGGATCGTCAAGCCCTCACCGCTGAGGATGACGAGGCGGCGAAAACTCACCAGCACCGCCCCCACGACGACGCCGGCCAGGGCGGCCGGCAGCACTGCGATATCGGAGAACACGAGGCCGGCCAGCGGCCCGGCGAGCCCGGCGCTGATGATGCCCAGCGGTGCCACGATCCGGTCAGGCCAGCGGATCAGCCCTGCCAGCAAGGCGACCGCAGCGCTAATGGCAGCCACGAGGAGCATCTCCCGGACCCCGTTGAAGCGCGAATCCGCAATCCAGCCGGCGCCCAGGCAGGACAGCAGGACACCCGCGCACGAGCCCAGCGTGGATTCGAGTCGCTGGGCCTGGCCGGTACCCCGGAGCAGCTGCATGACGAAGATGGCCATGACCCCCACCGCAATGAACGACGGCGTCCAGTCCAGGAAGCCGGGGGCCGGAAGGTATGTCGCGGCCACCGCCGCCCCGACACCGGGCAGGCCGATCAGGGCTGCGAGGGTTTTCTTGGCGGGGATGCCGAGAAAATAGGGCCAGCCGATGCCGATGCCGGCGGCGGTGACGGCAGCGACGGCGAGGAGGACCTCGGGCGAGGAGTAGGCGCCGGCAACTACGGCCGCGAGACCGGCCAGGCCGATGATCCCGACGCTCCACAGCTTCACTGGTCTACTCGCCCTCGGCAGACCCGCCATGGCTGTACCTTCGCTCACTGCGGACCCCAATTCGACTCGGCTCAATTTCCACGGGCCGCGGGCCCTAACGGTTCAATCCTGCCCTATATGAACGCTATGTGTCGCAAACGGACCGGCCGGAGGTGACGGGACCATGGCCGGAAAGGGGCCTTTAGGTATACTCATGATCAGCAACACAGACGCCCAATGATGCGCGGACACCCCTTGGAGGAACAATGTCGCACATCCTGCTATTGACGAACAGCACCGGAACATCCGTGGACGTCCTGCCTGCTCTGGAACTATTGAACCACCGGGTGCATATCCTTCCTGCCGAGCCCACCGCCCTGCTCGAGACCGACCCCTGTGACATCGTCCTGCTGGACGCCCGCAAAGACCTGGTCGGCGCACGTTCCCTCACCCAGCTGCTCAAAGCAACCGGCCTCAGCGCCCCCCTGATGCTGATCCTCACCGAGGGCGGCATGGCCGCCGTCTCCTCGGCGTGGGCCGTGGACGACATCCTCCTCGAATCCGCCGGCCCGGCCGAGGTCGAAGCCCGGATCCGCCTCGGCGTCGCCCGCGCCGTCCCCGAGCAGGACGACGCCCCGACCGAAATCCGGGCCGCCGGCGTCGTAATTGACGAGGCCAGCTACACCGCGCGGGTCAACGGCGCCGCGCTCAACCTGACCTTCAAGGAATTCGAACTCCTGAAATACCTGGCCCAGCACCCCGGCCGGGTTTTCACCCGCCAGCAGCTGCTGACCGAAGTCTGGGGCTACGACTACTACGGCGGCACCCGCACCGTGGACGTCCACGTCCGTCGGCTCCGGGCCAAACTGGGCGCCGACCACGAGAACCTGATCAGCACCGTCCGCAACGTCGGGTACCGCCTGACCCTGGTCCGGCAGCCCGAGGACGAGCTCACCGAGGCCTGAGCAGGCTTGACCGGGCCGGCACCCAGCAACTACAGGCGCACAATATAGGGGCGCTCAAACGCCGCCACAAAGACCGAAGGCCCCGGACGAATGAGTCCAGGGCCTTCGGTCTGTCAGTGGAGGACATACGGGTCGAACGTATCGAGGCCACCCCAGTGGTGGATCCCCCTCGCATCCGGCTCAACGCCGGACGAGATATCGACTATACGTTGCCGTGCGGAGTTCGACAAAATCGGCCGCCGGCGGCCCTGCGCCCGATAGCCTTGCACCATGAGCCCTGCGCACCCGGAAAACTGGCCTGTACTTACTGTCAAAGGAACCGTCGACGGCGGCCTGCTGCGGGACGTCGCGGCCCTTGTCGCCGCCGCGGAAGAGTCCGACGGCAATCCGCCACTCTCCGAACAGACCCTCGTAACGCTGCGCGCCGCCGACCCCGGCGAGCATTCGGTGCTGGCCCTGGCGCTGTACGCCGCGGACGACGAGTCCGACCCCGCGACGGCGCAGGACCTGGCCGGCGTCGCCGTCGTCATCGAAGAACCCGACGGAACCGGGGTCCTCGAGGTCGCGGTCCATCCCAGCTACCGCAACCAGGGCGTCGGCGACCGCCTGGTGGGGGAACTGAAGAACGTCCGCGGCTTCGCGGGCCTCAACGCCTGGTCGCACGGAAACCACGAGGCCGCCGCGGACCTGGCGGCCCGCTACGGCTACGGCGCCGTCCGCGAACTGTGGAAAATGCGGCTCATGACGGCGGCGGCGGAGCTGCCGGAGGCAGGGCTCCCGGACGGCGTCCGGCTCCGGGCCTTCGTGCCCGGCCGGGACGAGGACGCATGGCTGGCCGCCAACAAGGCCGCTTTCGCCCATCACCCGGAGCAGGGCAACATGACGCGCGCCGATCTGGACGCCCGCATGGCCGAGCCGTGGTTTGATCCGGCAGGCTTCCTCTTGGCCGTGGACCCGGCGGACCGGATCCTCGGGTTCCATTGGACCAAGGTGCACCCCCGGCACGGGGACCACCCGGCGATCGGGGAGGTCTATGTGGTGGGCGTGGCCCCGGAGGCCCAGGGTTCCGGACTGGGCAAGGCCCTCACTGTTGCCGGCATCAAGCACCTGCAGGGCCTCGGGCTCCGCGCCGTCATGCTCTACGTCGACGCCGACAACGCCCCCGCCGTCGCACTCTACCGCCGGCTCGGCTTCACCCGCTGGGATGTGGACGTCATGTACGCGCCGCTCCCGCAGCAGTAATCCCGCTACCCTCATCAGCCCCCGCGGACCGGCGTTAGTCACGTCGGCGGACTACCGGCCCGGCCGGGCCGAAATCTGGGGCCATCGGGCCGTTATTGCTTGTAAGGTTGAACCTACATCGCGCCAGCATTGAGGAGACACCATGCCACGGGAAACTGCCCGGACATCCACGTCTGAACCCGCTACGCCGGAAAAGGGGGCGCGCCCTGTACGTGCCCGCTTTGGCTCCTCCGAAGTGCCGGCCTCGCGCGCCACCCAGGACCGGATCGACATTCCGGAGTTCGCGCCGAACCTGGAACCGGAAGGCGAAATCAGCCCGGACCGGTTCCTGGACCGGGAGCTGAGCTGGCTTGCGTTCAACGCCCGGGTCCTGGAACTGGCCGAGGACCCCAATCTGTACCTTCTGGAGCGGGTCAGCTTCCTGTCCATCTTCGCCTCCAACCTCGACGAGTTCTTCATGGTCCGGGTGGCCGGGCTGAAGCGGCGGATCGCCACGGGACTCGCCGTCCCCTCCCCCGCGGGGCTGAGCCCCATGCAGGTCCTGGAGCAGATCGGCGACGCGGCCCACCGGCTGCAGCAGCGCCACGCCCGGGTCTACGCCGAACAGATCAGGCCTGCTCTGGCCTACGAGCACATCCACCTCATGCACTGGGAGGAACTCGACTCCCAGGCCAAGGACCAGCTCAGCGCCATGTTCGCGGAAAAGGTATTCCCGATCCTGACCCCGCTGGCCGTGGATCCGGCCCACCCCTTCCCCTACATTTCCGGGCTGTCCCTGAACCTGGCCGTGGTGGTCCGCAACCCGGTCAGCGACAAGGAGCTCTTCGCACGTGTCAAGGTGCCTGACCAGCTGCCGCGCCTGATCTCCATCGACGGTCCCCGTGCCGGCTCCGTCCCGGGACGCGTGGCACGGTTCATCGCCCTCGAAGAGGTCATTGCCGTGCACCTGGACCAGCTGTTCGCCGGCATGGAGGTCCTGGAGCACCACACCTTCCGCGTGACCCGCAACGAGGACGTCGAGGTTGAAGAGGACGACGCCGAAAACCTCCTGCAGGCACTGGAGAAGGAACTCCTGCGCCGCCGGTTCGGCCCTCCCGTCCGGCTCGAGGTCACCAACGACATCAACCCGAACATCCGCGCCCTGCTGATCCGGGAGCTCGGCGTCGAGGAATCCGAGGTCTACTCCGTCCCGGCACCGCTGGACCTGCGCGGCCTCTCGGTCATTGCCGGGATCGACCGGGCGGACCTGCATTATCCGAAGCACGTCCCGCACACCTCGCGGCACCTCAACGAATCGGAGACGTCCAAGGCGGCCAACGTCTTTGCCGCCATGCGGCGCCGGGACATCCTCCTGCACCACCCGTATGACTCTTTCTCCACGTCCGTCCAGGCGTTCCTGGAACAGGCGGCCGCGGACCCGAAGGTCCAGGCCATCAAGCAGACCCTCTACCGCACGTCCGGGGACTCGCCGATTGTCGACGCCCTGATCGACGCCGCCGAATCCGGCAAGCAGGTCCTTGCCCTCGTGGAGATCAAGGCCCGCTTCGACGAACAGGCCAACATCTCCTGGGCGCGGAAACTCGAGCAGGCCGGCGTCCACGTGGTGTACGGCATCGTGGGCCTGAAGACCCACTGCAAGCTCTCGCTTGTGGTCCGCCAGGAAGTGGACGGCCTGCGCCGCTACTGCCACATCGGCACGGGCAACTACCACCCGCGCACAGCCCGGTACTACGAGGACCTGGGCCTGCTGACGTCCAACGAGCAGGTGGGCGAAGACCTCTCGAAGCTGTTCAACCAGCTTTCCGGCTACGCGCCGAAGTCCACATTCAAACGGCTGCTCGTGGCGCCGCGCTCAGTCCGGTCCGGTCTGATCGACAGGATCGAAACCGAGATCAGGAACGCTAAGGCCGGCATCGCCGCCCGGGTCCAGATCAAGGTCAATTCGATGGTGGACGAGGCCATCATCGATTCGCTCTACCGCGCGTCCCAGGCCGGGGTGCCGGTGGACGTCATCGTCCGCGGCATCTGCTCCCTGCGTCCCGGCGTTCCGGGCCTGAGCGAGAACATCACGGTCCGCTCCGTGCTGGGCCGTTTCCTGGAGCACTCGCGCGTCTTCGCCTTCGCCAACGCCGGCGACCCCGTGGTGTACATCGGCTCGGCCGACATGATGCACCGCAACCTGGACCGCCGGGTGGAGGCCCTCGTGCAGCTCACGAGCGGCGACGACACGAGCTATGTCCTGGACCTGCTCAAGCGCTACATGGATCCGGAAACCGCCAGCTGGCACTTGGACAAGCAGGGCGACTGGACCCGCCACCACCTCGCGGAAGACGGCCGGAACCTCGAGGACGTCCAGTCCTGGCTGCTTGCTTCCCGCTCGCGTCAACGTTCGACCAGCCTGCGGTAGGGGCCGTGAGTGTGAGCAGCGATGCACTGGTTGCGGACCAGACGGACCAGCCCGGCGAGGCGGTTGCCGTCACGGCGGCCGGCGCCATTCCGTGGCGCCTCAATTCGGTCAACAAGGACCAGCTTGAGGTCCTGCTGATTCACCGCCCGCGGTATGACGACTGGTCCTGGCCAAAGGGAAAGATCGACCCCGGCGAGACCATCCCGGAATGCGCCGTCCGCGAGGTCTGGGAAGAAATCGGGCTCGTTGCGCCTCTCGGGATCCCTCTTCCGCCCATCCACTACCACGTGCCCGCCGGGCTGAAGGTGGTGCACTACTGGGCGGTCGACGTCAACGGCGCTGCGCTGGTGCCGGACGGCAAGGAAGTGGACAGCATCATGTGGTGTTCACCCGAAAAGGCGGCCCGGCTGCTGAGCAACCCCAGCGATGTCGAGCCGCTCGAGCATCTGGCTTCGGCCCATGCCCGCGGCGAACTCAAGACCTGGCCCCTGCTGGTGGTCCGCCACGCGAAGGCCAAGCCGCGCTCCTCCTGGAGCAAGGCCGAGGGTGATCGCCCGCTGGCCGCGACCGGCATGCGGCAAGCGCAAGCGGTGGGCCGGCTCCTGCAGGCCTGGAAGCCGGCGCGGATCGTCTCCAGCCCGTGGCTCCGGTGCGTGGCCACCATCGCGCCCTACGCGAAGGCGGCCGACGCCAAGGTGAAGCTCAACGAGGCTCTCACCGAGCACCGGCACGGCCGCAGCCCGCACAAGACGGCCGCCGCCGTCGAGGCGCTGTTCGACAAGCAGCGGGCCGTGGCCCTGTGCACGCACCGCCCGGCGCTGCCGACCGTCTTGAAACAACTCGAAAAACACATGAACTCCCGCCTTCGGGACGAACTGCCGTCCTCGGACCCGTACCTGGCCCCGGGCGAGATGATCGTCTGCCACGTGGCCCACGGCAGCAAGAACAAGGTGGTTGCCGTGGAGCGGTTCAGGCCCTTCGACGACTGACGTCCCGCAACACGTGGCGCCCTGCTGCCCGGTACCTTCACACTGCGAAGCCTTGGACCGGACCTCTAGACTGGAACCGTGAGCATTCCTACGCCCTATGAAGACCTGCTGCGTGACGTCCTCGAGCACGGCACGCACAAATCGGACCGTACCGGAACCGGCACCCTCAGCGTGTTTGGTCGCCAACTCCGCTTTGACCTGAGCAAGAGCTTCCCGCTCATCACCACCAAACGGGTGCACTTCAAGTCCGTGGCCGTGGAGTTGCTGTGGTTCTTGCGCGGCGACACGAACGTCAAATGGATGCAGGACCAGGGCGTGACCATCTGGGACGAATGGGCCGACGCCGACGGCGAGCTCGGCCCCGTTTACGGGGTCCAGTGGCGCTCCTGGCCCACGCCCGACGGCGGCCACATCGACCAGATCGCCGAACTCGTCGAGAACCTCAGGTCCAACCCGGACTCGCGCCGGCACATCGTCTCGGCGTGGAACGTGGCCGAGCTCAAGGACATGGCTCTGCCGCCCTGCCATGCGTTCTTCCAGTTCTACGTGGCCGATGGCAAACTCTCCTGCCAGCTGTACCAGCGCTCGGCGGACACCTTCCTGGGCGTACCTTTCAACATCGCGTCCTACGCGCTGCTGACCTGCATGCTGGCCCAGCAGACCGGCCTGGAACCGGGCGAATTCGTCTGGACCGGCGGAGACGTGCACATCTACGACAACCACATGGACCAGGTCCTCAAGCAGCTCGCCCGCGAGCCCTACGACTACCCGCAGCTGAAGATCACCCGCAAGCCTGACTCCATCTTCGACTACACCCTCGAGGACTTCGAGGTGATCGGATACCAGCACCACCCGACGATTAAGGCCCCGATAGCCGTATGAGCACAGAAAAGACCCCGGGCGTGCAGCCCGGCGATTTCACCGAGCAACTCCGAGCCTCCACCACCGGCCTGGGGCTGGTCTGGGCCCAGACCAGCACCGGCGTCATCGGCAAAAGCGGCACCATGCCGTGGCACCTGCCCGAGGACCTCAAGCACTTCAGCAGCCTCACCGCCGGCCACCCGGTCATCATGGGCCGCAAGACCTGGGAGTCGTTCCCGGAGAAGTTCCGCCCGCTGCCCGGCCGGACGAACATCGTCATCACCCGCCAGGAAGCCTGGGGCGGAACGCCCGCGGCGGCCGGTGCCGTCGCCGTCAGGTCCCTCGACGATGCTCTCCTGGAATCGCAGTTCGCCCCCGGCAACGAGATGGTCTGGATCATCGGCGGCGGAAGCATCTACGCGCAGGCGCTGGACCTTGCCGACGTCGCGGTTGTGACCACGATCGACACCACAGCGGAAGGGGACACCTTCGCGCCCGAACTCGGCTACGAATGGGCCGCCTCGGCCAGCCTTCCCGCCAACGGCTGGCTGACGTCCGCCAGCGGCACCCGCTACAGGGTCACGCTATGGCGCCGTACGGAGGCCAAGTAGTGCTGAGGAAGCCCGAGACACTCTTTGTCCTGGGGTACATGCTCCTGCCCCTGCTGGCGCTGCTCTCGGCGATCGTGGGACTGACCATGATCCTGGGCGGCAACAAGATCCCCGGTGCCATCGTGCTGGTGGTGGTGACCCAGGTCTTCGCGTTCGGGGCGGTCTTTGCGCTGCGCCGACGCAAAGCGGCGCTGCTGGAAGAGCCGCACAGCGACTAGCGCCGGCCGCCTCCCGGCCCGGCGTCGTCCGCGCCCGCGTGACGTAACCGACTGCGTCCTGCGGCCGGTGAAGTCTAAACTGGGCCCATGACTACAGCAGCTACCCCGTCCGTCGGCCTGGTCGGTTGGCGTGGCATGGTCGGTTCCGTCCTGATGCAGCGCATGCAGGACGAGGGCGACTTCGCCAATATCAACCCGGTCTTCTTCTCCACCTCGAACGCGGGCGGTGCCGCCCCGGCCATTGCCGGTGCTGCCGCGGGCGCGGCCGGCAAGCTGGAGGACGCGTTCGACGTCGAGACGCTGGCGAAGCTGCCCATTATTGTCACCGCACAGGGCGGCGACTACACCAAGCAGGTCCACGGCGAGCTGCGCAGCCGCGGCTGGGACGGCCTCTGGATCGACGCCGCGTCCACCCTGCGCATGAATGATGACTCCATCATCGTGCTGGACCCCATCAACCGGGATGTCATCGACGCCGGCCTGTCCGGCGGCGTGAAGGACTACATCGGCGGCAACTGCACCGTGTCCTGCATGCTCATGGGCCTCGGCGGGCTGTTCAAGAACGGCCTCGTCGAGTGGGGCACCTCCATGACGTACCAGGCCGCCTCCGGCGGCGGCGCACGCCACATGCGTGAACTGCTGAACCAGTTCGGCACCCTCAACGCGGAGGTCAGCAGCGAACTGAGCGACCCGGCGTCGGCCATCCTGGAAATCGACCGGAAGGTCCTGGCGCACCAGCGCACCGACATCGACGCCACGCAGTTCGGCGTCCCGCTGGCTGGCTCCCTCATCCCCTGGATCGACGCGGATCTCGGCAACGGCCAGTCCAAGGAGGAGTGGAAGGCCGGGGTGGAGACCAACAAAATCCTCGGCACCTCGGCCGAAGACCACGTCATCATGGACGGGCTGTGCATCCGGATCGGCGCCATGCGCTCGCACTCCCAGGCCCTGACCCTGAAGCTGCGCGAAGACCTCTCGGTCGCCGAGATCGAGAAGCTCCTGGACGCGGACAACGAGTGGGCCCACGTGGTGCCGAACACCAAGGAAGCCTCGATGGCCGACCTCACCCCCGTGGCGGCGTCCGGCACCCTGAACATTCCGGTGGGACGCATCCGCAAGATGGAGATGGGCCCGCAGTACATCAGTGCGTTCACGGTCGGTGACCAGCTGCTGTGGGGCGCCGCCGAGCCGCTGCGCCGCATGCTCCGCATCGCCACCGGAACCCTCTAGGGCTCGTCAGGAACCCGTTCCGGCACCAAGATATCTGCGGTACTTCGCGGCCTGCAGCTCAAAGGATTTTTGGGCGGCAGGCCGCAGCCCGTTAACGGCATCGAAGGGCTCGGCCACGACGCCACCGCCCCGGCGGCCCGCCGGTCCCGCCCAGGTGCCGATCACCCCGCCGCCCGCCACAATGGTCTTCTTGAACACGCCGTTGCCGCCCGGGACGATTCTGTCCGCATGCTCGGCCGGCAGCACGAGGGACCGGTCCGCGTAGCCGAGCAGGAATTCGTCGAACCCCGGCAGGGCCAGCACGGTGCGCCGCCCGGGGACGCCGTCGTCGAGCAGCGATGCCGTTTCGGGCGAGAGCCAGTAGCTGGTCCCCTCGTGCCGCAGCTCCACGAGCTGGTCCTTCACCTGTGCCAAGGCGGCCCGGGTTTCCGTCAGCGGAAGACCGGACCACCAGGCAAAATCACGTTCCGTGGCGGGGCCGTGGCTGCGGAAGTAACGCAGCAGCCATTCGGCGATACCTTCTGACCGGTCCAGGGTCCGCGACCCGGTGATCCAGTCGTCGAAAGCCACGATCAGCTGCTGGTTGCCGGCCAGCGGACCCTGCACCAGCAATCCCCGCTGGCACAGGGCGCCGAGCAGATGAATGCCGCGCTGGCCGGCCGTGGACTGTCCCGCCCGTTCCAAGGCCTGGAACAGCTCCGTCCGGCTGGCGGCTGCTCCTCCGGAGACCAGCTGCAGCGCGGTGTCCGCGGCGGCGTCGAGGTCCGCGGCGCTGATCTCCAGCTCCCGGTGGCGCGCGGCCAGGCCGCGGATCAGCCGGCCGGAGGTAATGGCCAGCATCCACTTCAGGTCCTCGGGAGCCAGCACGTGCAAAGTGCCGCGCATCGGCCAGGAGCGGACTATCTCCCCCCGGTCCAGGGCGGCGCGGACATCGTCACCGCGCGACCCCGGCACCCGCTGGCCGACAGCCCAGAGAACGGACGGCAGGTCCTGCGCCTGCATGGCCGTCATTCGGCGGACGGCGTCCGGTACGCTCTGAAACCCTGGCCCCAGCAGACCCTGTGCGGCCAGCCGCAGCCTGCCGATGATGCCGGGGCTGAGCCGGGCGCCTGTCGCTGCTGTCACGTGTCAATGGTAGGCCGGGCAATGCCTGGACGGCTTCGTTCGCTGCCGGGTTTGCCGGGCATTCTGCCGGGTTGCTTGCCCGGCTTGTTGCCCGGTTGCTCCCAGCCGCCGTACAGCGGACCTCATTACCCTTGATGCATGACCATGAGTGACGTGTGGCCGCAACTGCGGCCCCTGTGCCGGAAGCTGGCCCTGCTGGGCTGGGCCTCCAGCGCCGCCGGCATGGCTGCCGGACTCGCCGTCGCAATTGCCAGCGGGACGCGGCTTTCGCCCATGATGAGCACCCTGCAACTGGTGGCCGGGTTGTGCATGGCTGTTTCCGTGGCCAGCTTCGTCACGGCCGCGGCCCTGCAGCCGCGCGCCCGGGTCCGGGAAGGCGCGAAGCCCGGAAGCGTGGCCCCGCGCGGCCG
This sequence comes from Arthrobacter humicola, assembly GCF_039531445.1. NCBI lineage: Bacteria > Bacillati > Actinomycetota > Actinomycetes > Micrococcales > Micrococcaceae > Arthrobacter > Arthrobacter humicola. The sequence continues at coordinate 159,991 of NZ_BAAAQB010000008.1, read as the reverse complement.
GGACCTTCAGCTCGACTACGCCGGGGAGTTTCCGGCCACCGTCCAGGCCTTCCTGCTCGGCTCGCTGGCCCTCCTCGCCGGCGCCGTGGCATTTGCGTGCGCCGGACTCGTGCTGCAAAGCGGTCCCAGCGTCCAGTCCGTGGCCTTCTGCCAGGTCTTCCTGCTCGGGGCCGCTGCCTCCGGCTTCACCTTCATGCTCTTCAGCAAGGTGACCCCCCGCCATATGGACCGCTAGCCCGGCTTTTCCTGAAGGGCCATTCCTGCAGGGGCGACGCCGATCAGCAGCGGTTCCGGGTGAAGGCAGGCTTCAAGGAGCACGCCAACCGCCCGTTCCATGGATTCGGCTTCGAATGTCATGGCCGGGTCGTGAAGTCCTGGCTGGACGTTCGCTCCGACGGCGAGCATGGCTGCCTGAATTTCGGGGTTTCGCAGTGTGTAGAAATGGAAGTCGTCCGATCCCGATGTGACAATACGTGGCCGCAAGTGGTCGTCGCCCAGTTCCGTGGCCACTGCCGCTGCGAGGGCGGCTTCGGCGCGGGGTCCGATCATGGCCGCGGGTACGGCATCCCTGAAGTCGAGGTCGATCACTGTCCCTGTTGACGCAGCCACCCGTGCACAGACCGATTCGAGTCCTGCGCGGAGGGCGGACATGACTTCATTGGTTTGGGCGCGCAGGTCCACTCCGAAGCGCCCGCTGCCCGGTATGACGTTGAGGTTGTCCCCACCGGCGTGGAGCATGGTCATCTTGGCCGAACTGGGAACTTGCGGGTCAACCCGTATGCGACCCAACCCCTCGGAGATTTCGAGCGCAACCTCAACGGCGTTCGCCCCGAGGTGTGGACGCGCCCCGTGATGGTCAGACCCCGTGATGGTTCCCGCCGCAAACAGGCATGATCCGTGCGAAATGGATGGCGCGAAATATGGAGCCGGGAGTTCTTCTTCCGGACGTAAGTGCACGCCGAAGAGATAACTAAGCCCATCGCTGACACCCAAAGCAGCCACGTGTTCGGCACCGTTTCCCAATTCCTCGGCTGGCTGGAAGATCGCCCGCACGGAGCCTTCCAGCAGGTCCCCGAGTTCTCCCAGTTCCAGCATCACGGTGGCGACTATTGCCATGTTGGCGTCGTGACCGCAGGAGTGGACCGCCGTCGGTCCCCCTGCCGTGTCTCGTACAAGGGCGTCCATTTCTGCCCGCAGTCCAATCACCGGAGGACCCGTCCCCACGTCGGCCGTGAAACCCGGGAGGGAGTCGAACCTGCGAACCTCAAGGCCCGCCTGCTCCAGAAGTCCCGCGAGATACTCTGCAGTGGCGAATTCCTGCATGCTGGGTTCAGGATGGTTGTGCAGGTGAGTCCAAATCTCCGCCAGCCGGCGGCGCCTCATGGCGCCGCCACTCACGCGCTGACTTCGCATTCACTCACCGTGAGTTCGGCAAGAATGTCCGTGTCCATATCGACTCCGAGCCCTGGCCGCTCAGTGATCTGGACGTTGGGGAGAATGTACTGGAGGTCGCCAGGTTCCGTGGCGAACTTGATGGGACCGGAGAGTTCGGTGGACACGATGTTCGGGTGGCTGAGGGCCAGGTGGAAACCGGCAGCGGAGGCAACGCTTGTTTCCAGCATGGAACCGATCTGCACTTTGAGTCCGCCGAGTTCAGCCTGAGTGGCCAGACGATGACACGGCGTGATGCCGCCGCTCTTCATCAGTTTAAGGTTGACCATGTCCACCGAGCGGTCGCGGACGAACCGCGCGAGGTCGCTGGCGTCAACCACGGACTCGTCGGCCATGAGGCGGGCGTTCGTGTCCTGGCGGAGGAGCCGGAAGCCATCGATATCGTCCGCGGGGATTGGCTGCTCGACCCAGTCAATCCCGAATGGTTCAAGGGCTCGGATCATGGTGCGTGCGGTGGCGGTATCGCCCCAGCCCTGGTTTGCGTCCACCCGAATGGCCATATCGTTGCCGATCGCTGCCCGGACCGCCCGCACGCGCTCGATGTCCTGCCCGTCACCGCTGCCGAGCTTCATTTTGAGGTGGCGGTAGCCTTCCCCGCGCGCTTGGATTGCCTGCGCCACCAGGACTTCCGGTTCCAGGATGCTCAATACCTTGGCGATGGTTGGCTGTTCAGGCCGCCGGCCGCCGAGCAGTGCGTAGATGGGTCGCCCGGCCGCCTTTCCCGCCAGGTCCCAGCAGGCAATGTCGACGGCTGCTTTCGCAGCTCCACAGCCCTTGAGCGCCTGGTTGAGCCGCTGATGGATGGCAGTGATGTCGCGGGGATCCAAACCCATCACGGCGGGAAGCAACTCGGTTTTGAGGGCTTCGACGGTCCCGGTGGGGGTTTCTCCGGTGATGTGGCCGTCCGGAACGCTCTCGCCGTACCCGGTTAAACCGTCGGCGGTCTCGAGCGTAAGGATAACGCTCGGCATTGAGGCGTAAGTGGCATAGGAAACCACAAAGGGTTCCAGCAACGGAACCTCGATGAGGGTGACGGTGGCGCGGGAGATCTTCATGTAGGGCTCACTGTTCATAGGGCGGGAAGAAACGAGGAACGAGGGAAGGCGCAGTCAGGGCGTTCCGGGCCCGGCCGCCAAACATGACATCTGGTTTGGCAGTGCATCCGGGCTTCTTACATAACGCTGTTGAGGAATGCGATGGTCCGGGGGTTTTGCGGGTTGTCCAGCACGGATGCCGGCGCTCCTGATTCCACCACCACGCCGCCGTCCATAAAGACGACGTTGTCCGCAGCGCTACGGGCGAAGCCAATTTCATGAGTGACAACGATCATGGTCATGCCATCGGAGGCCAGCGTGCGCATAACGTCGAGGACGTCGCCGACCAGTTCCGGGTCCAGGGCGCTCGTCGGCTCATCAAAGAGCAGGAGTTGGGGGTCCATGGCCAGTGCCCTGGCAATTGCGACCCGCTGCTGCTGCCCTCCGGATAGCTGCGCCGGGTAGGCCTTCGCCAGGTGTGCCAGGCCCACCCGCTCCAGCAAGTCCATTCCGCGCTTGGACGCTTGCTGCTTGGGCACTTTTTTGACTCCCACCGGCGCAACCGAGATGTTCTCCAGGGCAGTCATATGCGGGAAGAGATTGAAGCGCTGAAAAACCATGCCGATGCCGCGCCGCTGCCTGGCCACTTGACGGGGATTCATTTCAAAAATCCGGTCCTGACGCTGGGTATAGCCGATCAGGTCCCCGCCGACGGATATCCGTCCTCCGTCGATCCGCTCCAAATGATTGATGCAACGCAGGAAGGTGGACTTGCCGGAACCGGATGGGCCTAGAAGGCACATAACTTCCCCGGGGTTGACGGTCAGCGAGATGCCCTTCAACACCTCCACGCTGCCGTAGCGTTTGCGGACGTTTCTGGCAACGAGGAGCGGCGAGGCGGCGGGGCCGACCGTGTGCTCACGGGTGGCGAGGGCATCGGTCATGGCTGAAGTCCTTTCGATTCTGCGTGGGGCTTGCCGTGTTTGCGGAGTGTGGAGATCATCCTGCCCAGGGGTGTGGGGGTCTGCTGGCGTACGTTTCCACGGCCGTAGTGCCGCTCCAGGTAGTACTGCGGAACGGATAGCACCGTGGTCAGGAACAGGTACCAGCAGCTGACCACCACGAGCAGTTCCACCTGGCGCAGGCTCTGCGAAGAGATTTGCGTTGCCACGGTATAGAGCTCGAGTACCGCGATGACTGACAACAGCGAGGTGTTTTTCAACATCGAGATGGTCTCGTTGCCCATCGGCGGGATGATCACGCGCATCGCTTGCGGCAGCACCACCCGGAAAAGGGCGAAGGCTGGTGACATCCCGAGCGAATACGCGGCTTCGTGCTGGCCGGTATCCACTGAAAGCATCCCTCCCCGGATTATTTCCGCTGAATACGCGGCCTGGTTCAACGTCATGGCCAGCAGCCCGGCCGTGAACGCTGGAACCAGTGCGTTGGTGTCCATGGAGAAGAACGTGAAGTCAGTGAACGGGAGGCCCAGGGAAATCTGCGAATAGAGCAGCCCCAGGTAGCCCCAAAAGACGACTTGGATCAGCAGTGGGGTGCCGCGGAAGACCCACACGTAGAGCCAGGCGAAGGCGTTCATCACCGGATTTCTGGACAGGCGCATCACCGCGAGCAGCACTCCAAGCAGCGTGGACACGAGCATGGAAATGACCGTCAGCGCCAGGGTAAGGCCTATTCCGCCGAGGATCCGTCGATGGAACAGGTAGTTCTTGATGGTCGAGTGGTCGATGTTCGGGTTGGACCACAGCGATGACAAAAGGGCCACAAACCCGAGAGCCAGCACTGCCGCGACTACCCAGCGCCACGGGTGGCGCAACGGAACAGCTACAACATCGTCCTCGGCGGTGCCGACGATTGCGGTTTCGGTTGCGGTCTCAGCCGTTACTCTCCGGGATGGGAGCGTGCTTGCCTGTTTCATGGTTTGGCCGTACCCAAGTTGAGGCCGGTTTCCTTGACCCTGTAGTCGGAGAGGTCGTACTTCTCAAGGATCGTGCCATAACTGCCGTCGGCGACGATCGCCTGAAGGGCTGCCAGCAACGCCTTGCCGAGCTCCGCATCCTTCTTAAGGACACCGATCCCGGTGTAGACCGGGTTGTAGCCGGCAGGGTTTGCCGGGTCTTTGACGATGTCGAAGATCTTGCCGTTCCCGGCAGTCTTGGCGGCGTAGGCAGCCGCGGCGGAATCGACGACGTCAGCTGCGGCTTTTCCTGAACGGACGGCCGTCTGGACATCCGTTTCCAGCGGAAGTTCGGAGACGCTCACCGGTTCTGATCCCTTGTCCCTGCACTGCTGGTCATAGCTGCGGAGAATCTCCGCCTGCACAGTCGCCTTCTGCACGGCTACGTTCCTGCCGCAAAGGTCCATCACGGTCGTGATGCGGTCCGGGTTGCCCTTGGGCACGAGGATGGAGAACCCGGCATGAAAGTAGTCCACGAAGTTCAGGGTCGCCTGGCGCTCGGCGGTGTCGTTCATCCCTGACATGATGATGTCGTTCTTGCCCGACTGCAGCGACGGAATGATGCTGTCGAAAGCCTGGGTCTGCAGTTCCAGGCGGACCCCGAGCTTCGCGCCCAGGGCCTGGGCAAGGTCGTAGTCCAGACCCGTGAGTTTTTGGTTCTCATCGAACATCTCCATCGGCGGGTACGGAATGTCCGATGCCACCTTGATGACTCCGGCTGACTTGTAGCGCTCTGGCAGGGCCGCTGCTGCAGCGGGGTCGACGTCGGCGGCGGACAAAGTCTTCGAATTCGCCGCGGGCACTGCTCCTCCCGAACAGGCCGCTAGTCCGAAGGTGAGGGTCAGGCCGGCAGCGCCAAGGGCCTGGCGCGCGATACGCGCGGAAACCGTACGATTCCTGGGTCGCATTCTGTACTCCTGGTGTTGGGTAAGGGTTATGCCTGGTTGGTTTTGGTCAGCCGGTACCAGCCGGTTCGGGTGACTCCGGACGCGTTGTAGCCGGATGCGAAGGCCGATTCGAAGATTCCGCGGATCCGCAACCGCCACAGTCCCGCTTCATCGGAGTCCGCGGCCCTCAGCGCCACGATGTCTTGCGGTGCACGGCACCATAGGGTGTCCGGCGTTTCGAGGAGGACCGGCCTGGAGTCCGGGCCGTACTCCAGAATGTTGTTCTGGGCCGTTTCGGGCAGTTCCAGTTCTTCGACGGACCCTTCGCTGCAACTGATGCTCCGCTTGGAGGACAAAGGCCAAACGGCGACGAGCCGGTCGCTTTCATCGTTGGCGTTGATGTCGTCCTGCATTTCGCCGTAAAAATCGCGTGCGTACTCGAATGCATGGGCTCCGAGTTTCGTGAGGTTGAAACGGGCGTTCCGGCTGACCAGCGGGTCAAAGGTCCACGTCATGGTCTCGATTCCGCGGGCAAGCGACCACGCCCGCTGATGCTGTTTGAGCGCGAAACCGACGCCTTTGTCCGCCGCGCCGGGCAGGACACCGGCGATCAGGGAATAGGTAGCCGCTCCGCCGGGGGACACGATGCCGACGGCGGCTCCGCGCAGGGCCCCGTCCGCGTTGTATGCAGCGGAAACATTGCAGCCTGCGTGCGAAATGCTCCGCAGCAAATCGAAAGGAACAGGCGCTCCGTGGGGAGACATACCCCAGATCGCGATGAGCAGCCCTTCAACGTCCCTGAGCTTGTCGCGGTCATGTTCGTCGATGACCCGGACGCCGGCCTTGGATGCTGCGGCTGCTGCCGCTTCCCCGGCCTGGCGTGCTGTTGGACTGGCTTCAACAATAAGTGACATGCATCAACTATTGGCTTTGCCGGTGCCGGCTGGCTTCGGTGCCAGACACCAACGTCAGTCCTCCAACTTGTGTGCCAGCACTAGGGGCCGTAGATTTACGCCTTGTGGAAACCATCCCGAAAACCCCGGGCAGCATCGATTTGCCTGACCTCCTGCAAGTGCTTGCGAACTCCGGACTGGTTCTCCGCTCACACGGAACTACACCCGGGCTCTCCCTGACGAGCCCGTCCCTCTACGATCCCCTCGCGCCTTTGGAAGGGCTCCGGGGAGGGATCTTGCTGGGAATCGGACTCCACCCCGCGGAACCGGAAACAACCGTCGTCGTCCGGGAAGCAGCGCAAGCTGGCTTCGGCGCGATCGTGCTCAAGCAGCTGTCTCAGGACATCGAAGAACTCGCGAACACAGCTGACCAGGCCGGCATAGCACTATTGGTCGTCGACGACGCCGTGGGGTGGCGGCAACTCGATGCGCTCCTGGAATCTGCCCTCAGCGCCTCCGCGGAAGCCAACCGGTCGGCCTCGCCGCTGGGAGTGGGCGACCTGTTTGCCCTAGCCAACGCCATTGCCGCACTGGTAGGTGGGGCCACGGCCATCGAAAACCTCCAGGAACAGGTTCTCGCATACTCCACGCTCCCCCACCAACCGATCGACGACGACCGGCGGAACGGAATCCTGGGGCGCCAGGTTCCCTACCTGCCGGAGAATGCCGGTCAATATGCCAGCGTGTTCCGGGCCCGCGGCGCCGTGCGCATTGAAGGTGTCCGTCCGGCAATGGACCGTCTGGCCATCGCCGTTCGTGCCGGTAACCAGCCGCTGGGGTCTATCTGGGTAGTGGACGCCAACGGGGACCTGGATTCCGACGCGGAGCAGGCGCTCGAGCGCGCCGCGGATATCGCAGTCCTCCACATCCTGAGGGCGCGAAGCACCATCGACCTTGCGCGGCAACAACGGGCCGAGCTCCTCCGCCGGCTCCTCGAAGGGGGAGACGACGTCCAGCTTGTAGCAGAACAGCTCGGACTGAAGCACTCGGGCCCCTTCGCCGTCGCGGCTTTCCAACTGGACCTCGGGCAGTCCGACGAGCTGTCCCTGATCCGGCTCGTCGACCTTGTCACGACCCAGTGCGAAGCGCACGGGCAAGGTGCGCAGTGCGTACTCATCGGCACCACGATTTATGCGTTGTTCACCGAGGCCCCCGCCTCGGGCCCCGGATCCATTGAGGCGCTGGCCCGCCGCCTGATCGAGCGTTCAGCTGCGTCGCTGCGGGTCAAGCTGCGGGCGTCAACGGGCTCGACCGTCACCACCGTTGCAGACATCAGCCGTTCCCGGCACGACGCGGACCTCGTCTTGCTGATGCTCGCCTCCGGGCGGAGCCCCGGCGACTACGCCAACGCTCAGGAAGTGCGCAGCCGTCTGACCTTGCTGGAACTCAGTGCGCTTTTCCGGAACACGCCCCACCTTGTGTCTCCGGCCGCTGCCAGCATGAGGAAGTACGACGCCGAATCAGGAACCGAATACGCGAGAACTTTGCGCACCTACCTCGATTTCTCCCGCGATTCCGCCAAAACCTCGGCGGCACTTTCAGTGCACCAGAACACGCTCCGCTACCGCTTGCGGCGTCTCCGGGAACTTTTTGGAATTGATGTGGACAACCCCGAAGACACAGTGGTCTTGTGGCTCAGTCTGCACGTTCAGGAGTTGCTGTAGGGAAATCGCCCCTACCTCGATGGGTGCCTTACGTGGCGACGGGCGGCCCGGGCCGGGGCAGGAACTAAAGGGTGACGCCGATCAGCAGCGGTTCCGGGTGCAGTTCGATCCCGAAGCGTTCGACGACGCCGTGGCGCACCTCGCGCGCAACGGCCAGCATGTCCGCCGTGCTCGCCCCGCCCCGGTTCGTGATGGCGAGAGTGTGCTTGGTGGAAAGCGATGCCCTGCCGCCCGAGACGCTGTCCGGGGCCAGCCCAAAGCCCTTGGCGAAGCCGGACTGGTCGATCAGCCACGCCGCCGAGAGCTTGGTCAGCCCGTCGGCACCGCCGGGGTAGCGCGGGGCGTCCTGCGGCAGCCGTGCCGCGACGTCCTCGGACACGATCGGGTTGGTGAAAAAGGACCCCGTCGAGTAAGTGTCCCGGTCGGCCGCATTCCACACCATGCCCTTGGAGGCCCGCAGCCGCAGCACTTCGCGGCGGACGTCGCTGGAGTAGGCCCGCTGGCCCTGCTCGACGCCGAGCGCCCGGGCGAGTTCGGCGTAGCGGATCGGGGCGCTCATCCGGCCGAGCGGGAGCTGGAATTCCACGGTGAGGACCACATAGCGCGGCGAACCGTTGACGGTGGCCTGCTTCAGGACGGAGTCACGGTAGCCGAACTTGAGTTCGGAATTCGTGAAAGTCTTGACCGCGTTCCGTTCCCGGTCCCACGTACGGACTGCGGCGATCGTCTGCGAGACGTCGGCGCCGTAGGCGCCGACGTTCTGCACGGGAGTGGCTCCCGTGGCTCCGGGAATTCCGGAGAGCGCTTCGACGCCGGACCAGGCATGCCTCACGGCGTGGTCAACGAAGGCATCCCAGTTGTGGCCGGCCTGCACCACCACCGCCACGCCGCCGCAGGAGTCCTCGGCGTTGACGGTAAAGCCCGCCGAGGCGATCTTAAGTACCGTTCCGGGGAACCCGGCGTCGGACACCAGCAGGTTGGAACCGCCGCCGATGATCAGCAGGGGCTGGCCGCCGGCGTCCGCCGACCGCACGGCATCGATGATCTCGGCCTCGCTGCGGGCTTCAATGTAGCTGCCGGCGGGGCCCCCGACAGCGGAGGTGGTCAGGGCGGAGAGCAGAATCGGGGTCACCTGAACAGCCTAGCCGGGATCGTGCGCCGGCCTAAGCCGGTGGTGGCTTGTACTTAGCTAGGCGGCGGGAACGGCTGCGGGGAGTTTGCGCGCCACCGGGGAGAGCAGGAAGCTGCCGATCAGCATCACCATGACGGCCAGCAGCGAGTGCAGGATGCCCACGTGTTCGGCCAGGAGCCCCAGCAGCGGCGGACCGCACAGGAACGCGCCGTAGCCGATCGTCGAGACGACGGAGACGCGTGCGGCAGCCTTGCCGGGATCGTCGGCGGCGGCGGACATGCCCACCGGGAAACCAAGGGAGGCGCCAAGCCCCCAAATGGCCAGGGCCACGTAGGCCAGCCACGGCACGGAGGCGAAGACGAACAATCCGAGGCCTGCTACGGCCAATGCGGCGCACCACCGCATCACCGGGACGCGGCCGAACCGGTCCAGGACGAGCGTTCCGGCGAAGCGGCCCACCGTCATGAAGGTGACGAACAGTCCATATCCGGCGGCCCCGGCGGCGTCAGACTGGCCGTGGCCGTCCGCGAGCGCCAGTGCCACCCAGTCCCCCGCCGCCCCTTCGGCGAGGGCAAGGCCCAGGACCAGCACGCCCAGCAGCAGGGTGCGCCGGTCCCGCCAGGCCTGGGCGATCTGGCGTTTGTTGTCCAGCGGCTGTTCGGGGACCGCGTCCGCCTGCCGGACGATGGGGATGGGCCCGGTGGAGGGATCTTCGAAGGTATCTGTCCCGGAGGCCGCGAACGGTTGTTCCCCCTGCAGCGGCGTGATGTCGGCGCGGAACCACGCCGCAGCGGTCGTCACGGAACCGGCCACCAACAGGCCGGCCGCGGCGAGGTGCCAGAAGACCGGGATCCCGGCGCCGGCAGCCCACGCACCCAGCCCGGCTCCGGCCACTGTCCCCAGGCTAAAGGAGCCGTGCAGCCGGGGCATGATGTGGCGGCGGACGGCGCGTTCCACCGCGGCGCCTTCGACGTTGGACGCCGTGTTCCAGCTGGCGGTACCCAGCCCGATGATTGACAGTCCCGCGGCGACCGCCACCGGGTTGGCGAGCACGGAGGTGCCGAAGCCTGCCAGCATCAGCCCGAACCCGACCATGATGCTGCCGATCCGGATGGTGCGCTTCGAGCCCAGCCGAAGGACAATCAGGCCAGAGGCGGACACGGACAGGAAGGACCCCGCCGTCATGCAGAGCAGGAGCAGCCCGATGGTGCCGGGAGTCAGGTCCAGACCGTCGCGGATGGCCGGCAGCCGGGATACCCACGTGGAAAACGCGATTCCGCTGGCCGCATAGGCCACCACCACGGCATTCCGCCAGTGCGTGATCTCGGCAGCCGGGACGAAGACGTCTTTAGTCTCCTTGGTCACAGCAGCGCCACAGGCTACGCCAGCCTGACGACGGCCTGGGCCTTGACCAAGACTTTCTGACCGGCCGAGACGACCGTGAGGTCGACGCGGGCGGTGCCGGCGTCGGCGTCGAGCGCTCCGATGGCGCCGCTGACCTCGATCACGGCGCCGGCTTCCGGCGTCCCCGTGGTGTCGGCCACCGGCACCGGCTTGGTGAAGCGGGTCTGGAAGTCCACGACGGCGGCGGGGTCGCCGGCCCAGTCGGTGACGAGCTGGACGGCCGCGCCCATCGTGAACATGCCGTGGGCGATCACGCCCGGCAGGCCCACGCCCGTGGCGAAGGCCTCGTTCCAGTGGATCGGGTTGAAGTCACCGGATGCGCCGGCGTACTTGACGAGGTCGGTGCGGGTGACGGCGATGCTGCGGCTGCCGATGTCCTGGCCGACCGTAAGTCCTGCGATGTTGATGCTCATGGCTACTGTCCCTCTCCGCGGACCAGGATGGACGAGGTGGTGGTGGCAACCGGCTCGCGGACATCGGCGGAATCGCTGTTGCCCAGGGCGAAGATCTCTGAGCGGGTGGTGATCATGGCCCCGCCGCCCATGGCACGGACGCCGTCGACGTGCAGTTCGGCGACCAGCCGGTCCCCGGCAATGATCGGGCGGTGGTGGGTGAACCGCTGGTCGGCGTGGACCACGCGGGAGAAGTCGATGCCGGATTCCGGATCCTCGATCAGCTGCGCGTCGGCGCGCTGGGCGACGATAATGGCGAAGGTCGGCGGCGCGACGAGGTCGAGGTGGCCCAGTGCCTTGGCCGCGGCGACGTCGAAGTGGGCGGGATGAGTGGCCTTGACCGCGCGCGCGAACTCGCGGATCTTCTCGCGGCCGACGTCGTACACCTCTGCGGCAGGGTAGCTGCGCCCCTGCAGATCCGGATTGATAGTCATGGTTCCAGCCTATCGCCACGCCCGCGGCGCCCCGGCTTCATTACAGGGTGTGCGCCGGGCAGCAGAGTGCTTGAGCCGGGCGTGCACCGGGGCCAAGCGGGCAGTGGCGCCCGACTCGGGCCGGGCGGGGCTTGACCGATGCGATATGATGAAAACATCAATCCATCAATCCACTGGCGATCGAAGCCCGCCGGGCACCGATGCCGCTGGATCCGAGAAAGCGTTCTCCTGTCATGATCCCCTTCCGCCCATGATCACCCCCGCGCAGACCCCGCTGTACGAAATCAAGGCCAACCTGTTCAAGGCCCTCGCCCACCCGGCCAGGATCCGGATCCTGGAGCTTCTGGCCGCGGCGCCGGACACGGCAGCCCCTGTGAGCTACTTGCTCGCCGAGACGGGCCTGGAGGCCTCGCATTTGTCCCAGCACCTGGCGACGCTGCGCCGGCACGGGGTGGTGACGTCGGTCCGGACGGCGAATGCCGTGACCTACCGGCTGGCTCATCCCAAGATCTCGGAGCTGCTGGCGATCGCCCGGGTCTTCCTGCTGGACAGCCTGGCCGGATCCAGCGAACAGCTTCGGCTGGCGCAGGAACTGCCCGCCGGCCACCTCGGCAGCACAGGCCCCGTAGGCATCCCCGACCGCCTCGGGAGCACCGACGGACTCGAGAGCACAGCGCCATGAGCGCGGCCCAGACCTCACGCCCGGACCGGGCAACCGGCACTGCCCGGGCACGCATGGCGCGGTTCCTGCCGTCGCGCCGCGACTATGGGCTTCTGCGGTCCGCCTGGAAGACGGACCTGTTCGCCGGCATCACGGTAGGCATTGTGGCGCTCCCCCTGGCCCTGGCCTTCGGGGTGAGTTCCGGCGTCGGCGCAGAGGCCGGACTCATCACGGCGGTGGTGGCCGGGCTGGTGGCGGCCGTCATGGGCGGATCCAACGTCCAGGTCTCCGGCCCCACCGGCGCCATGGTGGTGGTTTTGGCCCCGGTGGTCGCCGCCCACGGTGTCGGCAGCATCGCCTTGGTTTCGGTACTGGCTGGACTGATCGTCATGATCCTGGGGGTGAGCGGACTGGGCCGCGCCGTCGCCTTCATCCCGTGGCCCGTCGTGGAGGGCTTCACGCTCGGCATCGCCGCCATCATCTTCCTGCAGCAGGTCCCCCTGGCCACGGGCACTGAGGCAACGCCGGGCCACAACACCTTCCTGGCCGCCGTCGAGAGCGCGTCGCAGGCTACCGTCCCGGCCGTTCTGCAAACGCTCGCTGTGGTGGCAGGTGTCGCCGCTGTGATGTATCTGCTCCCCAAGCTCAGCAAGGCACTGCCCGCAAGCCTAATTGCGGTGTTGCTCGCCACCGTGGCGGCCGAGGTGCTGGCGCTGGACATCCCCCGGATCGGCGCGCTACCGCACTCCCTGCCGGCACCGTCCATGCCGTCCCTGGATCCGGGCGCACTGGGCGGTCTCCTGATGCCTGCCGTGTCGATCGCCACGCTGGCCGCCATCGAATCCCTACTCTCGGCCCGGGTGGCCTCCGGCATGGCGGGACCGGACGGCCGTCCGTCCGGCGCGTACAGCCCCGACCGCGAGCTCACGGGCCAGGGCCTGGCCTCGATCGCCGCGGGCTTCTTCGGCGGCATGCCGGCGACGGGCGCGATCGCCCGGACCGCCGTGAATGTCCGCTCCGGCGCGAAGACCCGGCTCGCCGCGATGGTGCACGCGCTCGTGCTGCTCGCCATCATCTACCTGGCGGCCGGGCTGGTCGGGCGGATCCCGCTGGCGGCTCTGGCAGGCATCCTCATGGTCACGGCCACCCGCATGGTCTCGCGGCACACGGTCACGGCGATCCTGCGGTCCACCCGGGCCGACGCCGCGGTGTTCGTGATCACGGCCTTCATTACGGTCGCCTTCGACCTCATTGTGGCCATCCAGATCGGATTCGCCGCGGCTGCCGTGTTCACGCTGCGGACGTTCGCTTCCCTGAGCGGGGTCCGGCGCGAGGCGGTTCCCGAGCCGACGCTTCCCGGGGATGAGCACATCGCGATTTTCCGGCTGGACGGGGCGATGTTCTTCGGCGCCGCGGAGCGGGTCCTGCAGGAGATCGGCCAGGTCAAAGACATCCAGGTGGCCATCATCCGGCTGTCTCAGCTGCGGATGCTGGATGCCACCGGCGCCCACGCGCTCGTGGAGGTGATTTCCGCACTGGAGTTGCGCGGCGTCACGGTCTTGCTGAAGGGGGTCCAGCCACAGCATCTGGAGCTCGTCACCAACGTGGGCGTCATCCGCTCACTGCGGCATCACAAGCACCTGTTCACGTCCCTCCCGGACGCCGTGCAGCATGCCCGGAGCCATGTGCTGCGGAACGCGGCCGCTAGCGCTTGAGGTTCTTCCGGATCGCCTGGCCGCGGACCACAAGCCCGGCAAGGTGCAGGATCAGCCCCAGCCCGATCACCGGCAGTGAGGCGAGGGCCAGGGCCTGGTTGCCGGTGCTGTTGCCCACCACGTTGAGGACGATGCCGAGGGCAATCAGTCCCATGGCGCTGAAGACGAGCACCTTGTAGGCGGTTGACGCGGTGGCCCAGAATTCATTCAGCACCGTGCCAGTCTACCGGGGCCGGCGACGCACGCCGCGATCCGCACAATTTCCGGCGACGCTCAAAATGCCTGGCGACGCCGGAATACGGGCGCGTCCGGCATTTTGCGCGTCGAGGGGCAAATCCAGCCTCAGAACAGGGATTCCTGCACGGCCGGGACGTCGGACTTGTACTCCCCCAGCAGAACCGTCCTCGCCTTCAGCAGGCCCAGGTTCACGATGAATTCCAGGTCCGTTCCGGCCAAACCCGCGACGGCGCAGCTGCCGCTCAGGGAGGCGATCCCGAACCCGTGGTCCCCCGAATCGAACCCGTGCGGGTACGGGTGCCGTGCGGTCCGCGCGCCAGCACCGTTCGGCAGGCAGGCGACCTCCGCCAGGCCGGGTCGCAACCACGGCTCGTCCACGATCCCGAAGCCGTCGGCGGGGACCCGGGACAGCAGGTCCCGGACTTCCGCGGCCAGCCGCCGGTTGAGGGCGGGACCCGGCCGCCGCGGTGGAAGTCGTGGATCAGCCGCGAGTCGTCCAGAACGAAGCACCGTTGGCACTGGCTGCCCCGAGCGGCCTCTGCCCGGGCAGGGCAGGGAATGTGGTCCCGGTCCGCGGGGCCGTGCACCTTGTGGTGGCCCAGGCAGCGCTTGCCTGGGGCGGCGAGCCGGAACCCGAGCCGCGTCCCGGCGTCGAGCGCCAGTTCGGTGAAGGCGCCCGCAGGGTCCTGCAGCCGCAGGACGGCACTCCCGGCGGCCGCCTGTTCGGGTCCGGGCTGGCTCCGTCCGGCCGCTGCCGGCTCCGGACCATCCCAAAAGACCCCGTGGACCAGATAACGGGTACCGGTCACGGGGTCTCCTTAAGTGGCGGGGCGGCTACAGGGCCGGCTTCACGCCAAAGGCTACGGCGAGCTTCATGATCTTCTCGGCGCGGCCCAGGCGCGGCAGGTCGGAGCCGTCCCGGATGACGCGGCCGTTGGCTTCGAAGTCGTTCATGAAGTCCGTGGCCCAGGCGACGTCGGACGGGGTGGGGCTAATGACTTCGTTGATCACCGGAGTCTGGTCGATCGCCAGGCAGAGTTTCCCGGTCATGCCCATCATCACGGTGATGCCGGTCTGCTCGCGCAGGATCGGGTGGTTGGTGCCGACCGTGGGGCCGTCGATGGGGCCCGGCAGGTTGCCGACGCGGCTGGCCACCACCAGCTTGGCCCGCGGGTAGGCCATGGCCTCCGGGGTGGCGGCCATGCCGGTGTCGCGGCGGAAGTCGCCGGAGCCGAAGGCCAGGCGGAACGCACCCTGGGCCTTAGCGATGTTGTTGGCTTCCTCTATGCCGACGGCGGACTCGACGAGCGGGATGACCGGGGTCTTGCCGTCCATCCGGTGGAAGCTCTCTGTGACCTGGTCGGCCGATTCGGTCTTGGCCAGCATGACGCCCAGCAGGCCGGGGGTGCCGCGCAGTCCGGCGAGGTCGTCGGCCCAGAACCGGCTGGTGGCGTCGTTGATCCTGACCCACGCGCTGCCGCCGGCGGTCAGCCAGTTCACGACGTTGTCGCGGGCGGCGTCCTTCTGGGAGGGGTCCACCGCGTCTTCGATGTCGAGGATGATTGCATCGGCCCGGGAGACGGCGGACTGGTCGAAGAGTTCGGGCTTCATCGCGTTGACCAGCAGCCAGGAGCGGGCAATGTCGGCCGGGATGTTGCGCTGGGGCCGAAGGGATTCGGCGGTGGTGGTAGAAGTCATGCATCTACGCTATCCGCCCGGAGGCGTTTGCGGCTAAGCGATCCGGCCCTCCGGGGTGACCATTACGACCAAAATCACATCCGCACCCAAGTAGCTGGCAGCTGAAGTCGTTTTCAGCGCGAATAGCGGCCTTAACTGCCAGCCAGTTGGGTGGGCATGGTGGGCGTACTAGGGGATGTTGCTGCCCCGAGCCGCCACCCAGAGCCCGTACCACTCGGCGCGGGTCATGGACGCGGCGGCCTCTGCGGCGCCGGCACAGGCGAGGATCCGGTCAGGGTTGGCGGTGCCGATCACGGGCGCGATCCCGGCGGGGTGTTTCATGAGCCAGCCCAGCACGATTGCCTCCCCCGTGGTCCCCTTCGCGGCGGCCAGGGCGGCGACGAGGGCGGTGGCGGCTTCCTCGGCCGGCGTCGGCACGGCGGCCGGCGCCCCGGTGTACAGGCCGCGGGCCAGCGAGCCGTACGCCTGCAGACGGATGCCGTGCCGGACGCAATGCTCAACGGTGCCGTGCGGGAAGCTGTAGTCCGTGCCCTCGGCATGGTTGACCAGCACCGTGCTTTCGAGCCAGGCCCGCTTGAGCAGGCTCATCTCCAGCTGGTTGGCCACCACCGGCGTCTCGAGCCGGTCCTGCAGCATCTCGATCTGCGGACCCGACATGTTGGACACGCCCACGGCGCGCACCTTGCCTTCGGCCATGAGCTGCCCGACGGCGGATGCCACTTCCGCCGGATCCATCAGGGGATCCGGGCGGTGCAGCATGAGCACGTCGACGTAGTCCGTGCGGAGCCGGGCCAGGCTTTCGTTGACCCGTTCCAGGATGCCGTCCCGGCTGAGGTCGTAGTACGCCTCCAGGCCCTGCTCGTTGAGCCGGATGCCGCATTTGGTCTGGAGCCGGATCTTCTCGCGCAGTCCCGGAGTCCCGGCCAGGATCTCGCCGAAAACGGCCTCGGCCTTGCCGTTGGTATAGATGTCCGCGTGGTCAAAGAGCGTGATGCCGGCCTTCAGGGCTGACTCGACGGCGGCCGCCGCCTCGTCCACCTCCGCGGACGAGTACGGCTCCGCCGACCAGCTGCCGCCCAGGCCCATGCAGCCATAGATGAGCTCCTGGCCGGGATTCCCGTCGCGGGCGGGCGCACCGGTCGAGTCCTTCGCCGGAATGCTCACCGCAGCCAGACGGTGGTGTTGGCCGGCAGCAGTCCGCCGTCCAGCGGGCCGCTGCTGACCAGCACCTCACCGGCGGGCAGTTCCACGGGCGTGTCACCGAAGTTGGTCACCGTCTGCCAGCCGCCCGGGCGGCTGAAGTGCAGGACGTCGGCGCTGCCGGATTCATGCCATTCCATTTCCTCCGAGGTCTGCAGTTCGCGGCGGAACTTCAGGGCCGTGCGGTAGAGCTCCAGCGTGGAGCCTTCCACGCCGTCCTGGGCTGCCACGGCGTAGCGGGCGAACCAGGCCGGCTGCGGCAGGTGCGCGCCGCCGTCGCCGAACCCGAACGAGGTGCCTTCCGGGGCCCAGGGCAGCGGCACGCGGCAGCCGTCACGGCCGATCTCGACGCCCTTGTTCCGGAAGAAGGTGGGGTCCTGGCGCTCGGCGTCGGGGATCTCCGCGACTTCCTGCAGGCCCAGTTCCTCGCCCTGGTACAGGTAGGCGGATCCGGGAAGGGCCAGCATCAGGAGCGTGGCGGCGCGGGCCCGGCGCAGGCCGAGTTCGACGTCGAGTTCTTCCGCGGGGGCTCCGGCCAGAAGCCAGCCCTTGCCGTCCTGGCCCTGGGCGTGCTTGCCGCCGCCCTTGGGAAGGCCGTAGCGGGTGGCGTGGCGCACGACGTCGTGGTTGGAGAAGACCCACGTCGAGGAGGCGCCGGATTCGGTGGCCTCGGCGAGGTTTCGGGTGATGATTTCGCGGAACTCATCGGCGTCGAAGTCGGCCTGCAGGAGGTCGAAGTTGAACGCCTGGCCCAGGCCCTGCGGGCTCGCGTAGCGGGCGCGGCGGCTGGCGTGCACCCAGGCCTCCGCGACGGCGGTGCGCGGAGGGTTGTACTCGTTGAAGACCTCGCGCCACTCGGCGTAGACCTCATGGACTTCGTCGCGGTCCCAGAAGGGGTGCGATCCGTCGTCGAATCCGTCGGTTCCGGTGTTGGCGGCGCTGAGCTCGACCTTGGAGATCAGGGGCTCGGTGAGGTCCTTGGTCAGGGCGTGGGCGACGTCGACGCGGAAGCCGTCCACGCCACGGTCCGACCAGAAGCGGAGCGTCTTGAGGAAGTCGTCGCGGATTTCGCGGTTGGACCAGTTCAGGTCCGGCTGTTCCTTGGCGAAGATGTGCATGTACCACTGGCCGGGAGTGCCGTCGGGCTCGGTGATGCGCTCCCAGGCGGGGCCGCCGAACACGGACTCCCAGTCCGAGGGCGCGATCTCGCCGTTTTCGCCCTTGCCGTCGCGGAAGATGTAGCGCTCGCGGGCGGCGGAACCCCGCGGGGAGGCAAGGGCTTCCTGGAACCAGACGTGCCGGTTGGAGGAGTGGTTGGGGACGATGTCCGCGATCAGCTTGATGCCGGCCGCGTGCAGCGCGGCGGACATTTCGTCGAAGTCCGCCAGGGTGCCCAGCTTGGGGTCGACATCGCGGTAGTCGTCGACGTCGTAGCCGCCGTCGGCCAGCGCCGAGGGGTAGAACGGGGAGAGCCAGACGGCGTCAATTCCGAGTTGCTTCAAGTACGGGACCTTGGCGGTGATGCCCTTGATGTCGCCCAGGCCGTCACCGTTGGAATCGGAGAAGCTCCGCGGGTAGATCTGGTACACCGAGGCCTGGCGCCACCAGTTGGGGTCGGCGGCGAGGTCGGAACCGGACAGGGTTGCCAGCGTGGCGGTGTTGGACAAGGGATGATCCTTCGGGGCTGGGAGACGGCTTCTGGTATTTTAGATACAAGCTAAATATATTGCCTGAACAATTATGGGTCCGGGAACAGAAGAGGTCAAGAAGTGATGCCGCACGCAGCCGCCGCCACGCCGCAGCTGCTGCGCCGCGTCAACGCCCAGGCCGTTCTCCGCCACATCCGCGGCGCGGAGGTTGCCACCGGGACGGAGCTGATGGCCCTCACCGGGCTGACCCGGGCCTCCGTCATCGCCGTCTGCGAGGACCTGATCGGCCGGGGCTGGATCGTGGAGCTGGACCAGCCCGGAACGAACTCTGAAGGTCCCCGGAAGGGCCGCCCGGCCCGGCGGTTTGCCTTCAACCGGGAGGCCGGCTTCGTCCTGGGCCTCGACATCGGCGCGGCCACCACCACCGCCGCCGTGGCCGACCTCCGCGGCACCGTCGTCGGCCGGTCCAGTGAGAGCTTCCGTGCGGTGGACATCCCCGCGCAGGAGCGGATCGGCGTCATCGACCGCGCCTGCCGCAGGGCCCTGGAGGCCGCGGGAACGGACCCGAGCATGGTTCTCGCCGTGGGCGCCGGGATCGCCGCGCCGGTGGACCGGGACGGCAACGTCTTGGTGACCCAGCGGTTCTGGAGCCTGTTCGACGTCGGGCTCCGATCCGCGCTGAAGGAACTGCATGGCTGGACAGTGCTCCTGGAAAACGACGCCAACCTGGCCGCCCTCGGTGAGCGTTGGCGCGGTTCCGGTGCGGGGGTGGACGATCTGGTGGTGCTTCTCGCGGGCGAACGCCTGGGCGCCGGGGTCATGGAATCCGGGCGCCTGCTCCACGGCCGCGGCGGGGCAGCCGGCGAGATGGGCTATCTGGACATGGTGGAGGGCGTTGGCTCCAGCGACGGCATCGCGGCCCTGGCACGGCAGTGGTCCGCGGCAGGCGGCGGCCCGTCCGACGGCGGTGCTGCCAGCGCACCGCGGGTGTTCGAGGACGCGGCGGCGGGAGACCCTGCGGCATTGGCGATCCTGAGCCGGATTTCGGAGCGCATGGCCCGCGTGATCGCCTCGATCGCGAGCCTGATCAACCCCGAGCAGGTGGTGATCAGCGGCGCCGTCGCCGATTCCGCCGGCGCCCTGCTTCCGGAGATCACGGCGTTGCTCCCCCTCTTCACCGCGACTCCCCCGCGCGTAACGGCCTCACCGCTGGGCGACGCAGTCGTCACGGTCGGCGCTGTGCGGCACGCTTTGGACTACGTCGAGGCGAATGCGATGGAGCTGACGCTGCCCGCGCGGGGCTGACCCTGATCGGTTGCCCTAGTCCGGCATGATCATGGTGCGGAGGTCCAGCTGACGCAGCACCCGGTCCGCCACTTCCGGATCCATGCCCGGCTCGTTCCGGGCCGCCACGACTTCCTGGCGGGCCGCGTCGAGGGCGATCGTCTGCACGGCAATCGCCAGTTCGCGGCCGCGCTTGCGCTTATCTCCCGCGCTTTCATTCTTCAGGCTCCCGTCGAGCAGTTCGGCGTGCAGCCGGGTCATCTTCTCTTTCACCAGCGCCACCTTCTCCGCCGGCAGCTCCTTCATGAGCTCGTTGTCCTTGAGCGCCGCGATGGCTGCCTGTTGGGCACGGTAGGCCAGCACGCGGGCGGCGTCCCGTTCTTCCGAGCCGTCCTCGGATGCCTTCAGGACGCGCATGAGCCACGGCAGCGTCAGCCCGGGCAGCACCAGGGTGGCCAGCAGCACCGCGCAGGCGATCACCAGCAGCTCGCTCCGGGCCGGAAACGGCGTGCCGTCCGCAACGGTCAACGGAAGGGCCAATGCCAGCGCCAGCGTAGCCAGGCCGCGCATGCCGCACCAGGTAAGGATCAGCACGTCCTTCGCCGAGGTAGGGCGCAGGACGTCCTTCCTGGCCCGCGACAACCCGGACATCATGGCCAGCCAGGCGAACCGCACGGCGAACACGAGCACGCAGACCACCGCGGCGCTCCCCACCATGCCCAGCACGGACGTGCCTTCGTCGTGGATGACCTGCCGTACTTCCAGCCCCACCAGCCCGAACGCCAGGCCCGTGATCAGCAGCTCCACCACATCCCAGAACGCGGTGCGGGTGACCCGCTCGGCGGCGTCCTGCGGGCGGGAGTGACGCTGTATTTCCAGCGCGGTAACGACCACGGCGATCACCCCGGAGGCGTGCACTTCCTCGGCCAGGATGTACGCGGCGAACGGCACCACGAGGGTCACGGCGCTGCGGGCCACCATGGAGGCCACGAGGCGGGTAATCAGGCTCGTGAGCCAGCCCATGCCGATCCCGACCAGCACTGCGATCGCGGCGCCGAGGATGAACTGAAGGACGACGTCGGAGGCGATCTTGGTGCCGGCCACCGCGGCGGCCACGGCCGCCTGGAAGATGACGATGGCGGCGGCGTCGTTGAAGAGTCCCTCGCTCTGGAGCACGTTGTTAAGCCGCCGCGGCATGTGGACCCGGCTTGCGATGGAGTCCACGGCCACGGGATCCGGCGGCGCCACCATGGCCCCCAAGGCGATGGCGGCCGGGATGCCGATGCCCGGGATCATGAGCCACGCCGCGCCGGCCACCACCGCGGTGGAGGCCACCACGAGCGCGACGGCGAGCATGAGCAGCGTGCGCCAGCGGACCCGGAAGACGGCCCAGGAGCTGCGCTGGGCTGTGGCGAAGAGCAGCGGCGGAAGGAAGATCGGCAGGATCAGATCCGGCGCGATCTGGACTTCCGGAAAGCCCGGGATGAACGTCAGGGCCACGGCCAGGAGCAGCATCAGCACGGGGTAGGGCAGCTTGAGCCGGTCCCCCAGCCCAACGGCCACCACGGTGGCCAGCAGGAGTCCAACGATGAGTGCCAACTGGTCCATGCGCCTGCTCTCCCCGAAATCCGGCCGCGCGCATCCCGGGTGGATGCACGGACCGACCCCACTACCCTATCGGCCGGACGCGGCCTCCCAAGGCCCGGGTCTCTGCGGGGCTGGGCCCTGGTGCTAGGCCCGTGGGCCCAGGGCTGCGGCGAGCGGCAGGGTGCCGTCCCGGAATTCGATCGTGCGTCCGATCGTGGCGGGCAGCCCGAGCACCGCGGCCGCCACGAGGGCGACATTGGCGCGGGTGGTTCCGGTGCCGTCCGACGTGTCGGCGGGATCGACGTCGATCATCCCGTTGCCTGGTCCGTTCGTCAGGGTCCCGGGGCCCAGGACGGTCCAGTCAAGGCCCGAGCCGCGCAGGTAGGCATCCGCGGCGGCCTTGGCCTCGGCGTAGGCGAAGAACCCGTTGTCGGCGGGGACCCCGTGGTCCGGCCCCGCGCCGAAATAGGAGACCATGACGTACCGCCCGACGCCGGCGTCTGCGGCGGCGTCCATGGAGCGGATCGCGGCGTCCCGGTCCACGGCGTAGGTCCGTTCGGGGCTGCCGCCCCCGGCCCCGGCGGACCACACGACGGCATCGTGGTTGCGCAGGGCATCGGCGATCTGCGCCGTCGTCGCGTTCTCCACATCCAGAACGGTGGGCGTAGCGCCGGTGGCGGCGACGTCGGCCGCGTGGTCCGGGTTGCGGATGAAGGACGTGACCTCCTGCCCGTCCGCTGCGAGGATCCTGGACAGTTCCAAAGCCACTTTGCCGTGGCCGCCAATGATTGCGATTCGCGTCATGGACCCATTCTGTCCCATGCGACAAAAAACTGCTGTCCCATGGTCCAGAGGTTGGTGGTGGTCCAGTAGATCAGGACACCGATGGGGAAGTTGATGCCGCCCACACCGAAGACGACCGGCAGGATGTAGAGCATCATCTTCTGCTGGCGCATGAACGGGCTGGCCAGGGCCTCTTCGGACATGTTCCTGGCCATGATCTGCTTCTGCGTGATGAACTGCGAGGCCGTCATGGCCAGGATCATCACGATGGAGAGAATCCACACGGCGGTCTGGTTGCCGCCGCCGCCATGGAGCAGGGATGCGGACAGCGGTGCGCCGAAAATGGTGGACTCATCGAACTGCTTGACCTGCTCGGCGCTCATCGCTCCGATGCCCTGGCCGCTGACTTTGGCGCTGCTGATGCCCGAGAGCACCTGGAAGAGCGCGAAGAAGAACGGCATCTGGATCAGCATGGGCAGGCAGGCCGAGAACTGGTTGGTGCCGTGCTTCCTGTAAAGCGCCATCTGTTCCTGCGCCATGGCCTGGCGGGAGAGCTGGTCAGTCTTGCCCTGGTACTTGTCCTGCATCTTCTTCAGGTCCGGCTGCAGCAGCTGCATGCCGCGCTGGGCCTTGATCTGCTTGACGAAGACGGGAATCAGGGCCGCGCGAATGACCAGCACGAGCCCGATGATGGACAGGGTCCACGTCCAGCCGTTGGCCGGCGACATGCCGATGGCGCTGAGGCCGTCATGGAAGCCCACCATGATGGCTGAGACCAGCCATTTGAACGGGGCCATGATTGCTCCCAGGACGTCCACCGAAACCCCCATCCGCCAGGTGCTGCCAAGCTACGGCGAAAGGAGGAACTTGTCACGCACTTGGCGGGGACTGCAGTTGTCGGGAAGACAGAAAGACCCCCGCAATCTCAATGGATTCCGGGGGTCTTGCCTGTAGCGGTGGGGAGGCTCGATCTCCCGACCTCACGATTATGAGTCGTGCGCTCTAACCAACTGAGCTACACCGCCATAAATGAGGAAAACCTGCGCTAAGCCGGTCAAAAACCGCCTTGACACAGGCCCTCATTCAGAGCCCCCCACCGGAATCGATCCGGTGACCTCGTTCTTACCAAGAACGCGCTCTACCACTGAGCTAGGGGGGCAACGAGTAAATACTCTACCGGAAGATTCGCCCACCAACAAATCGGCGCCCGAACGACGGCGGTACTGCCGAAAGTCGCGGAAATCAGAGCTTCCAAGGAAGTCCGGGGCGCCAAAATCGGCCTCCCGGGCCGACCCTCCGCCTGCGGTGTGACGAAGCGAACACAGGCGTGGAAGCTTAAAGAAGAAAGGGCCGGCTCAGGAGCCGGCCCTCTCTCAGATAGTGCTAGTGGTTACCACTTGTTGCGGGGTTTGAAGCCGCCTTCGTGGCGGGGCTTGCGGGTGTCGGTGCCGACGCTCCGCTCGGAACGCTCGCTGAAGGAGCGGCCGCCACGGTCAGCGGAGGACCGCTCGCCGTCGCTCTTGCGGAATTCGCGCTTGAAGCCGCCGTTGCCCTTGAAGTTGCCGCTGCCACCGGAGTAGCCGCCGCGGTCTCCCCCACGGTCGCCGCCGCGGTTGCCCTGGTACGAGCCACGCTCGCCGGAGGGCTTGCGGCCGTTGTCGAGCTCGAGGTGGATCAGCTCGCCGCCGATCCGGGTGCGGGACAGGGCCTTCAGCTGATCGGGGCTCAGGTCTGCCGGGAGCTCCACGAGGGAGTGGTCCGAGCGGATGTCGATGCCGCCGATCTGGGCCGAGGAGATGCCGCCTTCGTTGGCAATGGCGCCCACGATGGAACCCGGCATGACGCGCTGGCGGCGTCCGACGGCGATCCGGTAGGTGGCGTTGCCCTCGGTCAGCGTACGGGTCGGCCCGCGGGAGCCGAAGCCGTCCTTGGAGCGTTCGCGCTTCTGGAATTCCGGCGCGGCCGGGAGTTCCTTGACCAGCAGCGGCTGTCCGCCCTGGGCCATGACGGCCAGCGCGGCTGCAATCTCGGCGGCCGGCACGTTGTGCTCTTCCTCGTACGAGGAGATGAGGTCGCGGAATGCCGCAACGTCCTCGGACTCGAGCGTCTCCGTGATCTTGTCGGCAAACTTGCCCAGGCGCAGGGTGTTGACGGTTTCGGCGGTGGGCAGGTGCATCTGCTCCACCGGCTGGCGTGTGGCCTTCTCGATGGAACGCAGCAGGTACTTCTCCCGCGGGGTCATGAACAAGATCGCGTCGCCGGAACGGCCCGCGCGGCCGGTGCGGCCGATGCGGTGGACGTAGGACTCGGTGTCGTGCGGGATGTCGTAGTTGACCACGTGGCTGACGCGCTCGACGTCAAGGCCGCGGGCCGCGACGTCGGTGGCGACCAGGATGTCGATCTTGCCGTCGCGCAGGGCCTCGACCGTACGCTCACGCTGCTGCTGCGGGATGTCGCCGTTGATGGCGGCAGCCTGGAAGCCGCGGGAGCGCAGCTTGTCGGCGAGATCCTCGGTGGCCATCTTGGTCCGCACGAAGGCGATGACGCCCTCGAACTCTTCGACCTCAAGGATGCGGGTCAGCGCGTCGAGCTTGTGCGGGCCCATGACCTGCAGGTAGCGCTGGCGGGTGTTGGCGCCCGTGGTGGTCTTGGACTTGACCTGGACCTCGGCCGGGTTGTTCAGGTACTGCTTGGAGAGCCGGCGGATCTGGCTCGGCATCGTGGCGGAGAACAGCGCAACCTGGCGGCCCGCGGGGGTCTGCTGGAAGATCTGTTCAACGTCCTCGGCGAAGCCCATGCGCAGCATCTCATCGGCCTCGTCCAGCACGAGGTACTGGAGTTCGGACAGGTCCAGGGAACCCTTGGAGATGTGGTCGATGACGCGGCCGGGGGTTCCGACAACAACCTGGGCGCCGCGGCGCAGGCCGGCCAGCTGGGGGCCGTAGGCGGAGCCGCCGTACACCGGCAGGACGGTGAAGTCGTCGATGTGCTTGGCGTAGGAGGTGAAGGCCTCGGCAACCTGGAGCGCAAGCTCGCGGGTCGGCGCCAGGACCAGGGCCTGGGTCTTGCGGGACGGGCCGTTGAGGTCGTGGAGCTCGGCCAGGCGGGACAGCGCCG
Source organism: Arthrobacter humicola (assembly GCF_039531445.1). Lineage (NCBI taxonomy): Bacteria > Bacillati > Actinomycetota > Actinomycetes > Micrococcales > Micrococcaceae > Arthrobacter > Arthrobacter humicola. The sequence continues at coordinate 134,673 of NZ_BAAAQB010000008.1, read as the reverse complement.
GTACTGCGAATGCTGCAGTCTTACCGGTACCGGTCTGGGCCAGGCCCACGACGTCGCGGCCTTCGAGCAGCAGCGGGATGGTTGCTGCCTGGATCGGGGACGGCTTCTCGTAGCCGACGTCCTGCAGGGCAGCGAGGACGCGGCCGTCGATGCCGAGGTCAACGAACTTAACGCCCTCATCTTCGGTGTCCTCGTCCTTGGACGGGGCGGACTTGGCCTCGGTCCCGGCTTCGGTCGTGGTGTCAGCCTGCGGGGCGGCCTCGGCTACCGGAGCCTCAACGTTCGCAGGAGCCTCGGTGAATTCCGGGGCGGAGCCGGGTGCGGGGGCAGCCGTTTCAGAAGTCTCGACGTCGGCCTGGCTGTTCTCGGTGGCGAGTTCGGTGTCGACGGAGTTGTTCTGATTTTCGGGCATAGGTGAAATTTCCTCATCCATAGGGGCCAAGCGGCACAACCCGAGATGAGCGGAGCCGCAGTACGCGTGACACGAGTTGCCGGGCGTACGTTGACCGGCGGGTCACAGAAGTCCGGCGCTTTCGCAATCCCGTGGCAGGACTTCCCGCTGCATCTCTTGGCTGCTATCCCAGCAGTCTGTACAGCGTTTTCTTTTGCCGGCTCTCCCTATGAAAATGCCCGCATCACATTTTGCGGGCCCCAACACTTACCAGTCCTGCCTCAAGAATTGGGCAGGAATAAGGGATTTCCGGAGTGGGGGATAGTTCCAGTGTAAGGCATGAACCAGAACAGTGGTAATTGAGGGGCCGACGGCGGCGGGTGAGCTTGCGCACACCGGCGCGGCACGGCTACACGCCAAGCTGTCGCTGCAGCCTCTCGAATCGCTCGTGATATTCGGGCTGGAGGCGGATCTCGCCGTCAGCGTCGGCGTCGCGCAGGGCTTCCATATCCTCCAGCGTGGGGTCGGTGAACCACTTGGCAACGGTCACGCCGTGGACCGGAACAAAGATCCGGTGGATGTGGTCTCCGGCCTCGATGCTGCCGGTCCGTACCACCCGCAGGTACGTGCCGACCTTGCCCGCCTCGGTGAACCGCTTGACCCAGTGCGGCTCGCCCATCCGCCGCTGAAACGTGGCGCAGGGGACGCGCGGGGAGGTGACTTCCACCTCGACGTCCAGTCCAATCTTCCACCGTTCGCCGATCACAGCATTGGAGGCGCTGAGTCCTGAGATCCGCAGGTTTTCGCCGAAGATGCCCGGCGGCATCTCCCGCCCGAGCTCCCCTGCCCAGTAATCGGCGTCGTCCTGCGAGTACGCGTAGAGAGCCTGGTCCTCGCCGCCGTGGTCCATCCTGCTCGCCTGGACATCACCGCGCAGGCCGAGTTTGTGGACCCGTACCGGACCGTCCACGGGGCGCTTGTCGATCGCGGTGACCCCGACGCTGCCGGGATCTTCGAGCAGCTGGTGAACCCGGCAGACAGCAAGCACAGATGCGGTTTCCATGGCACCAGTGTAGGCCCGCCCGGGCACCGGATTCAGCGCCCGCACCGGGCCCCGTGCGCCGGGCGGGCACCACCGGGCTGAGCACCACCGCTACGAGCGGAGCCGCCGTAGGATGCTGGCATGAGCAACGAGGCCAACCTTTCCGATGTTTCCGATGTCCTGGCGATCGATTCCCTGCTGAGCGCCGGGGAGCTGGCCGTGCGGGAGCGCGTCCGCGACTTCACCAACCAGCGCATCCGGCCCGGGATCGCCGGCTGGTACGACGACGCCGTGTTCCCCCTGGACCTCGCCCCGGAGCTTGGCGAACTCGGCGTGCTCGGCATGCACCTGGAGGGCTACGGCTGCCCCGGCCGCTCCGCCGTCGAGTACGGCCTCGCGGCAATGGAGCTCGAGGCCGGCGATTCCGGCATCCGCACCTTTGTCTCCGTGCAGGGCTCCCTCGCCATGACGGCCATCCACAAGTGGGGCTCCGAGGACCAGAAACAGGAGTGGCTCCCCCGGATGGCCGCCGGCGAACTGATCGGCGCCTTTGCCCTGACCGAGCCCACGGCCGGCTCGGACCCCGCCTCGATGAAGACCTTCGCCCGCCGCGACGGCTCCGCGGACACCGCCGGCTGGGTCCTGGACGGCGCCAAACGCTGGATCGGGCTCGCGTCGGTGGCGGACGTGCTGGTGGTGTGGGCCATGACGGAGGACGGCGTGCGCGGCTTCCTCGTCCCCGCCGGCACCCCGGGGGTCACCGCAACGCCGATCGGGCAGAAGCTCTCGATGCGCGCTTCGATCCAGTGCGACATCACATTCGACGCCGTCCGGCTGGGTCCGGAGGCGCTGCTGCCGGCGGCGCGGGGGCTCCGGGGCCCGTTCTCCTGCCTCAACGAGGCCCGGTACGGGATCGCCTGGGGCGCGATGGGCGCCGCCCGGGATTCCTACGAGGCGGCCCTGGCCTATGCCCAGGAGCGGCTGCAGTTCGGCAAGCCGCTGGCCGGGTACCAACTGACGCAGGAGAAGCTCGTGAACATGCTCCTGGAAATCCAGAAAGGCACCCTCCTGGCCCTGCATCTGGGCCGGCTCAAGGACGCCGGCAGGCTGCGGCCGGAGCAGATCTCGCTCGGCAAGCTGAACAACGTCCGGGAGGCGCTCAGCATTGCCCGGGAGGCCCGCACCATCCTGGGCGGCAACGGAATCACACTGGACTATTCGCCCCTGCGGCACGCCGCCAACCTGGAATCCGTCCGCACCTACGAGGGCACCGACGAGGTCCACACCCTGGTCCTGGGCCAGCACCTCACGGGGATCCCGGCCTTCCGCTAAGCCCGCGAGCCCGCGAAGGCGATCCCGGTCGTGAGGTACGTATGGGGCCAGTGATACAAGTGGTGACTGCTGAGATTTCGGGTAGCCAGCACTCGTGTTCTCCCTGGGGCGCATTCGTAGAGTGGTGCCATCGCTCCGGAGGGCGGCACGCTGCCTGTCCGACGGATCGGAACAGGATGCCGGGTTAGGGGGACATCATGGGTCTCAATGCCAAGTCAGCCGCGTGGACGCTCCGGTTCTTTCCGGCACGTCACGCCACGACCAGCGCGGGCGCGAACGATCAGGACATTTTGGGGGCTGACCAGGGACCCCGCAGGTACCGTGCCCGCATCGCCACGGCACCTGTTCTGGACCGCGACCGCCTTCAGGAGAGCACAGGCACACTCCAGTCCTGGCGGTTCCACGACTTCGTCACTACATTCCAGCTCATGCTTCCCCACCGGGTCGAAAAGGTTCACCGGGCCTTGACCGTCGGGGACTGGGAAGACGCGCGCCTCGCCGCCCAAAGCCTGTCCTGGTCCGCATCCATTGCCGGTGCGTGCCAGCTCCAACTCATGGCCGACCTCATTGATGCCGACCTCCAGTCCGGACGCAACGCCCGGGCACGCGAGACGGCCTGCCTCCTCCAAGGCGCCGCCACCGAACTGGCAACAGCCCTCGCCCTGCTGACCGCCGACTGACCGGATCCGGCCACCACCGGATCAACGACGTCGGCGTGCAGGGAAGCGGGGTCCGGGGACCTCAGGCGGAGAAGCCGCCGTCGGCCTTGACCAGCTGCCCGGACATCCAGCGGCCCTCGGGCGAGAGCAGAAACGCGACCGTGCCGGCCACGTCCGCCGGAGTGCCCAGCCGGCCGCCGGGCTGCCGGACGGCCAGTTCGCCGCGGAGCACGTCATCCATCCAGCCGGTGTCCACGGGTCCCGGGTTGAGGACGTTGGCGCTGATCCCCAGCGGGCCGAGCTCCCGGGCCGCCGCGATCACGATCCGGTCCAGCGCACCCTTTGACGCTCCGTAGGGCAGGTTGAAGGCGGTGTGATCGCTGGTCAGCGCCACGATGGCCCCGCCGTCGGGACCCGCCTGCCGGGCGAAAGCGGCAATCAACTGCCAGCCGGCGCGGGTGTTGACCGCGAAGTGCCGTTCGAAGCTCGCCAGGGACGTATCCAGGATGCCGGAGTCCACGGATTCGGCGTGGCTGAGCACCAGGCCCTCCAGAGTTCCGGCCTCGGCCGCCACCGCGGCCATCAGCCCGTCCACGGCCTGCGGGTCTTCCAAATCCGCCGGCAGGACCACGACGGCGGCGCCGGTCGCCTGCAGCTCGACGGTGAGGCGTTCGACGTCGTCGGGCTGGACTCCCCACGGCATCCGGGCGTCGTAGTCCTGCCAGTAGCTCAGGACGAGGTCCCAGCCGTCCGCGGCGAGGCGGCGCGCGATGCCGGCGCCGATTCCGGCGAGCCGGCCGACGCCGGTGACGAGGGCAGTCTTACGGGGTGACGGGGAGCTCATGGCGAACAGCCTAGCGCCGCCCGGCGGGGCGGCAGCTACGAGGAGACCGCGGAGGTCCGGACGTCCACTTCGGCGGCAGGCATGGAAGCAAGGTCAAGCTGCGGCGCCACCGAGTCCCGGCGCAGGGCGACGAGCCAGCAGACCAGGAGGGCCACGGCGCAGAACACCCCGGCGCTGGAGGCCATGATCCACAGGCCCGGTGTCTGGAGGTCGAGGTTCTGCGCGCCCAGCGCCGTGCCGATGGTCTTCGGTGAGAACAGGAACACCAGGATCGAAACGCCCAGCACCCCGCCCATGGTCCAGCGCATCCGGGCGTAGCGGCGGGGGGTTTCGCGCAGGGTCCAGGCGAAGGCCGGGAAGACCGCCGCGACCCACACCCAGTGATGGGACCAGGAGACCGGGCTGATCAACAGCATGGTCAGCGCCGTCGCCGCAACAGCGACGACCCGGGCGCCCTGGTCGCTGGCGGCCTTGATGACTCCTGCGCCCAGGGCCACGACCGCCAGGCTCAGCACGAGCCACGGCACGGTGACGAGCGGTTCCGGAACGCCGAAGTGCAGCAGCGCGCCCTTGAGGGACAGGTTGTCCACATAGCCCGCTCCGCCCATCCGGGAGGTGTCCGGCAGCATCTGGAGCCAGAACTGCAAGGACTCGACGGGACGCAGCAGCCAGCCGATCACCACCGTGACAGTGAAGCCGGCGGCCATGTTGCACAGTCCGCGCCAGTCCTTGCGGACCACGTAGTACAGGCCGAACACCAAGGGCGTCAGCTTGATGCCGGCGGCGACCCCCACCAGGAAGCCGCTGCCGGGGACGCCGCGGGTCCAGCGCGAGTTCCGGGCCAGCAGGTCCGCGGCCATCAGGCCCATCAGCAGGATATTGATCTGGCCGAACACCAGGGTCTCGCGCCACGGACCGAGATTCAGCAACGCCAGGACCACGACGGCGGCGGCCCAGCAGTTGCGCGGGGACCGGAAGGTGGCCCGCCAATTGGTTTTGGCGTTCCAGTAACGGACCGTGCGGACGGCGGCCAGGATGCCGACGACGGCGCCGGCGGTATTGAACAGTGTCAGCGCGGTCACCTGCGGCAGCCGGGCCAAGAAGCTGAAGAGCAAGGCGGCGAACGGCGGATACGTGAACTTCAGCCCCGGGCCCCCGGCCCAGTCCACGTTTCCCGCGTACAGGTCCGACGGCGCGGCGCCGGCGTCGTTGAGGATTTTCCCGCCGTACCAGTAGACGCTGAAGTCCAGTCCGTGCTTGGCCCAGACCCCGAGCGACACCCAGATGAAGTAGCCGACGGCAGCGATGGCCACTATGACGGAGAGCCACAGCAGTATCCGGACCGGTTGTGTCGCGCTCAGCGGTTTCGGGACGGGCCGTATCGGGAGGGGCGGTTTCGGGTCCGGCTGCGCCGGGCGGTCTTCGGAATCGAGCACTGACATGAATTCCCCAATCGGGCTGCTGGTGTAGACGCTTGCCGAATGGTCGGTTCCGTCCGGGCGGCCGAAACGCGCCCTCGCTGTCGGGTCAGTCTACAGAACAGCTACGCCGCAGCCGGGACCGTGTCCGTCTTTCTGGCGTCCTTGCGGATGGTGGCGCTGATGACGGCGGCGATCGTGCACATCGCGGCGGCGGCGAACCAGGCGTAGGTGTACTGGCCGGTGGCGTCCCGGACGGCTCCGGCCGCCAAGGCGGCAGCGGCCGCGCCAAGCTGGTGGGCGGCGAACACCCAGCCGAACACGACGCTGCCGTCGGCGCCGAACACCTGGCGGCAGATCGCGGCGGTGGGCGGCACCGTGGCCACCCAGTCCAGGCCGTAGATGACGACGAACACGATCATGCTGGGCTGCACCGTGGCGCTGAGCAGCAAGGGCAGGACCAGCAGCCCGATACCGCGGAACTGGTAGTACACCGCGAGCAGGATCCGGGGGTTGAAGCGGTCCGTGAGCCAGCCGGAGGCGATGGTTCCGACGATGTCGAAGAGCCCGACGACGGCGAGCAGGCCCGCCGCGGTGGTTTCCGGCATGCCGTGGTCGTGGGCCGAGGGGATGAAGTGGGTGCCGATCAGCCCGTTGGTGGTTGCGCCGCAGATCGCGAAGCCGGCCACGAGGGCCCAGAAGGTACGGACCTTGCTGGCCCGCTTGAGGACCTGCAAGGCTCGGACGGCCGCGTTGCGGCTGGGTTCGGCGGCTTCCGGCGCGGCGGTCTCGGGCCCGGCAGTCTCATCGGAGGTCCCGTCGGCGGCCGGCGGCGTGGCCCCGTAAGGCAGCACGCCGACGTCGGCCGGTGAGTTCTTCAGGAACTTCAGCACGAGCGGCACTACCGCGAGCGCGCCGGCACCGATGAGGAGCGAGGCCTGGCGCCAGCCCGGGTCCTGGGCCAGGAGCGCAATGAAGGGCAGGAATACGAGCTGCCCGGCGGCGCTGCCGGCGGTGAGGATGCCGATCACCAGGCCCCGGCTCTTGGCGAACCACGTGTTGGCGACGGTGGTGGCGAAGACCAGTGCCATGGACCCGGTGCCGAGTCCGATCAGCAGCCCCCACGTCAGCAGGATCTGCCAGGACTGGTTCACGAGGACCGTCAGCGCGCTGCCGGCGCCGATCAGGATCAGGGCCACGGCGGTGACGGCGCGGATGCCGAAGCGTTCCATGAGGGCCGCAGCGAACGGTGCCGTGAGCCCGAACAGTACGAGGTTGATGCTGACCGCGGCAGAGAGCACGGTCGTGGACCAGCCGAACTCGTTCTGCAGTGGCACCATAAGCACGCCCGGGGCGGCACGGAACCCGGCCGCGCCGACGAGCGCGAGGAAGGCCACGGCGGCCACGCCCCACGCCGGGTGGATCCGGCGGCGGACGGGCGCGGGGGTCAGAGTGTCTTGGGGGGCGCTCATGCGGCGGTTCCGTTCTGGGGCTGGGACTTGGGCCGGCCGGGGATCGGGGTCTGCGCGCGGGCCGAGGCCAGCGGCACGGGGTCGGCGGTGCGGGTCAGGCTGTGCCAGCTCGTGTTCCCGGCCGTCAGCCGCTCCCCGCAGGCAGTACAGGTGTCCGCAGAGGAGGTCCTCGCCCCGCAGCCGTTGTGAATGACGAACATGTGCGCCTGCTCGGAAGGGGCCGGGAGGTGCTTTTCGGCCCAGATGACGACGGCGTTGAGCACCGGCAGGGCGTCCTCGCCCTTGGTGGTGAGGACGTATTCCTGGCGGGTGCGGCCGCCGTCGTCGTAGGGCCGCCGGGTGAGCAGCCCGGCGTCGACGAGCCCGCCGAGCCGCTTGGTGAGCACGGAATCGGCTGCTCCGAGCCGCTGCTTCATGGCCTCGAAGCGGCCGTTGCCGAAGAAGACCTCGCGCAGGACGAGCATGCTCCAGGGATCGCCGAGGATGTCGAGGCCGCGGGCCATGCTGCAGGTCCGCTGGGACCAGTCGGATCGGAGTGCCATGCAGCCAACCCTAGCTGACTCTCTTAGAGAAAGCTAGGGTCGGCACTGCGGGAACGGGTGGCTAGCTGCCGCCGTCCAGGGCGGAAAGCGCGGCGTCGAGGTCGGCGATGAGGTCCTCGACGTCCTCGATGCCGCACGAGAGCCGGATCAGGTTGACCGGGACCGCCAGTTCGGTGCCCTTGACCGAGGCGTGCGTCATTTCGGAGGGGTAGTTCATGAGCGATTCGATCCCGCCCAGGGACTCGGCCAGGGTGAACACGGACGTCGATTCGGCCACCTTGCGTGCCGCGGCCTCGCCGCCCTTGAACTGCACGGAGATCATGCCGCCGAATTTCTTCATCTGCTTCCTGGCGAGCTCGTGGCCCGGGTGGGAGGGCAGTCCCGGGTACAGCACGGCCTCCACTTCGGGGCGTTCGAGCAGCCATTCCGCGACGGCCTGGGCGTTGTCGCTGTGCCGGTCCATGCGCACGCCGAGGGTTTTCAGGCCGCGGGTGGTGAGGAAGGCGTCCATCGGACCTGACACGGCGCCGACGGCGAACTGGACGAAGCCGATCTTCTCGGCCAGCTCCGGGTCGTTCACCACGATCGCGCCGCCGACGACGTCGGAGTGTCCGCCGATGTATTTGGTGGTGGAGTGCACCACGACGTCGGCGCCGAGGGCCAGCGGGTTCTGCAGGTACGGCGAGGCGAAGGTGTTGTCCACGACGAGGAGGGCACCGGCGTCGTGCGCCACTGCGGCGAGGGCCTCGATGTCGGTGATCTTCATCATCGGGTTCGACGGCGTCTCCACCCACACCAGACGGGTCTTGCCGCCGCCGTCGGCAGCACCGCCGGCGGCCACGGCCTTGGCGACGGCGTCAAGGTCGGACATGTCCACCGGGGTGTTGCCGATGCCCCACTCGCCCAGGACCCGGCTGATGAGCCGGTAGGTGCCGCCGTAGGCGTCGTTGCCGAGCACGATGTGGTCACCGGGCCGGGTCAGGGCACGGATCATGGAGTCCTCGGCCGCCAGACCCGAGCTGAAGGAGAATGCGGCGGTCCCGCCCTCCAGCGCGGCCAGCTGCTCCTGCAGGGCATCGCGGGTGGGGTTGGTGCCGCGGCCGTATTCGTAGCCGGCGCGCAGTCCGCCGATCCCGTCCTGCGCGTAGGTGGAGGAGAAGTGCACGGGAGGCACCACGGCGCCGGTGCGCGGCTCGAAGGCCTGGCCGGCGTGCACGGCGCGGGTGTTGAAGCCGGTCTTCTTCGCGGAAGAGCTTTCTGGCAGAGACATGGGACTCCTTGAACTGGTCAGTTGCTGAGGTAGGCGAGGAGGTCGTGGCGGGTCAGGATTCCCACCGGAGCGCCGACGAACGTCACCATGAGGGTGTCGGCGTCGGAGAGGAGTTCGCGGGCGGTCGAGATCGATTCGAGGGAGCCGATCACGGGCAGCCGGGCCTCCATGTGTTCGGAGATCTTGTCCGAGAGCTTGGCCTCGCCCCGGAAGAGCTTGGCCGTGAGCGTGCGTTCGTCCACGGCGCCAAGGACCTCGCCCATCACGACGGGCGGTTCCTGGGACAGGACGGGGATGTGCGAGACGCCGAACTCGTTCATGATGTTGATGACATCGCGGACGCTCTCGTTCGGGTGGATGTGGACGAGGTCCGGGAGTTCCCCGGTCTTGGCCTTGAGGATCTCGCCCACCGAGGCCTCGTCCCCGCCGGCCAGGAAGCCGTAGGAGCGCATCCACTGGTCGTTGAAGATCTTCGCGAGGTAGCCGCGTCCGGAGTCCGGCAGGATGACCACCACGACGGCGTCCGCAGGGAGGTCCCTGGCGACCTCCAGCGCGGCCACGACGGCCATGCCCGAGGACCCGCCCACCAGCAGGCCTTCTTCGCGGGCCAGCCGGCGCGTCATCGCGAAGGAGTCGGCGTCGCTGACGGCAATGACGTCGTCCGGGATGGACTTGTCGTAGTTGGCCGGCCACATGTCCTCGCCGACGCCCTCGACAAAGTAGGGGCGGCCCGTGCCGCCGGAGTAGACCGAGCCGGCGGGATCGGCGCCGATGATCTTGACGACGCCGCCCTCGGCCTCGGGCCGTCCGGCGGAGACTTCCTTCAGGTACCGGCCGGTGCCGGTGATGGTGCCGCCGGTGCCGGCGCCGATCACGCAGTGCGTGATCCGGCCGTCGGTGTCGTTCCAGATCTCGGGTCCGGTGGTTTCGTAGTGGCTTGCCGGGGCGGCCGGGTTGGAGAACTGGTCCGGCTTGTAGGCTCCGGGGATTTCGGTGACGAGCCGGTCGGAGACGCCGTAGTAGCTTTGCGGGCTGTCCGGCGGGACGGCGGTGGGGGTGACCACCACTTCGGCGCCGTACGCCTGGAGCACGGCCCGCTTGTCTTCGCCGACCTTGTCCGGCACGACGAAGATGCAGCGGTAGCCCTTCTGCTGCGCCACGAGCGCCAGGCCGACGCCGGTGTTGCCCGAGGTGGGTTCCACGATCGTGCCGCCGGGCAGGAGTTTGCCCGTCCGTTCGGCCTCCTCGATCATCTTGACCGCGATGCGGTCCTTGATCGAACCGCCGGGGTTCAGGTATTCCAGTTTCACCAGGACGGTGGCTGCAATGCCGTCGGTCACGTGGTTGAGCTTGACGAGCGGTGTATGGCCGATGAGGTCCAGAACGGACGGGGCGTACTTCATAGGTACCAAGTTACCGTCTCCGGCGGACGGGCACGTCGGCGCAGTCCCGTCCCCTTGAGGTGCGACGATTGGGCGGTGAAGTGGATCGCCCGGATGAAGAGGTTCAAGAGCTATGCGCTGCCGGCGGGCATGCTGCTGGCAGGGTGCGCGGCGCTGGCGTCGGGGCTGCTGCCGGTCCAGGCGTTCGACGAGCTGGCGGCGCGGACTGTGCCGGTTCTGGCGTTTGTCGTGGCAATGTCCCTGGTCACGGAGCTGGTGGATGACGCCGGGCTCTTCCGCGTGGTGACGGAGCGGCTGGCCGCCCTGGGCCGTGGCCGGGTGTTTCTGTTGTGGCTGCTCGTGATCGCCCTCGCCACCGTGTCCACGGTGTTCTTGTCGCTGGATACGACGGCGGTACTGGTGACGCCCGTCGTCGTGCTGCTGGCCGTTCATGCCCGGATTCCGGCGCTGCCGTTTGCCATGACCACGGTCTGGCTGGCGAACACGGCGTCGCTGCTGCTGCCGGTCTCCAACCTGACCAACCTGCTGGCGCAGGACCGGCTCAAACTGAGCCCCGCCGCGTTCGCCTCGCTGGTGTGGGCGCCGGCCGTGGTGGGCATCCTCGTGCCGCTGGTGCTCCTGTGGCTGGCGTTCCGGAAGGATCTGCGCGGCCGCTACGGGCCGCAGCCGATCCACAAAGTGCGGGACCGGGTGCTGCTGTACGCGGCGTCCGGGGTGATGGTGGTCCTGCTGCCGGCGCTGGTTTCCGGGATTCCGGTGCAGATCCCGGCGATCGCGGCGGCGGCCGTCCTGCTCCTGCTGTTCCTTTGGCGGCGCCGCTCCGCCCTGCGCTGGTCCATGATTCCGTGGCGGCCGCTCATGCTCACCTCGGGCCTGTTCATGGTGGTGGAGACCCTGCACGCGAACGGGCTCACCCGCTTCCTGACCGGGATTGCCGGCACCGGGGACAGCCTGCCGGCGCTCCTGCAGCTCGCCGGGCTGGGCACCGGGGCCGCCAACGCCGTCAACAACCTGCCTGCCTACCTGGCCCTGGAACCGGTGGGCGGCTCCCCGGCCCGGCTGGCGGCGCTGCTGATCGGAGTGAACCTGGGTCCGCTGGTCACCCCTTGGGCTTCGCTGGCCACGCTGCTGTGGCACGAGCGGCTCCGCGCACTCAACGTGGACATCCGCTGGGGCGGCTTCGCCGTGGCAGGCGTCGTCGCCGTCGTCCTGGTAATCCCGCTGGCAGTCCTGGCGCTCTGGCTCAGCACAGGGATGCACTGACCTGCTGCGGCCGCCTGCCGGAATCGGTCAACCCGGCACATGAGTACGCCACTCAGGCGCCGATGTCATTCCCCGGGTCCGCGCCGGCCGCCGGCACCGCGTTCTGCCACAACCCCACCACGTTGCCTTCACTGTCCTTGAAATAGGCGTTCCATCCCATCCCCGGGACCTCCAGCTTTTCACGGACCACGGACCCGCCGCGGGCGGCGATGCTCGCCAGTGCGGCATCGATGTCGTCGACGTCGATCGTGACAACCGGCGCCGTAAGGTCCCCGCGCCGGAACAACGCGCCGTTGATGGACCCGGTGACGGCGGGCCGGCCGTGCTCGTCCATCGGGGTCGTCATGGCCAGGCTGTACTCCATTTCGGGCATGACCTGGAAACCCCAGCCGAAGATTGAACTGTAGAACTCCCGCGCCCGATCCTCGTCGTCTGCGGGAATCTCGAAATGCACCACTCCACCGGCCATGATCTGCTCCTGGCGGCCCCAGGGCCCGGGCCAACGGCGGGACCACCGCATGGGTGTCCCAGCCGGATTCTAGCCCCGGAAACCGCGCAGATTTAGGGCCGTTTGGCTCACCTGCCGGAACCTCCGGTGCGGGGGCTGTCCGTCCGGCGTGGGAACATATTCGGATGACCCTCGCAGACGTTCCCGCCGGCCATGCCGCCGCGGCGGACGCCTCTTTGCGGTGGCGGCCCGGCGGCCCCTTCGACCTGATGCAGACGGTCGGGCCGCTGCTGAGGGGGCAGGGGGACCCTTCCATCCGCACATCACCGGGCGCCGTGTGGTTTGCGTTCACGACGCCGGCCGGCCCGGCGTCGCTTCGGCTCGTGTCCTCCGGGCCCCGGACCGATCCCGCCGTCGATGTCCAGTCCTGGGGCCCCGGCGCCGCCGACGCCGCGGCCTCCGTTCCGCGCATGCTGGGCCGTGACGACGACTGGACGGCTTTTGATGAGCCGGCCTTCCACGCCACGCTCCCCCGCATGGTCGTCGAAGCCCGGCGCCGCAACCTCACCGTCCGGCTGCCCGCCACCGGACGGATGGTCGACGCGCTCGTGCCGACCATCCTGGAGCAGAAGGTCACCGTCATTGAGGCCCGCCGGGGATACCGGTACCTGACGTACCGCTTCGGGACAGCTGCCCCGGGCGCCGGGACGGTGGCCCCGGCCAACCTCATGCTCCAGCCCACGCCCGGCCAGTGGCTGCGCATTCCGTCCTGGGAATGGCATAAGGCCGGGGTGGGTCCGCAGCGCTCGGCGACCGTCATGCGTGCGCTGCGCTCCGCCGCCGCGCTGGAGCGGCTCGCCGACCTCCCCGCCGCGGAAGCAGCGGCGAAACTGCAAACCATCCCGGGGATTGGAGTGTGGACGGCCGCCGAGGTGGTGCAACGCACGCACGGCTGCCCGGACTCGATCGCGGTGGGCGACTACCACCTCGCGGCCTACGTCGGCGCTGCCCTGACCGGTCGCCGGACGGACGACGCCGGCATGCTCAGGCTTCTGGCGCCCTGGGCAGGGCACCGGCAGCGGGTGGTCCGGATGATCGGACTCAGCGGCTTCCGCAAACCGACCTTTGGCCCGCGGATGACCATCCAGGACCACCGTGGGCACTAGTCCCGTCCTCCCACCAGCGGGGCTGGCCGCGTTCCGGGGGCACCCCGCCCTAAAACAACACGCCCGACCCGGCCACCACCAGCAACGCGGTTAGAGTCCCAGGCGGGCCGCGGCCTCCTGGCGCATGTCCACCTTGCGGATCTTGCCGGAGACGGTCATGGGGAAGCTTTCCCGGACGTCGACGTAGCGCGGAATCTTGAAGTGCGCCAGCTTGCCCCGGCAGAACTCGGCCAGGCCGGCGGCATCCAGCGGCGCAGCCCCGGGCTTCATGATGACGCAGGCCATCAGTTCCTCGCCGTACTTGGCGTCCGGGATGCCGATCACCTGCACGTCCTGAATGTCCGGATGGGTGTAGAGGAATTCCTCGATTTCGCGCGGATAGACGTTCTCACCGCCGCGGATCACCATGTCCTTGATACGGCCTTCGATCACCACATACCCGTCCTGGTCCATCCGGGCGAGGTCCCCGGTGTGCATCCACCCCTCGGCGTCGATCGCTTCGGCGGTCTTGTCCGGCTGGTTCCAGTACCCCAGCATCACGGCGTAGCCGCGCGTGCAGAGTTCGCCGATCCCGCCGCGCTCCAGCACCTCCCCCGTGACCGGGTCCACGATCCTGCTCTCCAGGTTCGGCATGGTCCGGCCCACGGTCTCGGTCCGCTGGGCCACTGTGTCCACGCTCCGGGTCATCGTGGACACCGGCGAGGTCTCCGTCATCCCGTAGCAAATGGCGACGTCTTTCATGTTCATTTCGGAGATGACCCGGTTCATCACCTCGATCGGGCACAGTGATCCGGCCATGACGCCCGTGCGCAGGGTCGAGAGGTCGTAGGAGGTGAAGTCCGGCAGGGCGAGCTCGGCGATGAACATGGTGGGCACCCCGTAGAGGGACGTTCCGCCGAAGTCCTGCACGGCTTCCAGTGCCGCGGCCGGTGAGAACGACCGGCCGGGGATGATCGTGGCGGCGCCATGGCTGAGCGCCGCCAGGTTCCCGATCACCATTCCGAAGCAGTGATAGAACGGCACCGGGATCACGACGCGGTCGTGTTCGGTGTAGCCGAGTTGTTCGCCGATGGAATAGCCGTTGTTGAGGATGTTGTGGTGCGTCAGCGTGGCGCCCTTGGGGAAGCCCGTGGTGCCGGAGGTGTACTGCAGGTTGATGGGGTCGTGCGGGTCCAGCGCCGCCATGCGCGCCTGCAGCGCGGAGTGCGCGACGTCGTCAGCCCGCTTGAGCAGTTCGGCGTATGTCCGCTCCGCCTCGTGCTCGGGTTCGCCGGCGGTGAGACCTTCCGCGCCGGCGTCCGGGAGGAAGACGAGCTCGCGCAGCTCCGGGCAGGCTGCCAACGCCTGGCGTGCCATGCCGGTGTAGTCGCTGTTCCTATCTGACGGCGCCATGACCAGCATCCGCATGCCGCTCTGTTTGACCACGAACTCGAGCTCATGGCTGCGGTAGGCGGGGTTGACGTTGACCAGGATCGCCCCGGTCTTCGCTGTCGCGTACTGCAGGATGGTCCACTCGGCACAGTTGGGACTCCAGATGCCGATCCGCTCGCCCTTCGCGACGCCCAGGGCCAGGAGCGCTCGCGCCAGGCGGTCGACGTCGTCGTTCAGCTTGGTATAGCTCCACCGCCGGGCCTCTTCGCCGGGCACTGCGGCCGCCTCGATCAGGGCATCGTGATACGGGAACCGCGCCGCGATCCGTTCGAAGTTCGCGCCAATGGTTTCCTCGAGCAGCGGGACGTCAGTGTCCCCGCCTGTGTAAGCAAGCATGGTGTGACGCTACCTTGTGCGCGGAGGCAAGAGAAGAGCAAAGCTTGGAAGTCCTATGAAATTTTCCGGTCATCTTCCGGCGCCGGCGCGGACGCCCGGTAGGGTAATTGCCATGAGCGCACCAATTGACCTCCTGGCCACCTTCATCCCCAACGACGGCGAATTCTTCCGCGTGAAGCTCGCGCTGGAGATCGCGATTGACGAGGTGGTCAACGAGCCCGGTTGTATCCGCTACGAGCTCACCGAGGCCAACGAGGACAAACTCGTGCTGACCGAACGGTGGGCAAGCCAGGAGGACCTGGACAAGCACTCCAAGGGCACGGCCGTGCAGGACCTGAATGAGTCCCTCAGCGCGCTACTGGCCGAGCCGGTCATCCTCGAAAAGCTCTGACCCACCACTCCAACGACAACGCGGGGTCACTCCGCGCCCATCCTTGAAGGATTTATGGGCTCGGAGTGACCCCGCGTTGCTTGCGTTTGTGGAGGTTTAGGCGTCCGGGATCTGGGTGCCGTCCTGCTTGGGCGCCGAGGCAGCGGCCTCGGCCTGGGAGCGGGCAACATGCGCGTGGACTTCTTCCATGTCCAGGGCCTTGACGGCGTCCACCACCTGCTCCAGCTGCTGGGCGTTCAGGGCGCCGGGCTGCGAGAACACCAGGACCTTTTCGCGGAAGGCCATCAGCGTGGGGATCGAGGTGATGCCGGCCTCGGCAGCGAGCTGCTGCTCGGCCTCGGTGTCCACCTTGGAGAAGACCACGTCCGGGTGCTTCTCGGAGACTGCTGAGTACGTGGGGCCAAACTGCTTGCACGGGCCGCACCATTCGGCCCAGAAATCGACGAGGACGATGTCGTTATCCTCGACGGTCGATGCGAACTGTTCACCTGTGATGTCTACGGTAGCCATGAGTCAACGGTACGGGAGCAGTCCGGGATTGTCCCCGGCATTTCGCTGTTGGCACATCCGGGCCAAAGCGGGAGCGCCTGCCTGGCCGGCGGGCGCACCCGTCAGGCCCAGGCATGCGGGGCAGGACGCCTGGCGCCGGGCAGGGCGTTGGTTTCGCGCCATTCGTGGATCCACTCAGGCAGCTCCAGATCCGCCGGCGGGGCGCCGAATTCGCGGACGATCTCCTCCTGGCTGACGGGCTTGCCCTTGCTGACCAGCCGGGTCGCGATGTAGGCGCGGGCATAGACTTCGCCGTCCACCACCATCCGCTGCTCGAAGTAGATGGCTTTTGAGTCAAGGCCGATGATCTTGGATTCGATGGTGTACTGCTGCCACAGCTGCAGCGAACGGCGAAAGGCGATGGTTTCCCCCGCGGCCACGGGCGTCCAGCCCCGGCGGCGCATCTTCTTCCAGGTTCCACTGCGGGCCATGAGGTCGAAGCGCCCGAGGTCCATGAGCGAGAAATACATGCCGTTGTTGACGTGCATGGCGATGTCGATATCCGTGGGCAACACGCGCAGCGGCAGGGACGAACTGTCCCAGATGCTCAGCGGTGGGCGGCGCGAGGACGTGAACAGCAGCAGGAGGGTGCGGAGCAGAAGGTGCATGGGGCAATGTTACCCGCGAGTAACAACGGTGCCAAGGGGTAGGACCCAAGGTGCCCGGCGTCCGCAGGCTAGCTGTGCGCGGACAGCACCGAGACGGTGGCCTTGGGTCCGGCGCCGCGGATCGTCCAGCAGTTCCCGGTGCCGATCACGTCGAGTTGCTGCAGGTCCGCGTGGTGCAGCACCAGGGCGGTGTTTTCATCGACGGCGGCCGCGTGGTCCACGAGTCCCTTCGCCACGGCACCGACGGCCCGGCTGAGTGTTCCGGCCTGCGCGGCATGGACGTCGACGGCGAAGGGCACCAGGCCCAGCCCGTCGCGGATCTCCACTTCCTCGAGCCCCTCGGAAAAGTCCATCGCGCAGACTTCGGTGCCCCTGATCCGGTATCCGCCCACGATCGCCCGCGCCGGGGCCACCATCGCCCCGGCGGAGAACCCCATGTACGGCACACCCTCCGAGACCGCACGGCGGATGGCCCCCGCGGACGGCAGGAGGCCTTCCAGATAGGCCGGCGTCGGGCCGCCCCCGACCACGATGCCGTCGACGTCGTCGAACGCGGCCGGATTCGCCTCTTTGTTGAAGCGGAGCAGGACCGGGAGCACCGTGCAGTCGATCCGGGATTCCAGCGGCCCAACATAGGCGGGCAGGAAATACTCAGAGCTGCCCTCGTGGTCAAAGAGAACGACGGCGACGCGAGGAACCCTGCCGGGGGCCCGGTGCCGGAGTTCCCGGACGAACCGGTCGAAGACGGCAGGAATGGTCACGGTGTCCGGGCCTCCGCCGACAAGGATGATGGTCATGGCTTCAAAGTACCCGGATCCGAAGCAATCGCAATGGGCCCGGCGCGCCTGCACCAGCTTTGGCCGCCGCCGCACTTGCTCGCGGCCCACGCGGCGGGGCGAGGCGGGTGGGGTCGCCGGAGTCCGTCGGTGCGCGGACAGAACCGGGCCGACCGCCGCGGCGGCTCCAAAGTTTCTGTAGTGATTGACCGGCACGGACGGTGAGGAACATAATCGGAATCGGTACTAGTTTCACGACACGACTGCGCCGACCATGAGGCCGACGGCAGAGCATTCAACGGAAAGCGGTCGGCATTATGACTACTGCCCATCATCCTGTTGCTTCGACTGGCTGGACCGGTTGGGTCCGTTTCGCCGGAGTCATTCTGATCATCAACGGCGTTTTCAGCGGCCTTCAAGGCCTCGTCGCTCTCACCGGTCCTGACACCTACTATTTGGCGACCCCGGGCACGCTGTTCATCTTCGACGCGAAGGGGTGGGGCTGGTGGAATCTAGCTCTCGGGGTGCTCTTGATCCTCACCGCCGTCGCGCTCTTCTCCGGTGCAACGTGGGCTCGAGTCGTTGGTGTTGTCGTTGCGGGCTTCAGCGCGGTCGTTCAACTGATGCTCATTCCGGCGCAGCCGTGGTGGTCCGTCATCGTCATCGCCATGGACGTGCTGATCATCTACGCGATCATCGCCCACGGCGAGGAACTTAAGGCTGAGCAGGCGCCTCCGCCAACCAACCCGTAGGGCACCGTCGCGATCAGTCGGCCGCAATCAACTCCACTTCGTAGCCGTCCGTGTTCACGAGGTAGGCGGCGAAGTGACCGGGGCCGCCTGCGTGCGGGTATTTGTCCGGAAACAGTTCGGTCCAGCCCAGGTTCAGGCCCTCGGCCGCCATGGCGTCCACCTGCTCCCGGGTCCCCGCGCTGAAGGCCAGATGGTTCAGCCCCGGGGCGGTGCGGTCGTGTTCGTTCCCGTTCAGGGCCGGAGATTGCTCGACGACGATATACGTGGACCCCCGCCGCCAGCTGCACCCGTGATCCCAGTCCTGGTAGGCCTCGTAGCCCAACCGGCCCAGGAGCCAGCCCCACTGGTCCCTGGCCCGTTCAAGGTCCGGCACCCAGAGCTCAACATGGTGCAGGGCACCAAAGGACGCGGGTGCACCCGGGACGGCGGTCATCAGAACAGGATCCGCTGAAAGAGGACGTGGTCCTGCCAGGCCCCGGCAATCCGGAGGTACCTAGGGGCCAGGCCGATTTCTTCGAAGCCGGCCCGTTTCAGGATTCGCTGGGATGCGGCGTTGTGCGGGAGGGTGGCGGCCTGTAACCGGTGCAGTCCGAGCTCCGTAAGGGCGGCCCCGACGGCGAATTCCACGGCGGCCGAGCCAATCCCCTGACCGGTCATGTCCTTGTCCACCCAGTAGCCGAGGTGGGCGCTGAGGAACGGCCCGCGGACAATCCCGCTGAGGTTCATCACCCCGACGATGCGGGAACCGTCCACGAGAACCCACGGGACTTCCGATCCCGCGATGAACAACCCGAGTTTGGACTCGATGCTGGCGGCCTGCCCGTCGGCGGTGAAAAATTCCTCGGCCCGCACGGGTTCCCAGGGCGCCAAGTGCTCCCGGTTCCGGAGGTAGGCCTCGGCCATCCGACCGGCGTCGGACCTGTGCAGCACCCGCACCCGCACTGTGCCCGTCAAAGCGATGCTGTTCTCGGTCATCCGGCGACTCTAACCGTCATGCCGAACGGCTTCAATCTACGGAGCGGCAGTGCGGGAATGGTCTTCATGCTCCGGCCCCGGTTGGCTTGGCCGGACCCGACGGTCAGCTTCACCCGCCGGGCTTGAGTTTCCGCCAGCCGCCGGCCCGGTTGTCCGCGATGATCTGCCGGAACATCGCGGTGAGGGCCTGCCCGGGGATGGATTCACCCTGGCGGAAAGCGATAGTGCGTGCGGTCTTGTTGTCGTGCCCGCCCGTGATGATCCCCTCCGGGTCCGGGACGATTCCGCCGTCGTAGAGGAAGACGTTGACGTGGTCCTTGGCCGCCAGGAGGGCGCAAATGTTGCCCTCGAGGACGAAGTAGGGCTGAGTGGTGCGCTTGATGGTCTCGGCGACGGCCGGGTCGGCGGCATGGACAAGTTCGCGCACCTGGCGGCAGATCTCTTGCTGCCAGTCCGGCAGTGCCCCGATGAACGCGTCAACCCGGGGGTCTCGTAGCGCCGAGTTCTCAGGCGCTGGCGTCATCGTCCTCCTCGTTCGCGTCGGCGCCGCGGACGGTGACGCTCTTCACGCCGGGCACGTCCAGGAGATAGGGCACGAGCTCCCGCAGCGGAAGGTGCCCGTGGAAGCGGATGTCCATGAGGACGATCGGATTTTGTTCGGTTCCCGATTTGTTGGTGCTCAGGATCGACGAGCTGAAGCCCATGTTGGTGGCGATCTCCAGCACCTGCCTGAGCACGCCCTGGTTGTCGGCGTAGCCAAGGTGCAGGACCCGGTGGGCGTCCGTGGTCGGTATCTTCCTGACCACGGGAGAGACCACATACAAGGTGATGAGGTGGAATGCGGTCAGTGAGAGGGCCAGGGAAAGCATCCCGGCACCGCACGCCATGCCGACCGCCGCCGAGACCCAGATGCTCGCGGCCGTTGTGAGGCCCCGGACAACGTTCCGTCCCTTGAAGATCACGCCGGCGCCGAGGAAGCCGATGCCGCTGACGATTTGGGCGGCAATGCGGGACGGGTCCATGGTGGCCCCGGGGGCCAGAGCGGCGGAGAACCCGTAGGCAGAGATGAGAGTGAAAGTGCACGATCCGAGGCCGACCAGGACGTGGGTGCGGTAGCCCGCGACCTTTTGCCGGACCTGCCGCTCGACGCCAATCAGGGAGCAGAGGACAAAGGTCGCCAGCAGGAGCCCGATTTCCACCAATGTGGTCGGGGTATATAGCCCGTATGCGTCCTGCATCCGCCCTCCGACTCGGCCCGAGAGCGGCGCCCGGTCGTTTCTGAGGTGCGCCAACGGCTCTCGAAGTTGATACTACCGCCGCCCCCGTATGGGGAACAGGGCGGGGAACAGGGGCGGTTCGGTTCCGCTCATGGGGCCAGGTCCCGGCGGCGCCAGCCGGTGTAGCCGAGCGCGGCGAGCGCCGCGGCGGTCACGGTAAGTCCCAGCAAGGGCCAGACGGCGTCGGAATCCAAGGGGAGCAGTGGTGAATGCCGGAACGGGGAGAGCTCCATCACCCACTCCGGGGCGTTCCACAGGACGCCAAACTCGCCCAGGGCGACGAAGACCAGCAGCAGTCCCCAGACCGTCCCGGTGAGCCGGGGCGCCCAGCCGAACACGGCCAGGACTACTGAGGCCATGACCCAGGCCGCGGGGATCTGCGCGGCGGAGGCCACCGTAATGCGCCCCAGCTGATTTCCGTCGGACAGGACCATGGCGGCGCCGGCCCCGACCGACAATCCGGACAGCAGCATGAGCACGGCGACGCCGGCGAGCGCGAAAGCGAAATGGCTTGTTGCCCACCGAGGCCTGGTGGTGGCCGTGCCCAGCAGCGCCTCCACGTGGCCGTCCGTTTCCTCGTCGCGGAGCCGGCTGGCCGCGGACAGCCCGTAGGCAGCGGCAAGCAGTCCCATGATGCTGATCTCTGCGGCGATGAAGGCGTCCGTCATGGCCTGGGTTCCGCCCAGCATCCTGATCAGGTCCTGGGCGTTGGGGGAACTCAGCAGGTCCGTGACGTTGCCGGCCAGCGACCCGATCACGACACCGAACGCCACGAATGCCACGGCCCACGCCGCAAGGAGACGGAGCTGGAGTCGCACGGCGAGGTCCCAGACGCCGTTGAGTGAGCCGCGCGCCGGGCCGGGGCGTTCCTCCCGCAGCCCCGAGCCGAGGTCCCGGCGGGCACGAAGGGCCAGCGCGACCGGCACGAGGGCTGCGCAGAGTGCCAGCGGCAGGGCTAGCACCCACCACCGGTCTCCGGCAAAGGCCCGGATCTGCTGGTTCCAGCCGATCGGCGAAAGCCAGGACAAGGCTGACGGCCCCGGCTCTGCGAGATCCCCCACCGCGCGCAGCGCGTAGGTCACCGCGACGACGCCGAGGCTCAGTCCCGTGGCGGCCCGCGCACTGGCAGTCAGCTGGGCGGTCACCCCGGCCACGGCGCTGAAGGCCATGCCGGTGGCGGCCCAGCCGAGTCCGAACGCGAGCGAGCCGGCGGCGGGAAGGCCGCCGGCGGCCAACGTCACGGCCGTGACCAGCCCGAGGACAAGGCTCGCACCGAAGCTGATGGCGAGGGCGGCAGCGAGCGGTGCGTCGCGTCCCAGACGCCCGCCGCCGAGAAGCTCGAGCCGCCCGGACTCTTCGTCGCTGCGCGTATGCCGGATGGTGATGAAGACCATGAGGACGGCGAGGATGGCGGCCATGAACGCCGTGTACTTGATCAGGGACAGCGCGCCCAGGGACGTGGGGTCGTAAACCCTGCCGAATAGTGCCACTAGCGATGCCGTGGCGTTCAGGGCTGTCGCGGCTTCGACCCGGCTCCCGACATCGGGGTACAGCTCGGCACCGGCCGCGGCGGTTGAGTAGGTCGTGACGGCGAATCCGGCGATCCATGCCGGCAGCAGCCAGCGGTCGCGCCGGAGTCCGAGCCGGATCAGGACGCCCGTGCCCGCCAACGTTTCACGCATCGCCGGGCCGCCCGGTGCTCGCCCCGGCCGCAACCGCGGGCACCGCCGCGCCATAGTGGCGCAGGAAAAGGTCTTCGAGGGTTGGCGGCTGGCTGGTCAGCGCAAGGAGCCCGGCGTCGGTCAGGGCCCGCATCAGCGGGGCCAGGCCGGACGGTTCCACCTGGGCGCTGACCCGATGGTTCGTGACGACGACGTCGTGGACCCCCGGCAGGGCATCCAAACCTGCCGGTACGGCCGCGACGTCGGCGGTGACGGAGGTCCGGGTGAGATGCCGGAGCTCCTCAAGCCGCCCGGTCTCCACCACCCGGCCCTCACGGATGATGCTGACACGGTCCGAAAGCGCCTCGGCCTCACTCAGGATGTGGCTGCTGAGCAGGACTGTGCGGCCCTGATTCCGCAATTCCCGGACACATTGGCGGAAGGCGTCCTCCATGAGCGGGTCCAGGCCGCTGGTGGGCTCGTCCAGCAGGAAAAGCTCGGCGTCGGTGGCCAGCGCGGCGATCAGGGCCACTTTCTGCCGGTTGCCTTTGGAATAGGCCCGGGACTTCTTCGTCGGGTCGAGGTCGAATACCTCCAGGAGCCGGTCCCGCCGGGCCGCGTCCTGACCGCCCTGGAGCCGCCCGAGCAGATCGATCACTTCACCGCCGGTCAGGTTGGGCCACAACGCCACATCCCCGGGGACGTAGGCCAGCCGCCGGTGCAGGCGCGCGACGTCGCTCCACGGGTCAAAGCCCATGACCCGGATGGAGCCCGCGTTGGCGCGGAGCATGCCCAGCAGCAGACGGATGGTTGTCGACTTCCCTGAGCCGTTGGGGCCCAGGAAACCGTGGACCTCGCCCTCTTCGACTGAAAAGTCCAGCCCGTTGAGGGCAACCACCGGCCCAAACCGCTTCACAACCCCGGCCATCTCAAAGACGCTCGTCATAGCGGACACGATACGCCGGGGCCGGACCCTATCGCCCCGGCCGAAGGACCCCTTCACGAGCGGCCGGACTGTCGTGTTGCACCCCGGCGACGTAGCCTAGCGAGCATGGAAGACCCCTACGATCTTCAACGGTTCGTAACTGCCCAGGACTCCGGTGGAACGTACGGGCATGCCCTGGCGGAGCTGAGGTCCGGCACGAAGGGGAGCCACTGGATGTGGTTTGTGTTCCCCCAGCTCGCCGGGCTGGGCCACAGCGAGACCGCCCGCAGGTACGCGATTTCATCGCTGGACGAGGCGCGGGCTTATTACCGGCACGCGGTCCTGGGCCCGCGCCTCGTGGACGTCGCCGCCGCTGTGGCTGCCGTACAGGGACGGTCCGCGGTGCAGATCTTTGGAAGCATCGATGCCCGGAAGCTGCACTCGTCCATGACTTTGTTCCTGCGGGCCGCCCCCGGTGAGACCGTGTTCCGCGACGTCCTGGACCGTTACTACGACGGTGCCCCGGACCCCGCCACGAACCAGCTGCTGGACGGATAGGGAGTCGGCGGGCACGGCGGGGCTACCGACACATCCTGCCCCGGGCACGGCTAGGTGTCAGCCGCCGCGAGGGCCGTGATCATCCGTTCCATGCGGGCGACGCCGGCAAAGCGTCCTGCGTTGTCCGTGACGAGCAGGGGGTCAAAGCGGCTGTCCCGGGTCCGCGTCATGGACCGCGCCAGTGCCTCGCTGAGCGGTGTGTCCAGGTTGACCCGCATGCCAGGGCTCACCATCCCCAGCGCCGCCGCCGAGGGATCGAGCACCGCGACGGGCCGCAGGTACTCCCCCATCAGCACAACCGACTCCAGGGCAGGGTTACCGTCAAAGGCGGCGGCCGCCGTCGCCGCGCTCGTGGCCGTCGTCGCCGGTTCCACGATGTCGCGGATAATGCTTTGGTGCGTCACGGGCGGTCTTGACGCCAGGCGGTGGGCGATGTCAAGGTCCAGCGCTTCCCACGCCGGCCCCGGTCGGGCCAGGCAATACCCCTGCACCAGGGGAACGCCGAGGGCGGCAAGGGCGTCCAGTTCTTCCACCCGTTCCACGCCCTCGGCCAGGATCCAGGCATCGACGCGGCTGGCAAAAGTTCCGAGCATGGAGATCAGGGCGCGCTTGGCTTCGTCGCGGTCGACGTCCTGGATGAGCTCGCGGTCAATCTTGATCAGCGAGGGCCGCAGGGCAAGGAGGTGACGGAGCCCCGCATAGCCGGCTCCGGCGTCGTCGACGGCGATCAGGGCGCCTGCGGCGCGCAGCTGGTTGAGGTCAGGTTCCAGCTCCAGATAGGAGTCGATCGGTGTTTGCTCCGTGAGCTCAACCACGAGGCCGCCAAGGTTTCCCTGATCGCGCCAGATCTCGCGGATGCTCTCCGTCAGGAGCAGTTCAGGTGAGACGTTGAGCGTCAGGAAGCAGTTTGGCGGCAACGTGGGACGCGCCGCGAGCGCTGCCCGCAAGGCTGCGGCCTCAAGCTCGGCCGCGTGCCCGTGGGTGCGTGCGGCGGCAAACCACGCTTCAGGGTTCTTTTCCGCGAAACCCGGAAATCGCGCCAGGGCTTCGTAACCCACCACTGTGCCGCGGGCGGTGTCAACAATGGGCTGGTAAGCCGCGGAAAGGCCTTCGCCGCGGCAGGCGGCCGCCAGATGCTCTTTCCAGCCCGGGGCGGCCCCGGCGCCGGGCGGGAGGCCGCCTGCCGCGTGAATCAACTAACGGGGACGATGGCTCTGTGGACGGACTGCACGACGTCGGCCGGCAGCTCCTCCAGGCCGTGGGCGGTCGCAGCGTGGGCTGCCACATTGACCAGAATTTCATCATCCGTACTGCACACCCAGCGGGCTTCACAGCCGGGAACCACATCACCACAGGCAAACGACTTCACGTCAGCTCCTTCTTCTTCGACAGCGAACCCGACAACCCTACGATGCCCCCGCCCGGAAAACTGAGATTTGGCTTGCAGAAAAGCCGGGTGTTTCCGGTAATCAATCGCTGGCCGCCAGGGCTTCGGCGGCCACGGCGGCCGCTTCGATCCGGGCCCGGTGAACAGCCCACCCTTCGGGGGTGCGCGCCGAGAGGTTCGGGTCATCCGGGCGTTGGCCGGCGCTCCCGTCGATGAGCTCACGCAGGATGTCCGCGTGGCCAAGGTGGTGGGCGGTCTCGACGCACATGTGGACGAGGATCTGGTGCAGGGTCACGTGCTTGCGCTCGTCCGGCCACCAGGGCACAACGCCGGGCGCGTCTAGGGCAAGGTCATCGATCGTGGCGTCGCTGTGCGCGGCAGCGAACCGGTGCAACTCCACGATCTGCTCCCGTGTCTCGCCGGGGGCCGCCCACATGTCGGCATCCGGCTCTGCATCGTCGGCAAGCCACGGCAGCTCCAGGCTGCCGGGCCGGCCGAAGACCTCGCCAAAGTAGCCGAATTCGACGCTGGCCACGTGCTTGACCAGGCCCAGCAGGTTGGTGCCGGTCGGAGTGAGCGGCCGGCGCACGTCGTACTCGCTCAGGCCCTCAAGCTTGCCGAGGAGGTCGGCGCGGCGAGTGCTCAGGTAACGGTGCAAGATCGCCTTATCGTCCATGACGGGCACTATACCTAACCCGGTCAACGGGCCCACCGGAAAACAGGTTTCATCAAACGTATGGAATAATCGGCGACAGCGGGCCTCGGGGGGAGGCCCCGAATGACAGGACACCAACGTGAGTCACGGTCCCGGCGCCAGTCGCCTCGTGCCCGCCGCTGCGATTCTTGCCGCATTCTTGGCCGGTTTGCTGACCGCGTGCGGTTCCGGTGCGGACGCGTCCGGCGGACCCGCGGCGGGGCGGCCGGCGGCCGCGGTGCCTGCATCTCCGGCAGCCTCCCCGTCTCCGGCGGTCCTGCCGGGGACAACGGAGATGAACGGTTACTTCCTGCCCATGCGCTATACGGCCGCCGACGGCGACACCTGGGAGGGCATCGCCGCCCACTTCCGGATGACGCCCGAGATCCTCAGGAGCTTCAATGAACCGGTGCCGCTTGCCGCTGGGCAGGTGGTCGATCTCCGAGGCGTGGACGTCCCGCAGCTGGGGGCCGGCGGCCACGTCACCGGGCAGGACGGCCAGGGACGCCTGCTGTACAGGACGGTCCCCGGGGACACCCCCTCGGGCATCGCGAGCCGCTACGGCGTCCCGCTCCATGCACTGCGGATGGCCAATCTGGACTTGCTCACCGGCGGCGAATGGATTCCGCCCGCCGGTACAACAGTGACGATCCCGAATGCGCCGACCGACTGAGCCACGGGTTTCGGAGGTCCGCGGATCCGCAGGCCAAGAAAGCGTGGACGCTAACGTTTCAGCGTGGCCTCCGGGCTGGATACCCTGCCGGCTGCATAGGTGCTGGCAGCCTGCATGGTGTCGCCCGCTACGAAACGTCGACGAACACCGTCCGTGATCGGCGCGACGTAGAGCTTCTTCAGGGTTGCACTGCGGTCCTCGTAGTACGCGTAGGCTGTCCCCCAGGCGAACGAGCGGAAGCCCTCGAGCCCCGAGTCGCACAGAGCAACATAGTTCCCGGCCGCGTTCCAGGCGTAGCACAACTGGTACGGGAGCTTGCCGAGTTGGCCGGCAGGCGCCTTGCCGATGTTCTGGTCTGCGGTCCAGGTCTGATTGGCCCCCACCCAGGACACGCGTTCGAGCGTGGTCGGCCACATCACCATGTACGGGTTGTAGTACCAGCCGTCGGTGGCCCACGTGATCTTTCGGTCCACGTGCAATCCTCCCGCTGCGCTCATGCTGTAGACGACGCGCGCGGTTCCCACCTTGCTCGCGCTGCCAGGGTGGTACAAATCCGACAGCCGCTCGATCGTGAACCCGTTCGAGGTGTAAATAGCGCCAACGGGCGGCGTGAGAGTCTTGGCATCGGCGTAGACCGTCCATGACGTTGGGCGATCGTAACCGTGTTGGTTGCCGATGTAGGAGTCCGTCCCGCCAATGTCAACGCCCAAGGCATATTCCCAAGCTGACGGGTCACGAGTTCCAGAGCCGCCCAGCTGCTCATCAAGGACCCACGTCGTCTGACTGTTCGGGGTCGGGTGGTCGCGGCCGATGGCAGCTACCGTCATGTGGGGCCCCGGCGCCCCTTCAGGGCAGGAGCGCAATGTGTCCGACTGGTCGAGCATCACACCGTAAAAGTCCATGGTGCTACCGACGCCAGTAGCGTTCGTATTGCCGATACGGAGAAGCATGCTGACTGTCCCGGCCGGGGGTGTTGCAGTTACCGAGGTGCGGACAAAGGTGGATCCGGTGATCGTGGGCGAGTAGGAGCTGTTGCCGACTACCGCGCCGCCGGAGTCGAAAAAAACCATCTGCAGGGATACCCCAACAATTCCAGCCGCCCGAAGATAGGCAGACATCGTGTACGCCACACCGGGAATGACTGTTATGCGAGGGGTAATATCCACCCGCTGGTTGTGGATGCCGGCGGCACTATCCGTAACAGTCAGTCGGAAGTATGCGTTGCCCTGGGCCGGGGTACCGCCTGCCCCCTTCGACACTGCCGCCCGGGTTGCTGCGCACCCCGAAAATTCCACCTCGGCCGACGAACTGCCAACCAGATTAATGGGGATGGAACCGGCCCTCGGCACGCCAGTCCCCAGAACGGTAACGGTGTAGGTCCGCTGAGCGTCGAGGTTTGTGGACAGGACCACGTCCGTGACGGAGCTTGCGCCGTATGTGTGCTGGTTTACGTAATAGGCGCTGGATCTGATGTTCTCCGCGTCGATATCGCCCTGCGTGACCAGCCCGGCCTCCAGCATCGCCCTTCCCGACAGCAGATCAAACGGTGTATGGGTGGCGCCCAGATCATCCACCATTCGGACTTCGGCAATCCCGTTCGACGAGTGCGCGGTGAAGCGCAGAAGGGCGGCACGGCTGCCCAACGGCAAGGTGAATCGGGCGTACTCGCTGCGGGTCGCGGCCCGGCGCCCGGCCAACGGTGCGGAGTCTTCCCAGCTCGCACCGTTCCACGTCCAGCCCGCCTCATCCCAGTTCGTATACAGGCTCGCGCGGTAGGCGGCGAAATTGTTCAACTGCACGAGTTGCCGTGCCTCGGCGCCGCCGTCAGCGTTTGGGGAGTTACTGAACGTGTGGACCATCCACCGCAGCGGATCCAGCTGGTAGCCCATCCAGTACTTGTACTTTGATGGGCGGCGGAGGAAGCACTTACCGGAGGGCATGGGTCGGGTGCGTGACAGCAGGTTGTGTCGCAGCGGGTCCAAGAGTTGGGCGAGATAGTTGTCCTGCTGGGCTTTTTGGGCGTTAGCGGAGATGATCTCACTACCATGGCGGAGTACTTCGTTATCATCAGGCCTTTTGGAGCCTGGCAGTGTGGTCTCTGTCCCCAATGGAAGTCCTCTGCGTGATTCGTGGTGAGCCAGTCTTCGTGTTGCCTATTCTGCCTGTCCTTGGGACTGACCCGGGCCACGCCGGCCCGCGCCACTCAATGGCACGCGAATCTCGCTGGAGAGATCCGGGACTATGGCAGAAGAGGGAATGAATCCTCTTTGCGTCGCAGGTCAGAGGCCGGACCCCGGAAATTCAGGGGTTTTGTGGTGAAGGGCGGGCCCGTCGCCTGGGCGCAAATTCCGACAACGGGCCCCTGGCCCGCCTTCGTGGAGTAACGTGTGACTCAACTCACTAGGAGGGGTTCACATCAGCTACAAGTATCGAACCGTCAGAGTTCGCGGCACCGACATGGTTGGAACCATTGCGCGAAAACACGGGAGCGCGCCCGAGATATACGAAACGTCCAAAGACCCGAGCACTTCTGTAGTTCCGGTGTTCTTCCAGGCAACGGGCGAGGTCCGTTTCTTTGACCGATCCGTGCTGGAGGACGTACCCAAGGCCACCGACCAGCAGCCATAACGCATCCTCACGAAGCAAGCCTCATGTGGTGGCTTGTGGCCTGTTTCACGAGCAGTCGCGCTCACAAGGCGCCCACACACCATGCCCGGGAAATGACAAAGGGCTCTACTTCCTTGCTATTGCTAGGAAGTAGAGCCCTTTGCTTGGGTGGCAGATGAGGGATTCGAACCCCCGTAGGCGTTGCCAGCTGATTTACAGTCAGCCCCCTTTGGCCGCTCGGGTAATCTGCCGAACTTCAAAAGAAGATCACTCGCGATTCCTCGTCCCGGAACGTCTGTTTCCAGTCCGTTCCGCTTCCAGAACCCGCGGGCAAGACAACTTTACAGAACTTCCGCCGAAGAATCGAATCGGCGACTTGGCGAGCCAAAAAGCCCGGAAATTCAGGCGTCTCCGAGAATGCGTCCGGCCAGCCGGGCCTCGAAACGCGCCGCCTGCTCCGCAGTGACCTGGTTCAGCTGAACGGCGCGGGCCAGATCGGCGTGGACGCCGTCCAGGCGGGCCGAGGCATCCGCGGCCGGGCTCAGAATAATGGAGGCCGCCAGCGCGGCGGCGGCAACGGACGTCGCCGTCGCGGCCAGGGTGCTGGCAGCGGCGGCGGTGGTGCGGGTGACGTAGCGGACGGCTTTGTGGTGCATGCTCTTTGCCTTTCAGCGTCGGTTCCAACCCTTGCAACTCTGCTCAGCCCGGCTTCGTTCCCGCAATGAGTTAGCTATGAGCGGACTGTGAAACGTAGCCCCGGGCGGCAGGCCTCCGGATCGGGGGTATCCGTATTAGGCTGGAATGCAGACATCCCGGCCTTTCACCAGGCACCCGGCAACCATCAGGAGGACAGTCATGGCAGGCGAATCCACGTTCGACGTCGTCAGCAAGGTAGACAAGCAGGAAGTCGCCAACGCGCTGAACCAGGCGCAGAAGGAAATCGCCCAGCGCTACGACTTCAAGGGCGTCGGCGCCGAAGTCGATTTCAGCGGCGAGAAGATCCTCATGAAGGCCAACTCCGAGGAGCGGGTGCTGGCAGTGCTCGACGTGCTGCAGTCAAAGCTCATCCGCCGCGGCATCTCGCTGAAGTCCCTCGACACGGGCGAGCCCTACGCCTCCGGCAAGGAATTCCGGCTCGAGGCCTCCATCAAGGAGGGCATTGCCCAGGACCTCGCCAAGAAGATCAACAAGCTGATCCGCGACGAGGCCCCCAAGTCCGTCAAGTCGCAGATCCAGGGCGACGAGCTCCGGGTGACGTCCAAGTCCCGCGACGATCTCCAGGAAACCATGAACCTGTTGAAGGGCTTCGATGAGGCCGACCTGCAGTTTGTGAACTTCCGCAGCTAGCGGTCCCTCCCCGGCGCAATTTTCCTCAGGACGCGCAAAAGAGCTGGCGATGCCGGAACTCCGGTGTCGCCAGCTCTTTTGCGTGTCGCGAACGTATCCGCTCGTCGCCAGACCGCAGCCAGCGTCAGCTGAGCGGGCGGCCGGCCATCCGTTCGAGCCGGTCGATCCGCTCCGCCATCGGCGGGTGGGTGGAGAACATCTTGGCCACGCCTGCGCCGCGGAACGGGTTGGCGATCATCATGTGCGAGGCGTTCACCAGCTTCTGGTCCTGCGGCAACGGCGCCAGTTGCACGCCCTGTTCGATCTTGCGCAGGGCGGAGGCGAGCGCCAGCGGATCGCCGGTCAGCGACGATCCGTCCTCGTCGGCGTCGTACTCACGCGTTCGGGAGATGGCCATCTGGATCAGGGAGGCAGCGAACGGGGCCAGCAATGCCATGGCGATCGCGGCAAACGGGTTCGCGTTGCGACGGTCCCCGCCGCCGAACAGCAGCATCATCTGCGCCACCGACGTGATGACGCCGGCGACGGCGGCGGCCACCGACGCCGTCAGGATGTCCCGGT
Source organism: Arthrobacter humicola (assembly GCF_039531445.1). Classification (NCBI taxonomy): domain Bacteria; kingdom Bacillati; phylum Actinomycetota; class Actinomycetes; order Micrococcales; family Micrococcaceae; genus Arthrobacter; species Arthrobacter humicola. The sequence goes on along the minus strand of NZ_BAAAQB010000008.1, from coordinate 103,915 downwards.
TGTAGACATGCATCAGTTCATGGCCCAGGACGCCGCGCAGTTCGCGGGCGTCCAGCAGCCTCATGATGCCCTCGGTGCAGCAGACGGCGGCGTTCTGCGGGTTCCGGCCGGTGGCGAAGGCATTCGGCGCCATGGTGGGCGAGACGTAGATGCGCGGCATCGGCTGGTTGGCCCGGCCGGACAGCTCCCGGACGATCTGGTAGAGCTGGGGCGCCTCGGCCTCCGTGACGGGATACGCCTGCATGGCACGAATGGCCAGCTTGTCGCTGTTCCAGTACCCATAGGCCGTGGTCCCGATGCCGACCAGGGCCATGATCCAGATCGGCGCGGCACTGCGCGTCCCGGCCGCGATGAAAGCGCCCAGACCCAACAGCACCGCCCACAGGACCCCGAAAAGGGCCGCGGTCTTCAGTCCGTTGTGATGCTGATGCACTGGTCCTCCTGATGACCCGTATGTCACTGACCTGCAGTTCACAGTCCTACCAAGGAAAACGAACCGCTACGGCACCGGGTTCCGCGCGTCGTAGCGCAGGAATCCCGACTGCAGGTGGGCCACCGTCCAGGCCACGGCAATGCATAGCGCGCCGCCGAGCAGCAGGACCCATCCCTCGTTCCACAGTTTAGTCGCGCCGCCGGCCAGCATGTCCCCGATCCGGGGTCCACCGGCCACCACCACCACGAACACACCCTGCAGCCGTCCGCGCAGGTGGTCCGGTGTGGAGGCCTGCAGGATGGTGGTGCGGAAGACGGCGCTGACGGAATCCGCGATGCCGGCGAGCGCGCAGCACAAGGCGGCGGGCAGCAGCCACACCGTCACGCCGCCGCTGCCGGTATGCCCCGCGAGGACAACCACCAGGCCGAACGCCGCGATGGAAGCACCCCAGCCCATCACGGACCACACGACGGCGGCACCCTGCCGGCGAACCCGGCCCAGCGGCCCCGAGAACAGGCCGGACAGGAACGCCCCCACGGCCATGGCGGCCAGCAGGATCCCTACCGTTGCCTCACCGCCGCCGATCATCAGGGCGCCGATGGCAGGCAACAGCGCTCGCGGCTGGGCAAAGATCATGGCCACAAGGTCGATCACGAACGTCATGCGAAGGTTGGGCCGGGTGCCAAGGAAGCGGAAGCCCTCCACCACGGAACGCAGCCCGGCCGGCCTGGCATGCTTCCCGGGCGGCATGGGCGGCAGATTCAGGAGCGCCCAGAACGCAAAGGCGAAGCTGACGACGTCGATTGTGTATGTCCAGCCGAAACCGATCCAGGCCACGAGCACGCCGGCCAGGAGCGGCCCGGCGGTCATGGTCAGGCCGAAGCTCATCATGCTCAGGGCGTTGGCGGCCGGCAGCAGCTCCTTGCGGACCAGGGCCGGGATGATGGCGCTGCGGGCCGGCTGGTTGATGGCCTGGGCACCGCTTTGCACCGCCACGAGGACGTACAGCAGCCACACGTTGCCCAGCTGCAGCCACGCCTGCAGGGCCAGGGCGACGGTGGTCAGCCAGAGGACGGAGGAGGCCAGGAGGGCGACCGTGCGGCGGTCGTGGGCGTCGGCGATCGAGCCGCCCAGCAGTCCCCCAAACACCAGCGGAACGAGGGCGAAGATGCTCAGCAGGCCCACGTACAGGCTGTCCTGGGTCAGCCGGTACACCTCCAGGCTGACGGCCACCACGGTCAGCTGGCTGCCCAGGGCCGACACGGAGGACCCCAGCCACAGACGGCGGAAGGCCGGACTTTCGCGCAACGGCGTCATGTCCGCCAGAAATTTCCCCACCGGGCAACTCTAGCGGCGGCCCGGGCGGCTTGTGACGCGGACGGACGTAGTTAGCCGTGCCTTATTGTGAGGCAGTCATAATAAGTGCTTGAATGGGACCATGACGGATTCCACGGGCAGCCACGACGCATGGGCGGCCGCCCTGCGTGCCCACGGCCGTCGGGTGACCAAGCAGCGCCTGGCCGTGCTGGCCGCCGTCGAACATCACCCGCATTCGCCGGCGGAGGCGATCCTTGCCGCCGCACGGCAGGAACTGCCGGACCTGACCGCCCAGTCCGTCTATGTGGTCCTGGGCGACCTCACCGATCTGCACATGCTGCGCCGGTTCGAACCCCCGCACTCCCCCGCGCTGTACGAAACCAGGGTGGGCGACAACCACCACCACGCCGTCTGCATCAGTTGCGGCCGGGTGGAGGACGTCGAATGCGCCGTGGGCCACGCGCCCTGCCTCACCCCGCACTGGGACGCGAACGCCAAGCCGATGACCATCCAGATCGCGGACGTGCTGTACCAGGGCATCTGCCAGGACTGCCAGCGCACCCAACAACTTCCCTCCGAACGAAACTAACAAACCCAACCAAAGGAGAATGATGACTGAGAACATCTCTGTGCCCGCCGTGTCCACGACACAGTCCGGCGCTCCCGTCACTTCCGACGCCCACTCCAAGTCCGTCGGCGCCGACGGTGCGATCATCCTGACCGATCACTACCTGATCGAGAAGCTCGCGCAGTTCAACCGAGAGCGCGTCCCGGAGCGTGTTGTCCACGCCAAGGGCGGCGGCGCCTTCGGTACCTTCAAGACCTCCGAGGACGTCTCGAAGTACACCAAGGCCGCCCTGTTCCAGCCCGGCACCGAGACGGACATGCTCATCCGTTTCTCCTCCGTCGCCGGCGAGGCAGGCTCCCCCGACACCTGGCGCGACCCCCGCGGGTTCGCCGTGAAGTTCTACACCACCGAGGGCAACTACGACCTCGTCGGCAACAACACTCCGGTGTTCTTCATCCGCGACGGCATCAAGTTCCCGGACTTCATCCACTCGCAGAAGCGCCTCCCGGGCACCCACCTGCGCGACGCCGACATGCAGTGGGACTTCTGGACGCTCTCCCCCGAGTCCGCCCACCAGGTCACGTGGCTCATGGGCGACCGCGGCCTCCCGGCTTCCTGGCGTGAAATGCAGGGCTACGGCTCGCACACCTACCAGTGGATCAACGCCGAAGGCGAGCGCTTCTGGGTCAAGTACCACTTCAAGTCCAACCAGGGCGTCAAGTCCATGACCGGCGACGAAGCCGAGGCCTTGGCCGGTGCTGATGGCGACTTCTACATCCGCGACCTCCAGGAGAACATTGCCGCCGGCAACTTCCCCTCCTGGGACCTGCACGTCCAGGTCATGCCGTACGAGGACGCCAAGACGTACCGCTTCAACCCGTTCGACCTCACCAAGGTGTGGCCGCACTCGGACTACCCGCTGATCAAGGTCGGCACCATGGAGCTGAACAAGAACCCGGAGAACTACTTCGCGCAGATCGAGCAGGCCACCTTTGCGCCGTCGAACTTCGTCCCGGGCATCGCCGCTTCCCCTGACAAGATGCTGCAGGCCCGCATCTTCTCCTACGCGGACGCACACCGCTACCGCGTCGGCACCAACCACGCCCAGATCCCGGTGAACCAGCCCAAGAACCAGGTCAACAACTACAGCCAGGACGGCGCGGGACGTTACCACTTCAACGCCCCGTCTGTTCCGGTCTACGCACCGAACTCCGTCGGTGGCCCCGCTGCCGTGGAGCCCGCGGTTGCAGGCGGCGGCTGGGAGAACGACGGCGAACTGACCCTCTCCGCGCACGCCCTGCATGCGGAGGACAGCGACTTCGGCCAGGCCGGCACGCTGTACCGCGAGGTGTTCAACGACGGCGAGAAGGCCCGTCTGCTGGACACCGTCACGGGTGCCGTCGGCGGCGTCAAGAACGCCGACATCAAGGAACGCGCCATCCAGTACTGGACCAACGTCGACGCTGAGTTCGGCGCCAAGCTGCGCGCCAACCTGGGTGCCGGCCAGGTTGAGTCCGACGCCGAGGCCGCCAACAAGGTCTAATCAGCAAGGCCCGTTTGTGACCGGCTGAGCCCATGAACGCCCCGCCACGGAAATCCTCCGGAGATCCGTGGCGGGGCGTTTTGCCGTTTTCCACATAGGTGCTCGCGGCCCTCGCCACGAGACGCGGCAGATCCCTAGGATTTAGCCATGACCGCATTTGCAGGCATTCCGGATGACGCCTTCCGGTTCTATTCCGAGCTTGAACAGAACAACAACCGGGACTGGTGGCTGGAGCACAAGCCGGTCTACGATGCCGCGGTGAAGGGGCCGTTGACCGAGCTGCTCGCCGAGCTGGAACCCCGGTTCGGCCCGGCGAAACTCTTCCGACCCAACCGGGATGTCCGCTTCTCGCCGGACAAGTCGCCCTACAAGACGGCGCAGGGAGCGTTCGCAGCGCTGGCGGAGGGAGTGGGTTTCTACGTCCAGCTCAGTGCCGACGGCCTCCTCATCGGCGGCGGCTGTCACACCCACACCCCGGCCCAGCTGGCACGCTTTCGCGGTGCCGTGGACGACCCCGCCAGCGGAGAGGCCTTGCAGGAAATCGTGCGCCACGTCGAGGCCGCAGGGTTCGCCGTGGAAGGCGAAAGCCTGAAGACCGTGCCGCGGGGCTTCGACAAGGACCACCCCAGGGCGGAGCTGCTCAAACACAAGTCCCTCACGGCCGGCGAGAACGTGGGGCAGCCCGCTTGGCTTGCGGGGCCCGGGGCCGTGGCGGAAGTGGCCCGGCGCTGGGAGGAGCTCCGTCCCCTGGTGGAGTGGGTCGGCCGTTACGCGGCTCCCTGACCTGGACCCCGGTCTTCAGCGTCAGATGTGCTGGCCGTCGGTGGCGAGCCGCCGGTCGAGGTTGTTGAAGAAGACCAGCATCATCAGCTCGAAGGCCTCGGTGGCTTCCTCGGGCTGGTTGTTGACGACAAAGTCGAACTGCAGCCCATAGAACGCGGCGGTGAAGAGACGTGCGTCGGTGTCGGCGAACTCTGGCCGGATCCCCTGGATGACGAGCCAGTCCCGGGACTTCTCGTGCAGCATGCGGAAGTGCTCCTGGGCTGTGCCGCGCGGCACAGCCGCCACCACGTCCTGCGCCGTCGCCTCAAATTCCAGCCGGGCCAGGTGCCGGTTGCGCTGCGCCATGGTCCACTGCCAGGACTCCAGGAGGAAGGCCCGCCAGGCATCCCTGTCGATGTCCCGGACGTCGGTGGCACGGATGCTGTCCAGCCGGGATTCGATGCCGCGGATGATCTCGTTGATCAGCTGTTCACGGTGGCCGAAGTGGTACACCAGAACGTAGCTGCTGACACCCAGCCCGTCGGCGAGGCTTCGAAACGTCAGCTCCGCCAGCGTCTTGTCCATGAGGTAGTCGAGAATCGCCGACAACAGTTCTGATTTGCGTTCCGGTCTTGCTGGGCGGGCCATGTCTCCATCTTAGGGAGCCGGGGTCCTCCGCGTCCGCCGGCTGTAGCCTCCCGAACCGGACGGTCCAACGCTGAAGTCGCCGGAGCCTTGCCAATTCGCCGGAAGTTGTCGGCGAATTCGCAGGTCTCCGGCGACTTCGATTTGTCGGGACCGGCATTTCCCGATCAGGAGCGGGTGAGCGCGTCTTCCTCGTTTGCCGGGGCGGCGGTGACGGCGCCGTCCTTGGCAGGGCCATTCACGGAGGCCCGGGCCGCCGCGAACTTTTCGTTCAGGCGGGAGTGGCGCTGGCCGTAGGCGAAGTAGATCGCGATGCCAATCACGAGCCAGATCGCGAAGAAGATCCAGGTTTCCACGGCGAGGTTCGTCATGAGGTAGAGGCACAGCACGGCCGAGACAACCGGGAGCACCTTGCCGAACGGGACGCGGAAGCTCGGCTTCAGGTCCGGGCGCTTCTTGCGCAGGACCAGGATGCCCAGGCTCACCATCACGAAGGCGGAGAGCGTGCCGATGTTGATCATTTCCTCGAGCAGGTCCACGTTGGTCAAGCCGGCGACGATAGCCACGGCGGCGCCGCAGATGATCTGGAGGCGGGCCGGCGTCGCCCGGATGGTGCTGGTTTTGGACAGGGATCGCGGCAGCAGGCCGTCGCGGCTCATGGCCAGGACTACGCGGGACAGGCCCATGAGGAGCACCATGATGACGGTGGTGAGGCCCACGAGGGAGCCGAAGGCGATGACCTTGGCGGCGTCGGTGTTGCCGACGGCCTCGAAAGCGGTGGTAAGGGTCGGGTTCTTGGCCTCGGCGAGCTTGGTGTAGGACACCATGCCGGTCAGGGCCAGGGACACCAGGATGTAGAGCACCGTGACGATCGCAAGGCCGCCGAAGATGCCGCGCGGCAGCGTTTTCTGCGGGTTCTTGACCTCTTCGGCGGAGGTGGCGACGACGTCGAAGCCGATGAAGGCGAAGAAGACCAGGGCGGCGCCGGCGAAGATGCCGAGTGTGCCGTACTGGGCAGGGGCCGCACCGGTGAGGAAGCCGAAGAAGGACTGTTTGAGGACGTCGGCGGTTCCGGTGCCGCCGGTCGGCTCGGAGGCCGGCACGAACGGAGCGTAGTTCTCGAACTTCACGTAGGTGAAGCCGACCACGATCACGAAGAGCACCACCGCGATCTTGATGAGCGTGAAGATGTTGCCGACGCGGGCGGAGAGCTTGGTCCCGAGGACCAGCAGCACAGTGAAGATGGCAACGATCAGGAAGGCACCCCAGTAGAGGTCAACGCCGCCCAGGGAGATCGACGGCGGAACGTCGACTCCCATGAGCGCAAAGACCTTGCTGAGGTAGATGCCCCAGTACTTCGCGATCACGGCACCGGCTGTGAAGAGTTCCAGGATCAGGTTCCAGCCGATAATCCACGCGAGGATTTCCCCCATGGTCGCGTAGGTGAAGACGTAGGCGGAGCCCGCCACCGGGATGGCCGTGGCAAACTCGGCGTAGCACATGATGGCGAGCGCGCACGTGACGGCGGCGATCGCGAAGGAAATAGTCACGGCCGGCCCGGCGAAATTCGCGGCGGCCTTGGCGCCAACCGAGAAGATCCCGGCGCCGACGGCGACCGCGACCCCCATGATCATGAGGTCCCACGTGCTGAGCGAGCGCTTCAACTTGCGTCCGGGCTCATCGGCGTCGGACATGGACTGCTCGATGGATTTGGTCCGGAAAAGGTTCATAGGAAAGTCCGCAATCTCGATAACTGGTTTGGAAACAGACCTATCTAGTGTAGTGTCCATCCACTGGACGGCCCGATTTGTCCCATATAGTGAGACGCGGATGTGGGCCGTGCCGGTGTTGCCGGCACGGCCCACATCTCTCGCGGTGAGCCCTACGCTCCGCCGTTCCGGCTCAGACCGGCCAGTTTTCCATCAGCGCCGAGCGGATCAGGAACCGTTTGCCTTCCGGGGCCTCCACCGAGAAACCGCTCCCCCGGCCGGGGACGACGTCGACCGTCAGGTGCGTGTGGCTCCAGTAGTTGAACTGCTCCCGCGACATCCAGAATTCCACCGGCTGGGGCTGGATTCCGTCCGAAATATCGAACAGGCCAAGCAACACGTCCGAGTCCCCTGTGATGAACTCCCCGGCCGGGTAGCACATGGGCGAGGAACCGTCGCAGCAGCCGCCGGACTGATGGAACATCAGCGGGCCGTGCTGCACCCACAGCTTGCGCAACAGGCCCACAGCCTCCGGGGTGAGCGCCACGCGGGAAAAGTCTTCCCCCGGGCGGGTCACGGCGGCGTCGAGCTTGGTCTCCGACATCAGCGTCCTTCTTTCATCAGAACCTCAGCACCACACGGCCGTCGATCTTGGCGTGCTTCATCTCATCAAGAACGGCGTTCACTTCGGAAAGCGCCCTCGTGGACACCGTGGGGTGGATCTTGCCCTGGGCGTAGAAGTCGAGGGCCTCCTCAAGGTCCTGCCGCGTGCCCACAATGGAGCCCCGGACCGTCAGCCCCTTGAGCACAATCTCAAAGATCGGCGCCGGGAAGTCGCCCGGCGGCAGCCCGTTGAACACGATCGTTCCGCCGCGCCGGGCCATCCCAATGGCCTGCCCGAAGGCTGACGGGTGCACTGCCGTGACCAGGACTCCATGGCATCCTCCGGTTTCGCGCTGGATAACTTCGGCGGGATCCTCGTGCAGGGCATTGACCGTCAGCTCTGCACCGTGCTTCTTGGCCAGGGCGAGTTTGTCGTCGGCGATGTCCACCGCCGCGACCCGCAGCCCCATGGCCACAGCGTATTGGACAGCGATGTGGCCGAGTCCGCCGATCCCGGAGATGGTGACCCACTGGCCGGGCTTGGCCTCGGTCATCTTCAGGCCCTTGTAGACGGTGACGCCCGCGCAGAGCACCGGAGCCACTTCCACCGGATCTGAGCCGGCGGGGATTCGGGCAGCGAAGCGGCTGTCCACCAGCATGTACTCGCCGAAGGAGCCGTCCACGCTGTAGCCGGCGTTCTTCTGGGCCTCGCAGAGCGTTTCCCAGCCCGTCCGGCAGAACTGGCAGTCGCCGCAGGCGGACCAGAGCCATGCGTTGCCCACCAGGTCTCCGACGGCCAGGTCAGTGACGCCTTCGCCGAGGGCCACGACTTCGCCCACGCCTTCGTGGCCGGGAATGAACGGCGGGGTCGGCTTCACCGGCCAGTCGCCTTCGGCCGCATGAAGGTCCGTGTGGCAGACGCCGGTGGTGATGACCTTGACCAGCGCCTCACCGCGGCCCGGGGAGGGAATAGGGAGGTCCTGGATCTGGAGGTCTTTGCCGAATTCAGTTACTACAGCTGCTTGCATTGTCGTCGTCATTGGCGAAATCCTTGCGTAGTTTTGGGGCCTAGATATGGGGCGTAGCTTTAGGGCGTATTCAGGGTTTGGTGTACTCCGGGGGGTGGTGGGTGGTATGTCCCGTCCGGGGGTGGCCAGACATGGTGCGGGCGGGGCGGATCACGTCCGATCCGCCCCGCCCGGGTCAGTGCGGCTTAGAAGAAGCCGAGCTTGTTCTCGTTGTAGCTGACCAGGAGGTTCTTGGTCTGCTGGTAGTGGTCCAGCATCATGGAGTGGTTCTCGCGTCCGATGCCGGAGGACTTGTACCCGCCGAACGCGGCACCGGCCGGGTAGGCGTGGTAGTTGTTGACCCACACGCGGCCGGCCTGGATCTCGCGGCCTGCACGGTAGGCAACGTTGCCGTTGCGGGACCAGACGCCGGCACCGAGGCCGTAGAGGGTGTCGTTGGCGATCCCCATGGCGTCGTTGTAATCGCTGAAGCGCGTCACGGACACCACCGGGCCGAAGATCTCCTCCTGGAAGATCCGCATCTTGTTGTGGCCCTCGAAGATGGTCGGCTGGACGTAGTAGCCGCCGGCCAGGTCCCCGGTGAGCTCGGCGCGGGCGCCGCCGGTGAGGGCCTTGGCGCCTTCCTGCTTTCCGATGTCGATGTAGGACAGGATTTTCTCGAGCTGGTCATTGGAGGCCTGGGCGCCGAGCTGCGTCTCGGTATCCAGCGGGTTGCCCTGGATGATCTTCTGCGTGCGGGCCAGCGCGTCGGCCATGAACGAATCGTAGATGCCTTCCTGGACCAGTGCGCGGGACGGGCAGGTGCAGACCTCGCCCTGGTTGAAGGCGAAGAGCGTGAAGCCTTCAAGGGCCTTGTCGTAGAAGGCGTCGTTGGTGTCGGCGACGTCGTTGAAGAAGATGTTGGGGCTCTTGCCGCCGAGTTCCAGCGTGACCGGGATCAGGTTCTGGGAGGCGTACTGGCTGATCAGCCGGCCGGTGGTGGTTTCGCCGGTGAAGGCGATCTTGCGGATCCGCGGGCTGGAGGCCAGGGGCTTGCCGGCTTCGACGCCGAAGCCGTTGACCACGTTGATGACGCCGGCCGGCAGGAGGTCGCTGATCAGTTCCATCAGCACCAGGATGGAGGACGGGGTCTGCTCGGCCGGCTTCAGGACGACGGCGTTGCCGGCGGCGAGGGCCGGGGCGAGCTTCCAGACGGCCATGAGGATCGGGAAGTTCCAGGGAATGATCTGGCCGACGACGCCGAGGGGCTCGTGATAGTGGTAGGCGGTGGTGTCGTCGTCGAGCTGGGACAGCCGGCCCTCCTGGGCGCGGACGGCCGAGGCGAAGTAGCGGAAGTGGTCGGCGGCGAGCGGAATGTCCGCGTTGAGGGTTTCGCGGATCGGCTTGCCGTTATCCCAGGATTCGGCGACGGCGAGCATCTCGGTGTTCGCGTCGATCCGGTCCGCGATCTTGTTCAGGATCGCGGCGCGCTCGGCCACGGAGGTCTTGCCCCAGGACGGCGCAACCTTGTGCGCGGCGTCCAGCGCCAGCTCAATGTCCTCGGCGGTGCCGCGGGCCACCTCACAGAAAGCCTTGCCTGTCACGGGGGTAATGTTCTCGAAGTACTGGCCCTTGACCGGGGCAACCCACTCGCCGCCGATCCAGTTCTCGTAGCGGTCCTTGAAGGTGACCTTCGAGCCCTCGGTACCGGGCTGGGCGTAAACAGTCATTGCTAGCTCCTTTGCTGTGCAAGAGAGGGGGCAGCAAGGCGCTGCCGGCCCCCGTTGCCCTCAGCCTAGGGGCGCGAAGGTTGCAGTCAGGTTGCAACGATGTGAGACCGGTCACGGTCCGGTGCCCCGGGCCGTGACGTTTCAGGCGCTCAGTTCCCGGTCCAGCCGTTCCAGATCGGCGACGACGGCGGCACGCTTGGGCGAGCGCGGTGCCAGCAGCTTCAGCGCGGCGGTCCGGACGTCGACGTCGTCCTTTGCCTCGGGCAGTTCGGCGTACTTCAGCAGTGACTCGGCACTGCCGTCCGTCAGCAGGGCCTCGCGCATCAGCGCGGAAACCCTGGCCCGCAGCTCCACGATGCCGGGCGCCTCCGAGCGCGGCAGTACGGCGCCGCGGTAGATTTCCAGCGCTATCCGGTGAGCGCCGCGTTGCAGGCAGCTCAGCACCTGTCCGGAGTCCGGCACGAGGTCGACCGGCAAGCGGTACGGGCGTGACGCCGGGACGGCTTCGGGATTGAGCTGCTGCAAGACTTTGCGCAGCCGTACCATCTCCGCGCGCAGCGTCATGGTGGAGGCCTCCCCGGGGTACAGGAGGGCGCACAGCTCCTCGGCGTTCAGCCCTTCGGGGTGGGTGCTGAGCAGGGCGAGGATCTCACTGTGCCGGGCGGACAGGGACACGGTGCGGCCGTCAATGCTGAGCAGGGCCTGATCGCGGCCAAGCAGCTGGAGGCTGTTCCGGTACAGGCTGCCAGCGGCCGATGCCCCGGCCGTTTTCGGCGCGGCCGGGCTTCTCCTCCGGGAGGGCGAGGACTGGCGTGCGGCGGCCAGCTGGAGCCGTTCCACCCGCAGATGCGCCTGGGCAGCGGCGACCGTCGCCTCGACAAGGGACAGGGTATGCGGGGCCACGGCCGACTCCGTGCCGGTGATGTCCACAACCCCCAGCAGTGCGCCGGAATCCGGGTCGTGGAACGGCACGGCCGTGCAGCTCCAGGGATGCACCGAACGCTTATAGTGCTCCGCGCCGGAGATCTGGATGCCCCGGCCCAGGGCCAGCGCGGTGCCCGGGGCGCTGGTGCCCACCGTCGCCTCGGACCAGTCAGCCCCGGGGACGAACATCATGCCTTCGGCCCGGCGCTGCAGGGCGGCGTCGCCTTCGACCCACAGCAGCCGGCCGACCTCGTCCCCCACGGCCACCAGCATCCCGCTGTCGTGGCTTGGCAGGACCAAAAGCTTATGGATCACAGGCATGATGGCGGCCAAGGGGTGCTGGCGGCGGTATTCCTCAAGTTCTTCGCGGTCCATGGCCAGAGGGGCCTCGGGGTTGTCCGGGTTGGCGTGCAGTTCCGCCGAACGCCGCCACGACTCCTGGATCAGGCTACTGAGCCCGGGCAGGTGCAGGTCCTCCGGAAAGACGAGACCCCGGGAATCCAGTTCCTCGTGCCCGGCACTGGCATGCTTCTGCCGCAGCGCTGCGGTGACCCCGCCTGCTGGCGGTAGCAGCGCTGCCGGATGGACCAGATTCCTCATTGAACTCCCACCGGACGGGCTCGACGGCGTGCCGGAGGCCGCCTCGTCCGGCCCAGTCTAGTTCCGTGCGGGGAGTTTGGAAATGCACCGTTTTGTTCCACCGGTGGGCCCGGGCGGGCTCAGGCGCCGGCTCCCGGCGGCAGGACGTAGCTCTTGATCTCGCCCACGTGCTGGATCTCGGGGCGTGGCAGCCCGGCGGCCGCTATCAGCTCTTGGAATTCCCTGCCGCCGCTGAAACGGTCAAAGACCTCCCGGCTCGGGCACGTGTCCAGAACGGCGATGCCGTCCTCCGTCTGCACGCACAGATGCAGCTCCAACTGGCCGGCGGGCAGGAGGGCCAGCAAGCGGTCGTGGCCTGCGAGAAGCTCCGCCGGGTCGCCGCGGAAGCTGTACATTCCCAGATACATGGTGCCCAGATACATGGCGGGTCTCCTTCACGTGGATTGCTTGAGTGCAGGCCGTCGCCCGGCCCAGGGGCTGGCCTGCTCCAGCTGGGCGGCCAGCCGGAAGAGGGTCGCTTCGGCGCCGAAGCCGGCGAGGAAGGACATCCCGACGGGAAGCCCGGCGGAATCGGTGCCCAGCGGCACGGACATGGCCGGGTTGCCTGTGATGTTGGCGTATTCGCCGTCGAACATCAGGAAGCGGCCGGCCTCCCGTTCCCCGCGGACGGGGTCCTCCGCCGTCGCCGTCAGCGTGCCGAGCGGCAGCGGCGGCCAGCCGACTGTCGGCGTCAGCCACAGATCGTAGGTCTGGAAGAAGCCTGCAACCCGGCGGCTGAAGCGTTGCAACTCCTCAACGCCCTGCAGGTAATCCCCGGCGCTGACCTTCCGGCCGCGCCCGAACAGGACCTCGGTATACGGTTCCACCTCCCCCGGTTCGGGCCCCCGGCCCAGCCGCCGAGTCCAGTAGCCCTCGATCCAGGCGGCTGCGGCGGCGTATACGGCCCGGATGGCGTGGTGCCCCGCCCGGTCCAGGGGTTCGGGGTGCGCTTCCTGGACGTCGTGGCCCAGGTCGCTCAGCAAGCGCACGGCGGCGTCGAAGGCCCGCAGGTAGTCAGGATGGACAGTCTGGCCGCGATTGGGAGTGGCCGTGGCCGCGATCCTGAGCTGTCCCGGCGGTGTCACGGCCTCGGCTGCATAGGGGCGTGGCCGTGGCGGCGCCAGGTAGGGGTCCCCGGGCGCCGGACCGGCCACGGCGTCCAGCAGCGCTGCGGCGTCGCGGACTGTGCGGGTCAGGGCGAATTCGGCGGCGAGGCCGCCGACGACATCGCCGTATTCCGGGCCTAGCGGCACCCGTCCCCGGGTCGGTTTCAGGCCGACCAGCCCGCACCACGCCGCGGGATACCGGAGCGACCCGCCGAGGTCGTTGCCATGGGCCATCGGGACGATCCCGGCGGCGACGGCGGCCGCCGACCCGCCGCTGGATCCGCTCGTGGAGCGGGACAGGTCCCAGGGGTTGCGGGTTGCGCCGTGCAGGACCGGTTCGCAGTGCGGGCTCAGTCCGAACTCGCACGTATTGGTTTTGCCGATGATGGCCAGTCCCGTCTGGCGGAAGCGCCGCGCGAGTTCCTGGCTGTGGCCGGAGACGTTTCCGGCGAGCCAGCGTGAGCCTTCGGAGAACGGCGTCCCGGCGATTTCCAGCGCGAGGTCCTTGACCAGGAACGGCACCCCGGCAAACGGAAGGTCGTCGGTGGGGGTGCTGCCGTTTGCCGGGGTGGCGTCGGGGGTGTCGGTGTCCAGCCCGGCGATCACGGCATTCACCACCGGGTTGAGTTCCCTGATGCGGTCCCGTGCCTCGGCGAGGAGTTCGGCGGCACTGACCTGGCCGGAGCGGACCAGGTCGGCCTGCTCCGTGGCATCCATCCACCGGAGTTGTTCGTCCACGGCACCTCCCGAAGGGGAATCGCGGCAGGGAAACACAGCACGGGGTCACGTCACACGTCACACCACGACGGTTACAGCACGGGGTTTGCAGCACGGCGGTATAGCGTCCGCCGCGCAGTCCTTGTGCGTGAAATTCTACGTCCGGGCGCCGCTGACGGGACAGGCTAGTCGCGGGAAATCTCAATCATCTCCTCGCGCGGAACTACCTTGATGCGCTCCCGCTCAATCCCGTTGGCGTTCTCCGCAGCCGACCACTCCGCACCGAGGGCGAGCTCGTGGGCATCGAGCTTGATCCACCCTTCCCAGGTCGTGTACTGGATGCCGCGTTCCTGCAGCAGATCGATGATGGCCTGCGGGTCCGGGTTCTGCGCCGGCGGCAAGGTGAGCCGGTCCTCCAGCAGGTAGCCGATGGTCTCCAGCGCGTCACCCTTGGTGTGGCCGATCAGCCCGACGGGTCCGCGCTTGATCCAGCCGGTGGCGTAGATCCCGGGGACCGGCTTCCCCTCGGCGTCGAGGACACGGCCGCCCTCGTTGGGGACAACGCCGCGGCGGGCATCGTACTCCAGCTCATCCAGCGGCGAACCGTGGTAGCCGATTGCCCGGTAGACGGCCTGGACCGGGTAGTCAAGGAATTCTCCGGTGCCCTTGACGTTCCCGGTGCCGTCGAGCTGCATGCGTTCGAACTTGATGCCGGCGACTTTGCCGGGATTCGCGGCGTCGTCATGGATCTCGACCGGGCTGTGCAGGAAGTGCAGGTGCAGCCGTCGCGAGGACGGTTCCTCGGCTTCGGCGTGGTCCTCGACGAGCCAGTTGGTCAGGGTGTTGACCATGGTCCGGATCTGGTTGTTGTTGCGGATGGCCTCATCCGAGGCTTCGTCGAACTCGAAGTCCTCCGGATACAGCACAATGTCCACGTCCTTGGCGTGGCTGAGTTCGCGCAGCTCCAGCGGGGTGAACTTCACTTGGGCCGGCCCGCGGCGGCCGAAGACATGGACGTCGGTGACCGGCGAGTCCTTGAGGGCCCGGTAGACGTTGTCCGGGATTTCGGTGACCAGGAGTTCATCGGCGTGCTTGACCAGCATGCGGGCCACGTCCAGGGCCACGTTGCCGTTGCCGATCACGGCGATCTCCTTCGCCTCCAGCGGCCAGTCCCGCGGCACGTCCGGGTGGCCGTCGTACCAGGAGACGAAGTCGGCCCCGCCAAAGGAACCCTCGAGCCCGATCCCGGGAATGTCCAGCTCGGCGTCTTTGATGGCTCCCGTGGAGAAGATGACGGCATCGTAGAAGGCGCGGAAGTCATGCAGCGTCAGGTCCCGGCCGTAGGTGACGTTGCCAAGGAACCGGATGTCGCCGCGGTCCAGGACTTTGTGCAGGGCGTTGACGATGCCTTTGATCCGGGGATGGTCAGGAGCCACCCCGTAGCGGATCAGGCCGTACGGCGCCGGGTATGCCTCGAAGAGATCGATGCTGACCTCGACGTCGCCGTCTTTGACCTCATTGGACTTCGTCAGGATGTCCGCGGCGTAGACGCCGGCCGGACCCGCGCCGACAATGGCGACGCGGAGGGGACGAGTGGATGTGGATTCGGCCGAGTTGGACACCGGGAGCCCTTCTGAGTCTTAGGGACAGCGCCAGTACATGCAGCGCACAGGCCCCTATTCTAAATGTCGCCGGGCGGCCTGTGGCCCGGTTGGTAGGAATAGGCGCCGTGCAGGTGGTGTTATTGGTCTTGTGCCTAAGCCCGAACGATCCTTCTCCCCCGCCCCGCCGACCGACCCGCGCGTCCCAGCACCTGCAGGGCGCCCGGCGCCGCTGCCGCCGGCCGGACTCGCGCCGGTAGATAAGGAAACGACGCCGGGGATCCTGTTCGGGATCGGCGCGTACGGGCTGTGGGGACTGCTGCCCCTGTACTTCTATGCGCTCCAGCCTGCCGGCGCGATCGAAATCGTCGCCAACCGGGTGGTCTGGTCCCTCGTGTTCTGCGTCCTGCTGATCACCGTCACGCGCTCCTGGCGGGTGCTGGCTGCTGCGTTCCGGAACCGCGCGGTGATCGGCCCGCTGTCCATCGCCGCGGCTCTGATCGCGGTGAACTGGCTGACCTACACCTACGGCGTGACCACCGGCCAGGCCGTAGAGGCCTCCCTGGGCTACTTCATCAACCCGCTGGTCTCGGTGCTGCTGGGGGTCTTTGTACTGAAGGAAAAGCTGAGGCCGCTGCAGTGGGCCGCCGTCGGCATCGGTTTTATCGCGGTGGGCGTGCTGACAGTCTCCTACGGCAAGCTCCCCTGGATCGCCCTGACGCTCGCGCTGAGCTTTGGCCTGTACGGCTTCGTCAAGAAGCGTGTCGGCCCGCGGGCGGACGCGATCACCAGTCTCACCGTGGAGACGATCGTGCTGGCCCCGCCGGCTGCGGCCACCATGATTGTGCTCGCGGTCAGCGGTGCGGCCACGCTGGCGTCCAACGGCGCCGGGCACTTCTGGCTGCTGGTCGCATCGGGTGTCATCACCGCCGTGCCGCTGCTGTTCTTCGGGGCCTCTGCCCGCCGGCTGCCCATGACCACCATCGGCTTGTTGCAGTACTTCGCACCCGTGCTGCAGTTCATTGTGGCGCTTGTGGTGTTCAAGGAACCCATGACTTTGGACCGCTGGATTGGCTTCGGCGTCGTGTGGCTGGCACTGCTCGTGCTGACGGTGGACATGCTGCTGGCGGCCGGGAAGAACTCCATGATCCGGAAACGGGCCCGCGCCGCCGCCTAGCAGGACTGCCCCGGCGGGTTAGCCGTCTGCGCACCAGGGCCGCCGTGCGTTAGTGTCATCATGAAGGACACGTTGGGGCGGAATTAAGGATTGCTGGTGCCAGAAAACGATCTTGAGACTCCGGGCGGCCGGGATATCTCGTCCCTGGGCTTCGACAGCAGCGGAATCCTGCGCCTCGAGTGGGCCCGGGGCATCGTCATTGACGCCCCGAATGCCCAACTCGCCATGGATCGGGTCAATGCCATGTGCGACGGCCGGCCCACGCCGCTGCTGATCGACATGGCCACCACGGAATCCGTCAGCCGGGCCGCGCGGGCCGTGTTCGCCAAACGCTGTGACGCGTCGGCCATCGCGCTGCTGGGCGCGTCCGCCGTTGACCGGGTTCTCGCCAACTTCTTCCTGGGCGTCAATTCGGCACCGGTCCCCACGCGCTTTTTCACCGACCGCGATGAGGCGGTCCGCTGGCTGATATCGCAG
The DNA here is from genome assembly GCF_039531445.1 of Arthrobacter humicola. Taxonomy (NCBI): domain Bacteria; kingdom Bacillati; phylum Actinomycetota; class Actinomycetes; order Micrococcales; family Micrococcaceae; genus Arthrobacter; species Arthrobacter humicola. Next base: position 86,957 of record NZ_BAAAQB010000008.1, on the reverse strand, counting down.
GGCCATGACGGGGCGTGATGACGACCGCCGCCTCGAGGAACTCGTAGACGGCATCGTCGTGCTGTCCTCGGGCGATCTTTCAAACCGTCTGGAGGTCTCACCGGCACGGGACGGCATCGACGCTGTCACGACCGGCATCAACCTGCTCGCTGAAGAGCTTCAAAGCATGTACGAAGACATGGAAGTCCGGGTCGCCGAGCGGACCGCGCTCTTGGAAGCGGCCAAAGCCGAACTCCGGCGCGTGATCAACACTGACGAGTTGACGGGGCTGGCCAGCCGCTCGCTGCTGCAGGAAAAAGTGGCCGAGGCCGTCACCGGAGCCGGCCGGGGCCCCCAGCCCGCGCTCATCCTGCTGGACCTCGACTCCTTCCGGCTCATCAATGACAGCCTTGGCCACGCGGCCGGGGACGCCGTCCTGCGGGAGGCAGCCCTGCGGCTGGGCGCCGCGGCCGGGGCCCGTCACTTGATCGCACGCCTCAGCGGCGATGAGTTCGCCGTGCTCGTGGTGGACCAGGAACCGGACGCCGTGCTGGAGATCGCGTCCCGCCTTAGCGAATCGCTGAAGGACAGAATCGTTGCCGGCGGCGTCGCGGTCGCCCTGACGGCCGGAACCGGGGTGCGGCTGGGCGAACCCGGGCTGAGCAGCGAGGAGCTCATCCGCGATGCCAACATCGCCATGCATGAGGCCAAGAAGCGCGGCCGGGACACCCTCCTGGTGTTTTCCGCGGCCATGCACGAGGCCGCCAAGCAGCGGGTTCACCTGGTGGCCGAGCTCCGGACGGCGCTGGCAACGGACGAGCTCGAGCTGGAATACCAGCCCATCATGGATCTGCGCACGGGGACGATTGCCGGGACGGAGGCCCTGATCCGGTGGCGCCACCCGGACCTGGGGCTGCTGGCGCCGGATACGTTCCTCGACGCCGCTGACGAGGCCGGGCTCACGGTAGAAATCGGCCACTGGGTGCTCCGGAACGCCATCGCGCAAACCGGACGATGGAAGTCCGATCCGGGGCTTCCGGCGGACTTCAGCACCCACATCAATCTCTCACCGGCGGACCTGCACCATGTCGATCTGGCACCGTATGTCGAAGACCTGCTGGTCCGGCACGGCGTCGAACCGCGCCACATCTCAATTGAAATCACCGAGACCGCGATCATGCGCGGCGGTCCGGAAGTGGCAGCCACCATGCAGTCGCTCAATGACCTTGGCGTCCGGATCGAGATCGACGACTTCGGTACGGGCTATTCCTCCATCAGCTACCTGCGCACCCTCCCTGCCTCGCAGGCGAAGATCGACAAGTCCCTCCTGGACGGGCTGACCACGGACCGGCAGCAGGAGACCTTCGTCGCGGCCATCTTGCAGCTGATCCATTCCGCCGGCCTGGGTGCCGTGGCCGAGGGTATCGAGGACCGGGAGCAGGCGGACCGCCTGCGGCACCTGGACTGTGAATTCGGCCAGGGATATTTCTTCAGCCGGCCCCTGCCCGTTGCGGACATGACGGACCTTCTGGCGCACAGGGACGGTGCAGCCGCATGAGCGGAGCCGGTACGGGGGACACGAGAAACACAGGTACGCCGAAGACAGCCACGAAAAACACAGGCACGCACAAGGCGGCGGACACGCTCCGGATGGTGGCCCGGGTGGTGGCCCTGTCCCTGCACCGCCCCCGGCGCCCGGACCGGCGCTGGGACGAGTTCTGGCGCGGAGTGTCGCAAGGAGTGCTCACGGAACCGATCATCTGGGACACTTCGACCGCCGGCGACGACGAAGTAAGGCAGCATCTGCGGGCCCTGGCGGCCCTGATGGACACCAGCCTTCCGGTGGTCGATCTCGGCTGCGGGAACGGAGCCCTCTCATGCCGGCTCGTCGAGGTCTTCCCCTCGGTGATGGGCGTCGATGTCTCGCCTGCGGCCGTGGCCGCGGCGCAGTCCGCCCACGCGCACGTCCTGGGCCTCAGCTTCCGGAGCCTGGACGCCACCCGGCCGGCCGCCGCGGCCGCGCTCGCGCACGAACTCGGCGACGTCAATGTCTTTGTCCGCGGTGTCTTCCACGTCCTTAGCCGGCGGCGCAAGGCACGCCTTGCGGATTCCATCAAAGCGCTCCTCGGCACCCAGGGACGGATTTACCTGGTGGAGACAAATGTCCCGGGCGGGGCGCTGAGCTATCTTCGGGGCCTGGGCGCCACAGGCGAGCGGATCCCGGGACCGCTGCGCCAGGCAATTTCTGCCCTGCCGAAACCGGGCCATTTCGGCCCCAGGCAACGCTCGCGGGCGTTTCCCGAACGGCACTGGACCCTCATCGCGGAAGGTCCCGGTGTCCTGGCAACGGTGCCGATGGAGACCGGCGGACCGCCCGGCAGCATTCCGGCGTACTGGGCGGTCCTGGCCCCGCGGCCCCAAACCTCCGGGAATCAGACCTCCGGGAATTAGACCTCCGGGAAGGTATCCACCCGCTGGTAGTCGCGCGGCACAACCACCATCGGCACCGGGAGGGCGCGCAGCACCTTGTTGGCGGTACTGCCGATGAAGAGTTTGTATTTCTCCGCCAGACGGGAGGATCCCACGATCATGACCTCGCCGTCGTCCCATTCCAGGTCGTCGATCGCTTCCTCGATCGTGCGCCCGTGGGCGACCTCCACACTGACGTGGTGGCCCTCCGGCAGGCGGTGCGCGGCGGCGGCGAGCACGGTATTGGCATGGATGTGGGCAGCGTTGACGTTCTCCCCGCCCTCCTCGTCGACGTCCAGTTCCACCAGGGAGACCAGCCGGAGCGGAACGCCGCGGCGCTCGGCGGATTCTATTGCGACGTCGATCGCCGCTTCTGCCCCGGGGCGCTGGCCCACGGCGAGGGTCAGGCGCGTGATGGGTTCGGTCCGGCGGTAACCGCGCGGCGCCAGTGCCACCGGAACCGGGGCGGCGTGCAGGAGCGCGTTGGCCACGCTGCCTATGGTGTGCCGCTTGAAGAGGCCGTTGCTGGCGGCGCCGACGACGATCAGGCCGGCCCGGTACTCGAGTGCCGCGTCGATGAGCCCCGCGGCGAACGAGTCCGCCTGGCGGACGTGAAAGTGCGCCTCCAGCCCTTCCGGAACCAGGGCCATACCCTCTCGTTCCGCCGAGTGGATATGCTGTTCCGCGGTCTGGGCGCGGCTTCCTTCCGGTTTCACGGCCGGATAGGGCGTGTGCCGGTCCACCACATAGACAAGGTCAAGATGCGCTCCCTGTGCCCGGGCCATGGCCGCAGCCAGGGCAACGGCGTCCGCGCCGCGTTCAGTGGGCGTATAACCGACTACGTATCGCATGTATGAACCCCTTATGGGTCTGTGGCAGACGCCAGCAGCGCCCCGGGGGTTCCGGGCGTCGTCGGCCGGTCTGCGTTCCTGCAGTGGTAGGAATGACTCTAGTCCAGGGACCGCAGAAACGGTGGTGACTTATGGCCCTGAGCTGCACAATCTTCTGTGTCTACGCTGGGATGGTCGAGGGGAGACCATCATGAATGTCATCAGCAACCGCAGGTGCCGGCCGCGGACTGCCGGACTGGGAGCTTTGACGCTCCTGCTGGTCCTCACCGCCTGCACCCCGCCCGCGCCGCAGCCATCGGCCAGCAGCCAGCCGCCGTCGCCTTCGCCGACCGCGACAGCGAGCCCGTCGCCGTCTGCGACCGGAGATGCTGATGAAACGGCACCCCCGCAACCCGGCGACAAGGTGATCTCGTCCACGATCACCCACGACTGGTCGGTGCCAAAGTCCGGCACCCCGTTCCACACGGACCACGAGAATCCCGTGCCCATCGCGCCTCCGCCGGCGGCTCCGCTGCCCACGCTGTACGCCATCGGCGCGGGCCAGCACCCCTCCGACACCCCGCCCTATGACCAGCTGAGCTTCCGGTTCAACGGCGGCTTCCCCAGCTACGACGTCGAGGTGGTCCCCGAGCTAGTGGCCGACGGCAGCGGCCAGCCGATCGACATGCCGGGAACGGGAACGATCCTTGAGGTGACGTTCCATGGCGCCCAGGCGCACACCGCGGACGGCAAGGCCAGCACGGTGACGAGCGCCCCGGCGCCGTCGATCGGATACGAGGCTCTCACGAGCTACGCGCCGGCCGGGGACTTAGAGGGCGTGCTGACGTACGGGATCGGCGTCGGCCGGCCCATGTCCACGGTCCCGGAAACGAAGGTGCGCGTTTACGAGGTGGAGAAAATCGAGCAGGGCCAGCACCTGTATGTCGTGGCGATCCAGCTGGACGCGACCGCCTGGAAGTAGCGAACGGGAAGTCAGGGCTTAAACAGCGGAAGAGCCGCGGATGATGTGTCCGCGGCTCTTCCGTTTTTCCGGCTAGACCGGTCTCCGGGAAGGGATTGCCTTCCCGGCAGTTTGTTGGCTAGGGGCTCAGGCGTTGGCCTTGATGGCCGCGGCCAGGACCTCGAGGCCGTCCAGCAGCAGTTCGTCGCTGATCACCAGCGGAGGCAGCAGCCGGATGACGTTGCCGTAGGTGCCGCAGGTGAGGATGATGACACCCTCCTTGAGGCAGGCTGCGGCGACGGCCTTGGTCAGCTCCGGGTTCGGTTCCTTGGAACCGGCCTGGACGAGCTCGATCGCCAGCATGGCGCCGCGGCCGCGGACATCGCCGATGACGGGCTGCTCGCTCGCCAGTTCACGCAGCTTGCCGAGGGCGATCTCCTCGATGTGCTTGGCGCGGGCGTTGAGGTTGTACTGCTCCATCGAGCCGATGGATGCCAGAGCGGCGGCGCACGCGACCGGGTTGCCGCCGTAGGTGCCGCCGAGGCCGCCGGGGTGGACTGCGTCGAGGAGGTCGGCACGGCCGGTGATGGCGGAGAGCGGCATGCCGCCGGCGATGCCCTTGGCCATGGTCAGGATGTCCGGGACAACACCTTCGTGGTTCACGGCGAACCATTCGCCGGTGCGGCAGAAGCCGGACTGGACCTCGTCGGCGATGAAGACGATGCCCTTGTCCTTGGCCCACGCGGCCAGCGCCGGCAGGAAACCCTCGGCGGGGACAATGAAGCCGCCCTCGCCCTGGATGGGTTCGATGATGATGGCGGCAACCTGGTCGCCGCCGATCTGCTTCTCGATCATGGTGATGGCGCGCTTGGCGGCCTCGGCACCGGTGATCTCCGGGTTTTCCTCGCGGAACGGGTAGCTCATCGGCATGCGGTAGACCTCGGGCGCAAACGGGCCGAAGTTGGTCTTGTACGGCATGGCCTTGGCGGTCAGCGCCATGGTCAGGTTGGTGCGGCCGTGGTAGGCGTGGTCAAAGGCGACGACGGCGTCCCGGCCGGTTGCCAGGCGGGCCACCTTGATGGCGTTCTCGACAGCCTCGGCACCGGAATTGAAGAGCACGGTGCGCTTCTCGTGGTCGCCCGGGGTGAGGCGGTTCAGCTGCTCGGCAACGGCCACGTAGCCTTCGTAGGGCGTGACCATGAAGCACGTGTGGGTGAAGTGCTCCACGGCTTCCTTCACGGCGCCGACGACGGCGGGGTCCGAGGCGCCGACGCTCGTCACGGCAATGCCGGAGCCGAGGTCGATGAAGGAGTTGCCGTCGACGTCATGGATGATGCCGCCGTCGGCGTCGGCCACGAACACCGGAACGCTGGACGCGACGCCGGCGGCGACGACCGCCTTGCGGCGCTCGGTCAGGGCAACGGACTTGGGGCCCGGGAAGTCCGCCTGGACGCGGCGCTTCTGCTCAAGCCGGTAGGTGATGTCATGTGCGGTGGTGGTCATGGGAAAGCCTTTCTAAGCGTGCGGTGAAGCGCGCGAGTTATGCGTCAGGTTGAGTTATGCCACTGTGTTTTGCGGCTGCGTTATGCGACAGCGTTATGCATCTGCGTTATGCGTCGAGCGCACTCATGACGTGCTTGATGCGGGTGTAGTCCTCGACGCCGTACATGGACAGGTCCTTGCCGTAGCCGGACTGCTTGAAGCCGCCGTGCGGCATTTCGGCGGTGAGGAGGATGTGGGTGTTGATCCAGACGGCGCCGAAATCGAGGTCGCGGCTCAGGCGCATGGCCGTGCCGTGGTTCGAGGTCCAGACGCTGGAGGCCAGGGCGTAGTCGACGTCGTTCGCCAGTTCCACGGCCTCGTCCTCGGTGCTGAACTTCTGCACCGTGATGACGGGACCAAAGGCTTCCTTCTGCACGATGTCGTCGCTCTGCTTGGCGCCGGTGACGATGGTGGGCTCGAAGAAGAAGCCCTTGTCCCCCGCCTGATGGCCGCCGGTCTCGATTTTGCAGTTTTCCGGCAGGGACTCCACCAGGGCCTTGACCGTGTTGAAGTGGTTGACGTTGTTCAGCGGGCCGAAGTAGTTGTCTTCGTCGTTCTGCGAGCCGGTGCGCAGGGTCTTGGTGTGTTCCACGAGGGCTGCCACGAGGTCGTCGTAGGCGGAGTCCTGGACCAGGACGCGGGCGATGGCGGTGCAGTCCTGGCCGGCGTTGAAGAAGGCGAACTCGGCGATGGCGGCGGCGCTCTTCTTGATGTCGGCGTCGGCGAAAACGACCGCAGGGGCCTTCCCGCCGAGTTCCAGGTGGGCCCGCTTAAGTCCCTTGGCGGCGCCCGACGCGACGGCGATGCCGGCGCGGACGGAGCCGGTGATGGAGACCAGGCCGGGGACCTTGTGCTCCACCATCAGGGCGCCGGTCTCGCCGGTGCCCAAGACCACGTTCAGCACGCCGGCCGGGAAGATCTCGCCGGCAAGCCGGGCCAGGACCAGGGTGGATTCCGGGGTGGTGTCCGAGGGCTTGAGAACCACGGTGTTGCCGGCGGCCAGGGCGGGGCCGATCTTCCAGATGCCCATGAGGAACGGGTAGTTCCACGGGGCGACCTGGGCCACGACGCCGATCGGTTCCCGCCGCACGTAGGAGGTGTGGCCTTCGAAGTACTCGCCGGCGGACTTGCCTTCCATGATGCGGGCCGCACCGGCGAAGAAGCGCAGCTGGTCGGCACCGGCGGCGACTTCCTCCGAGGCGATCAGGGAGCGGACCTGGCCGGTGTTGCGGTGCTGGGCCTCAACGATTTCGTCGCTGTTAGCCTCGACGGCATCCGCGAGCTTGAGCAGCATAAGCTGGCGCTGCCCGGGCGTGGTGTGCTTCCAGGTCTTGAAGGCGTTCTTGGCAGCCGTCATGGCGGCGTCGACGTCGGCCTGCACCGAGATCGGCGACTGTGCCACGACGTCTCCGTTGGTGGGGTTCACGATGGGCATCATCCCTGTGCCGGCGGGGGTGACAAACTCGCCGTTGATGAAGTTCTGCAAGGTTTGAACCACGGTGTACAACCTCTTTCTTACTGCCAATGACGGATGTGGGGCTGGTCACGAGCCTATGCCAGCGGGGCAAGCCAGGGAATAGGCACCTGCACACCATCCCCGCAATGCTTTAGTGCGCTTGACCAGCACCCGGCTATCCTGAATCCATGGCCATTTCACTCGCCGCACTACTGGGTGTGCCGTCCCTCAAACTCACCAAGGCCGGCCTCGCCGAAACCACCTGGCACCAGGACATTCTCTGGGTGGCCGTCACCGAACAGGAGGACCCGCAGCGGTTCCTCAACGGCGGCGAACTGATCCTGACCACGGGCATGCGGCTCAAGAGCGCCGCGGAGCAGCGCCGCTTCGTGCGCCAGGTCCAGCGGGCCGGGGCCGTCGGGATCGGCTTCGGGGTCGGCCTGACGCACGACGCCGTGCCGCCGGCCCTGATCGCCGAGGCCAACCGCTGGGGGCTGCCGGTGGTGGAAGTACCGTACGAGACCCCCTTCATTGCCATCGGCAAGATCGTGGCCGACGCCCAGTCGGCGGACCACCTGGTCAAGCTCGAGCGGCTCATTGCCGGGCACCAGATCCTGGCCCGGGCCTTGCTGACCGGCGGCGGGCTCGCCGAACTCCTGAAACATCTGGGGTCGATGCTGCGCACCGAGATCGTCCTGACCCAGTTCACGGCGCAGCTGTACAACAGCGTGCCCGGCCACCCCGCCCCCACGGCCGAGGGCTGGGCGTCGTACCCCATCCCGACCGGCCGCCGCGATGCCTGCACACTGTGGGTGAAGCAGCCGTTCGAGGACTCGGGCATTGTGGGCTACGCCCAGAACCTGATCAGCGTCGAACTCAATAACATGGTCAAGCAGCGCCAGGCCCAGCGGGCGCTGGCCGGCCAGGTCCTCGAAGACGTCATCCACGGGACGTTGGAGACCTCCGAAGCCACCCGGCGCCTCGCCGGCGTCGGCATCAACAGCACCCGCAAGAACGTGGTCCTACTCGCCGAATCGGCGGCCCACAACAAGCAGCTCGGAAGTTCATCCCTGCCCCAGCCGCTCGAAGCGGCGGTCAGCGCCGTTGTCGGGAAGGACCTCGTGGTGGTGATGCCCGACGACGGCAGCGGCGCCAGCGCGCTGGCCCGCCGCCTCAGCGACCACCTCGCGGAGGCCGGGATCCACGCCACGATCGGCATCGGCGGTGCCTACACCAAGCCGAACGGCCTGCGGTGGAGCTATTTTGAAGCCCGCGATGCGGCCACCCACGGCCTGCCGGTCAACGAGCCCGAGCGGCTGAGCCTGACCTCGCTGCTGCTGGCCAGTGAGGACGTTCCACTGGCGGACATGGCCAACGAGTCGCTGAACCCCCTGCGGGCCTTCGACGCAGCACACGGCGCCGAGCTCATGACCACCCTGGAAAGCTACCTCAACAACAACGGCTCGGTGGCGGCCGTCGCCGAGGAACTCACCCTGCACCGCAACACGGTCCGCTACCGGCTGGCGCAGATCACCGAGCTCACCGGCTACGACCCCGCCCAGACACCGGACCGGGTGCAGCTCTGGCTCGCCCTGGCGGTCCAGCGGCTCAGTGCCCGGCACCCGCGCTGACCCTCCCCGTCCGCCCCAGCCCATCCCCCAAGCAACGCGGGGGTTGTCTCTTACGGAGATATTCGCCACTAAAAGCTGACGATCAAACATCAAACGTCTAACCTTTAGTAATGGCTAGCAGCACGGCGGTCTCCGCTCTCCCCCAAACAGCTCCACCCGGCACCCGGCACCCGCGCGGCGTGATCGTGGCCGGCGTCGTGGCGCTCGTACTGATCGGCCTGAACCTCCGCGCCGGCATCACCGGCTCCGCGGCACTGTTCCACGACCTGCAGGCCGTCCTGGGGTACGGCCCGCTGATCGCGGCCCTGCTCCCTTCGATCCCCACCCTGTGTTTCGCGGTAGCCGGGGCGGCCACCTCCTGGCTCACCCGGCAGCTGGGGCTGGAAAAGGCCATCCTGCTTTCCCTCGTGATGCTGGCCGCGGGACTGTTGCTCCGGGGCCTCCCGTCCACCGGAATGCTGCTCGCCGGGACCGTGGCGGGAATGTCCGGGCTGGCCGTCTGCAATGTGGCGATGCCCGCCTTCATCAGAGTGCATTTCGCGGACCGCACGTCGCTCATGACCGCCCTGTATACCTTGACCATGACCACCGGCGCCACTGTCACCGCCGTGCTGATCGTGCCGGTGGCGCAGGCCCTTGGCTCGCCATCCGCGGGCGTCGGGTCCATCGGAATCCTGGCCCTGTGCGCCTGCCTCGGCTTCCTCCCGATCGCGGTGCACGCCCACCGCAACGCGTCCCCTGTCAAAGCCGCCCGGATTTCCCCGTGGCCTCTGCTGCGGACCCGCACCGGCGCGCTGATCACCCTCGGCTTCACGGTGCAGGCGCTCCTGGCCTATGCCGTCCTCAGCTGGTTCCCGTACATGCTGGCCACGACCGGGCTCTCCGCGTCCGACAGCGGGCTGATGTTCGGGCTCATGCAGCTCGTCTCCGTCCCTGCCGGCATGGTGCTGGTCGCCATCGGCTCGCGCCCCCGGATGCTGCGGACCTCGTTCTACCTGGCCACGGTGACAATGGCGTTCGGCGTCCTGGCCATGCTGGTCCTTCCCGCTTCCTGGGCTCCCCTGACCGCGGTGCTGCTGGGCTTCGGGCTCGGGATCTTCCCGCTGGTCATGGTGATGATCAGCCGCAGCGGCCGCACCACGGCCGAGACCACCGCGCTGTCCACCGTGGCCCAGTCCGCCGGGTACCTGCTGGCGACTCTCGGACCGTTCGGCATGGGCCTGCTGCACAGTGCCACCAACTCCTGGACTCTGCCGTTGGCGCTCCTGCTGGCAGTGGCCCTGGGCCAGATCGTTGTGGGCCACCTGCTGACGGGCCGGCCCACAGAGCAACGGCCGGCGAAACTCCCGCCTGCTGCCCCGCACACCGCTTCGCACCCGTTGGAAGGAATCCGGCGATGACACTCACTTCTTCGCACCGGCCTCCGTTGGCGGAGGAAATCACTGCCAAGCTGCGGGCGCTGATCCACTCGGGCGAGTGGCCGCTGCAGCAGCGCATTCCGGCCGAACCGGAACTGATGGCCGCGTTCGGCGTCTCCCGCGGCACCCTGCGCGAGGCCATCAAGGCGCTCGCCCACAGCGGCATGCTTGAAGTCCGCCGCGGGGACGGCACTTACGTGCGCGCCACCAGTGAGATCGCGGGGGCCACGCAGCGGATGTATGCGGACCACTCCCAGGGGCACATCCTGGAGGTCCGCGTCGGGCTGGACACCCAGGCCGCCCGGCTTGCCGCACGCCACGCCACGGCCGACGACGTCGCCGCCCTGCGCGCATTTCTCGACAAACGCCGCGCAGCCTGGCTGGCCAAAGATTATCCGGCGTGGGCCCGCGCCGATTGGGACTTCCATGTGCGGGTGGCCCAGGCCTCCGCCAACCCGCTCCTGCACGAGCTATATGTCAGTTTCGGTGTCGTCTTCCATAATGATCTGCTCCGGCAGCAGCGGCGGGTCGGTTTCAATGGACTGCCGCATGAGGGCCACGACGAACTGGTGGACGCTATTGCCGCACGTGATGAGGCGGCAGCCGTCGAGAGCGTCACCCGGAACCTGAACTCCTGCGCGGAGTGGCTGCAGGAATAGTTCCCGAGGGTTTTCCGAAGGTTCCGGGACAATGCTCTGTCTCAGCCTGTGCCCCCGCGCCCAGCAGCGGGGGCCCGGCAGGCCAAGGGCCTCCGGGCAGGAACTTCCGTTCCCCCCGGGGGCCTTTGTGCTGCTCCGAGTGCATCGCCGCCCACGCCGGGCCGTCCCGTCATGTCGTGTTCAGGTGCAGCTCAATAGGGTCTTAGTGCCGTAGACCCTGCCCTGGCCAGGGTCAACACTGAAAGTTGCAGGACGCTGCGCGAGCGTTCACGCGATTGGTGCACGTGCTCTTCCGCACACTACCCGGACTACTGTGCCGGACTCACCGGATCTCGCAGTGCGGCACCTTGATTCGCCCCAGCAAGGACTCGGCGAGGAGGTCGATGGTGGGCAAGAAGAAGAAAAAGAAGAGCGCCGGCGAAAAATCGGGGCAGGACGAGCAAACCACAACAAAAATGCGCCGCAAGGAATATGAGGCGGAGATGGCCGTCCTGCAAGGCGAGTTGGTGGCCCTGCAGGAGTGGGTGAAGTCCACCGGCGCCAAGATCTGCATCGTGTTTGAGGGCCGCGATACGGCCGGCAAGGGCGGCACCATCAAACGTATCGTCGAGCGGGTGAGCCCCCGGGTGTTCCGGGTGGTGGCGCTCCCCACCCCGACAGAGCGGGAAAAGTCCCAGATGTACCTGCAGCGGTATATGTCGCACTTTCCCGCGGCCGGCGAGGTGGTCATCTTCGACCGCAGCTGGTACAACCGGGCGGGCGTGGAGCGTGTGATGGGCTTTTGCACCCCGGAGCAGACCGAGAGGTTCCTGAACATGACCCCGCTGGTGGAAAAGGCGATGGTCGACTCCGGAATGATCCTGCTCAAGTACTGGCTCGAGGTCAGTGCGGACGAGCAGACCCGGCGGCTTGAGAGCCGCATGGACGATCCCCGCAAGACATGGAAGCTGTCCCCCATGGATATGTTGTCCTACAGCCGCTGGTACGACTACTCCCGGGCCAGGGACGCCATGTTCGAGGCAACAGACACCGCCTGGGCACCGTGGTACGTCGTGAATAACGAGGTCAAGAAGCGCGGGCGGCTCAACATCATCAGCCACCTGCTCAGCCAGGTGCCCTATGAGCCGTTCCCCGGGCTCGACGTCGAGCTCCCGAAGCGTCAGAAGGCCGGCGACTACCGGGAGCCGACCCTGGCGGTGCGGCACATCCCGACCCCGTTCTGAGCAGCGCCCCGGCGATGAGGAGAAAGTCATGAATGACAATTCCGGAGCCGCAGCGGGCTTGGCCCCCGCCGAGGCGGAGGCGACGTGGTACGCGCTGGCGCCCGCGGACGTTGCAGCCGAGCTGCGGGTGGACCCGGCCCGCGGCCTGAGCACAGCCGAGGCGCAGGAGAGGCTGGAGGAGTACGGACCGAACGCCCTGGCCGCCGCGAAGCCGGAGCCGGTGTGGAAACGGTTCTTCAAGCACTACCGGGACTACATGCAAATTGTGCTGGTGGTCGCCGCGCTGGTCAGCCTGCTGATCGCGGAATACGGAACAGCAATTGGGCTCGCCCTGCTGACGTTGTTCAACGCCTGGCTGGGATACCACCAGGAAGGCAAAGCCGAGGAAGCGGCCGCCTCCCTTGGCCAGATGATGAAGGCGATGGCCAAGGTGCGCCGCGACGGTGATGTTGTGGAGCTCCCCGCCGAGGAGATCGTGCCCGGGGACATCGTGGTGGTCGATGCCGGGGACCGCGTCCCCGCCGACGGCCGGATCATCCTGGCGGCGACCTTGCAGATCGAGGAAGGCGCCCTGACCGGCGAGAGCGTCGCAGTCGAGAAGGACACGGGGGCCATCACCCGGCACGATGTCGGCATCGGTGACCGCCTCAACATGGCGTTCATGAACACGAACGTGACCCGGGGCCACGGCGAGATCCTCGTTACCACCACGGGGATGGGCTCAGAGGTTGGCCACATCGCCAACATGCTGTCCGGGCAGAAAGTGGAAAAGACCCCCCTCACCAAGCAGGTGGACCGGCTCACCATCTTCATCATCATCGCGGCCCTCTTCGCCTTCGTCGCAATCGTCATCATGGGCCTGGCCGCGGGCGAATCCTTTGCGGTGCTCTTTGGGATCGGCGTGGCGCTGGCCGTCGGCTCGATCCCGGATGCGCTGCCCGCAGTCGTCACGACGATCCTGTCTGTCGGTTCGGTCAACATGGCCAAGAAGAACGCCATCATGAAGGTCCTGCCCGCGGTTGAGACGCTGGGCTCGACGTCGGCGATCAATTCGGACAAGACGGGCACCCTGACCCTGAACCAGATGACGGTGCGGGAGATCACCACAGTGCAGCACCACTACACCGTGAGTGGCGAGGGCTACAGCTTCGACGGCCAGGTCCAGCGGACCACCGGCGACGCCGAACGGAACCTCGACTACGTGATGTTCTCGTGCGCCCTGTGCAACGATTCCGACATCAATGACGGCGAGGTTGTCGGGGATCCCACCGAGGCGGCGCTGTACGTGCTCGCGCAGAAGGGCGGCGTGGACGTCAGGGAGTTCCGCCGCAACAACCCGCGCGTCGCGTCGGTCCCCTTCGACTCCGACTACAAGTTCATGGCCACCTTCCACCGGATGACCGGCGCCGACGGCAGGGCCGTGATCCGGGCCTACGTGAAGGGGGCACCCGATGTCCTGCTCAACAGGTCATCGTTCGCGCGGATGCCCGGCGAGCGGTCCGAGTCCCTCACCGAGGAGATGCGCGGGAAAGTGCTCGCCGAGAACGAGCGCATCGCGAGCCAGGGCCGTCGGGTGCTCGCCCTGGCGCAGCGGGAGTTCGATCCGGCGGCGTTCGACCCCTCGGGCGACCTCATGGCGCTCATGCAGGATCTGGAGATTACGGCGCTGATCGGCGAGGTCGACCCGCCGCGCGCCGAGGCGGTGGCCGCCATCGCCAAGGCCAAGCACGCCGGCATCCGGGTCCGGATGATCACCGGCGACCACGCCATCACGGCGGCGGCGATCGCCGATGAACTCGGCATCAGGGGCCGTGCGGTGACAGGTGCCGAGTTCGCCGCTATGAGTGATGCGGAGGCCGACAACCAGGTGGACGGGATCGGCGTGATCGCCCGGGTAGCTCCCGAACACAAAGTCCGGCTGGTCGAGGTGCTCAAGCGCAAGGGCCACGTCGTTGCCATGACCGGCGACGGCGTCAACGATGCCCCGGCGATCGCGGCGGCCGACATCGGGATCGCGATGGGCATCACGGGCACCGACGTCGCCAAGGGCGCGGCCAAGATGATCCTGGCCGACGACAATTTTGCCACCATCGTGGCGGCGGTCGAAGAGGGCCGGCTGGTGTACGACAACCTGCAGAAGTTCATCCGGATCCAGGTCGCCAACCTGTTTATGTTTATTCTGGCGTTCATCGGATCCTCCGCCTTCGCGATTGCCGGTACAGCGCTGCTCAGCCCGGCCCAGGTGTTGTGGATCCACATGGCCATCGTCGCCCCGATTGGCGCGGTGATGGGACTGGACCTCGCGACGCCGGGCATCATGAACCGCAAGCCGCGGCCCTTCAATCAGCCGATCATCGTCCGGTCGATGATGGTGCGGCTGTTCGTCGTCGGGCTGTTCATGGCGGCCGCGACGCTGATCCTCGTGCAGATCGGCAAGATCTCCTACGGCTCGCTCGAGATCGGCCAGAGCATGGCCATTGTGGGTCTTGGGTTGATGAATATCGCCGTCGCCCTCAACCTGCGCTACCCCACGGAGAGTGCCTTCGGGCCGTCCACCATATCCAACCCGAAACTGCTTTGGGCCTTCGCGTGGGCCTTCATCGGATCGATGCTCATTACCCAGATGCGGGTGCTGCAGGACCTGTTCGGCACCGTCCCGCTCACCGGCCAGCAGTGGGTGGCCTGCCTGGTTCCGGCGGCAGTGCTGTTGCTGCTCGGCGAACTCTTCAAACTGGTCCTGCGGGTCAGGCATGCAGGCGCGCACGCCAAGGGCGCGGCCCCGGCCGTTCCTGCGTAGACGGCCGCTTCCTGGGTAGGCGTGCGACTGCTGAGGGCGACTGATACGGCAACTGTTGAGGGCCGGAACGCGACGTTCCGGCCCTCAACGCGTGCGGTGGTCTTGGACGTGCCGCTAGCGGGCGAGGCCCTTGAACACGTTCTTCGGGCGCTGCATTTCGCCGTGCTTGGCGCCGAGGACAATCACCCAGCCGGCGAACACCGGGATGGCCCACTGCAGGATCTTCAGCTGCTGCTGCGCGGAACGGAGTTCCTCCGAGGCTTCCGGCTTCGGCTCGGTGGCACCCTTGGCGCCTTCCGAGGCCAGTTTCTCCACCTTGGCGCCCTGCAGCCCGGCGTACAGCGTCACGGCTGCGCCCGCGAGGGTGACGATGGACTTGTAGACCGTCAGCCGCGTGACGCCGTCCTGCTTGGCCATCCGGCCCTTGTTCTCCCACATGATGGCGAGGCCGGAAAGGAAGTGCGCGCCAAATGCGGCCGCCTGGAACGGGGCCCACTTCTTCCAGCCCAGGCTCGACAGCCGGGTACGTTCCGCGGGGTCCTTGGCTTCCGCCGTGGCACCATTTAGCCCAATGGCGCCCATGAGCGAACCGCCGAACCAGGCGCCTGCCGTGAGGTCGTGAATGGATCGGGCAACAAGATTACCTGCCATGGTGAGCTTCCTATCGTCTGTATTTCGAACCCGGAATCGCGGCGGCCAACCAAGGCCACATCTCGGCTATGGTAAGCATACTTAGCAAAAACTTGATAGTCCCCCTCCTCAGCCCCGGGGCTGATGCCGCCTCCCGTCCTTGTTGCCGGACGAGCATTGGGGATATCGTGTGAGCTATCCCCGGAACCGTTCGTCATGCTCGTCCGGGGGTCGGGTTCTCCGAGGTGAGCCATGAGCTATGTCCCAGTCAGCAGACGCACCATCAGAAGGCACCGCGAATCCGAGCGGTCCACGAGGCGCCTCGTCGTCGTCCTGTGCGCAGCGGCCGCCGCGGCGTGGCTGCTGTCCGTCACGCTTTCCACGGCAGTCCACGTGGACACCTTTGCCCACAACGTCGCCGTCGTGCTGCACGTGCTATCCCTCGTGGTGGCCTTTGGCGCCATCATCCTGGTGGACTGGCACGGCTTCCTGTGGCTCATCGGCCGACGCAAGCTGGCCGAGATCATCCGGCTCGACGGGGCGGCCACACCGCTAATCTGGGGCGGCCTCGCCGGCATGCTGGCCACCGGGGTGTTCCTGAACCCGCACTTGACCAACCCGATGACAGACGTCAAGCTCGCAGCCGTCCTTGCGCTCAGCCTGAACGGGATCATGCTCATCCCGCTCATGCGGCGACTGGCGCGGATGCCCACCGATGCGTCGTTCGCGGACCTGACCGTCGGGCAGCGGATCCACATGATGTTGTGCCTGGTCATCTCGCAGGCCTGCTGGTGGACGGCGATCATCATCGGGTTCATCAACGGGATGTTCTGACAACTATCAGGCGTCCCGGCCGGACAAGGCGACCACGTCACCTTCCTGGTACAGCAGTGCCCGGAGCTCGGATTCGGCGGATTCCAGCCGTCTGGGGTCGATGGTCTCCCCGGAGGAGAAATGGTCCAGCAGCCGGGGGTCCACGTAGCTTTTGCGGGCGATCGACGGCGTGTTGCCCAGGACCTCGGAGGCATCGACCATGGCCCGGCTCACCGCACGTTTGCGGGCGGAGGCCCGTGCCTGAGGACCGCTCCGCGCGAGGCTGACGGCCGCCGCCACAGTTCCCCGCAGGGTACGGAAGTCCTTGGCCGTGAAGTCCTCCCCCGTGCGCTCCTTGACGTACTCGTTGATGTCCGGGCTGGACACCGGGTGCCAGCGGCTGCCGACCTTGTAGGCCAGCAGCCGGGCGTTGCCGCCGCGCCGCTTGAGCTGGCGCACGACGGCGGCGAGGTCGGCGTCGTCGATCCGCGATTCCCACGTCTTGCCGCTCTTGGCGGGGAAACTGAGCCTCAGCTCATCCTTGTGCACGCGGACGTGGGCGCACAGCAGGGTGGCCAGGCCGTGGCTGCCGTTCTCGTTGGTGTACCGCTCGGAGCCCACCCGGAGCGAGCCGCTGTCCAGCATCCGGAACGCGGCTGCCAGCACGCGTTCCCGGGTGAGCCCCTCCGAGCGCAGGTCCATCGTGACCCGGCGGCGTGCCGTCGGGAGGGTTTCGGCGAGCTGGAGGGCGCGGTCGAATTTGAGCCGGTCCTTCTTCTCCCGCCAGCTGGGATGGTAGATGTACTGCCGGCGTCCGACGGCGTCGAGTCCCGTCGCCTGGATGTGCCCGTTGTCGTACGGGGCAATCCAGACGTCGGTCCAGGCCGGCGGAATGCCGATGTGTTCCAGCCGGTCCCGCACCGGGCCGGTCGGAAGCGTGGAGCCGTCCAGGTCCTTGTAGCTGAAACCTGTCCCGGCGGGGACCCGGCGGTATCCGCGGCCGGACGCGTTGCTGTGGCGGAGCCTCATTGGCCGGCCCTGGGCGAAACGTGTTCATCCATGACGGTAAGCCTACTGACTACCCGCTGGGATCTCCCACACATCAGACAACGCGGGGTCACGTCGCACCCATAAATCCCTACGGGATGGGCGAGAAGTGACCCCGCGTTGCTCTGCGCGTTTGTGTCATGCGGGTGGAGGCTAGACCTCGACGGCGGCGCCGCGGGAAATTTCCACCATGTCCTCGCGCGGGACCACCTTGATGCGTTCACGGACGACCTCAACGCCGTGCGATGCGCCGGCCGCCGTCGCCGCGTCGCCGAGGCCACGCTCGTGGGCGTCGAGCGCCAGCCAGCCTTCCCAGGTGGTGTACTCCACGCCGCGGCGCTCCAGGAGTTCGACGACGGCTTCCGGGGCCGGTGCTGCGGCCAGCGGCAGGTTTTCGCGGTCTTCGAGCAGGTAGGTGACGGTTTCCAGCGCGTCGCCCTTGGTGTGGCCGATCAGGCCCACCGGCCCGCGCTTGATCCAGCCTGTCGCGTAAATCCCCGGCACGTGGGTGCCGGCGGCATCCAGGACGCGGCCGCCGTCGTTCGGCACGACGCCCTTGCTGTGGTCGAACTCGACCTCGGGCAGCGCGGAGCCGAAGTAGCCGATGGCGCGGTACACGGCCTGGACCGGGTAGTCGACAAACTCGCCGGTGCCGCGGGCGTTGCCCGTGCCGTCCAGTTCGGTGCGCTCAAACTTGATGCCGGCGATCCGGCCGGGTGCCTCGGCGTCGTCGTAGACCTCCACCGGACTGTGCAGGAAGTGCAGGTGCAGGCGGCGGGACGCCTTGAGCTCGGAGAGGTCCTCCGGCTGTTCGGCGATCCAGTTGGTGAGCGTGCCCACCATGGTCTTGGTCTGGTTGTTGCTCTGGATCTGCCGGTCGGACTCGGCGTCGAACTCAAAGTCCTCGGCGTAGAGGATGATGTCGACGTCCTTGGAGTGCGAGAGCTCGCGCAGCTCCAGCGGGGTGAACTTCACCTGGGCCGGGCCGCGGCGGCCGAAGACGTGCACGTCGGTGACGGGCGAGGCCTTCAGCCCGGCGTAGACGTTATCCGGGATTTCGGAGACCAGGAGGTCGTCGGCGTGCTTGGAGAGCATGCGGGCCACGTCCAGGGCCACGTTGCCGTTGCCGATCACGGCGACTTCCTTGGCCTCGAGCGGCCATTCGCGGGACACGTCCGGGTGGCCGTCGTACCAGGAGACGAAGTCGGCGCCGCCGTACGAGCCCTCGAGCTCGATGCCGGGGATGTTCAGGTCCGCGTCCTTGATGGCGCCGGTGGCGAAGATGACGGCGTCGTAGTGGGTGCGGAGGTCATCGATGGACAGGTCCGTGCCGTAGTCCACGTTGCCGAAGAACCGGATGTCACCGCGGTCCAGGACCTTGTGCAGGGCGTTGACGATTCCCTTGATGCGGGGATGGTCGGGGGCCACGCCGTAGCGGATCAGGCCGTAGGGTGCCGGGTAGCGGTCGAAGAGGTCGATGCTGACGGTGAGTTCGCCGCTCTTGACGGCCTCGCTCTTGGTCAGGATGTCCGCGGCGTAGACGCCGGCGGGGCCGGAGCCGACGACGGCGACGCGCAGCGGGCGGGCGGCGGTTCCTACGGTGGTGCTAGTTGACACGGCTGTGTTCCTTTTTCTTCTGCATCCGTTGCTCCATAGCTGCCCTTTTGAGGCTTGATAACGGCGGTTATGGAGCAATCGACGGGGTTTAGGGGGTCAGTACTCGGGTCTTGACGGTGCGGGCGGTGCGTGGGGTGTTCGGGGTGGTGGTGCTGTAGTCCGCGGTCTTGAAGTGCGACGGCGCGAACGGGCTGACGCGGACGACGTCGCCGATCACGATCACGGCGGGGTTCGCGACGCCGGCCGCCTCGGCCTGGTCCGCGATGGTCCCGAGCGTCCCGATGGTCACCCGCTGGTCGGGCAGGTAGCCATTCTCTACGATGCCAACCGGCGTGCCTGCTGGCAAACCGGCACGGGCAAGGGAATCCGCGGAATCGCGGAGCTGGCCGACGCCCATGAGCAGGATCACGGTGTGGTCGGCGCGGGCCGGGACCTCGGAGAGCTCCTCGTGGCCGGTGACCACGCTGAAGCCCTTGGCCAGCCCGCGGTGCGTGACGGGGATGCCGGCGGCGGCCGGGACGGATATGGCGGAGGTGACGCCCGGGACCACTTCAACGTCCACGCCGTGCTGCCGGCAGAACTCGGCTTCCTCGCCGCCGCGGCCCAGGACGTACGGGTCGCCG
This sequence comes from Arthrobacter humicola, assembly GCF_039531445.1. Taxonomy (NCBI): domain Bacteria; kingdom Bacillati; phylum Actinomycetota; class Actinomycetes; order Micrococcales; family Micrococcaceae; genus Arthrobacter; species Arthrobacter humicola. The sequence goes on along the minus strand of NZ_BAAAQB010000008.1, from coordinate 67,262 downwards.
CCTTTGAGCCGGACCACGCGGTGGCCCTGCCGGGCCTCGTCAACCAGGATCCGGTTGATTTCGGCCTGCGGGACCGGGTGGTGGCCCGGAGTCTTGCCAACCTCGATCACGCGGACGTCGGGGGCGAGTTCAGCCAGGAGCTCGCGGGGGCCGAGGCGGTCCGCGACCACGACATCGGCCTGGCCCAGGAGCCGGCGGCCGCGGACGGTGATGAGTCCGGTGTCGCCAGGCCCGCCGCCCACGAGGGCCACGGCGCCGTCTGTTGAACCGGCCCGCGCCCGCTGGCGGCGCAGCGGGAGGTCTCCGGTTTCCAGGGCGGTGGCGACGGCGTCGCGCAGGGCCATGGCGCGGCGCGGGTCTCCCCCGGCATTGACGGCGATCTTGACGTCGTCCACGACGGCGACGGCGGGCGTCCAGGCTGCGGAGGATTCGTGGTCGGAGGCATTGACGCACCAGATGCGCTGCGCCTCGGCGTCGGCGGAGACCTGCGCGTCCACGGCGGCGTCACCGGTGGCGGTCTGGACGAACCAGACGCCGTCGACGTCGGCCGAGCGGTACGCCCGGGGCTCCCAGCTCAGGAGGCCGGCGCCGACAAGATCCTGGAGCGGCGCGGAGGCAACGGGGGCCACCACCGTGACGCGGGCTCCGGCGTCGAGCAGTCCCTTGGCGCGCCGCGCGGCTACGGGTCCGCCGCCAACCACCAGCACGGGACGGCCAAGAAGGCGCAGCGCCGTGGGGTAAATGTCCTGAATTGCCATGCATCGACGATAGGGCGGCGTCACATTGCGGAACAACGGTACGGAAACACCAGTTCACGCAAGGTAACGCCGCGTCACATAGTGGCACTCCCCGACGAAGGACGGCGGAGCCCGGTGGAGCCCTATTTCACGGCGATGAGTTCGATCAGCTTGATGTCCGGGTCCTTGGCGAGCAGCGACGGGCCGTGTTCACCGAGGGCGGCCGGAATGGCTCCGTTGAGGTGGGCCTGGCGGTCCTCCTCGGAATCGAAGGTGTCGAAGATGCCGAAGGTGTTCTCGTTGACCCGGAAGGCGTACCAAGTCCGGGTTCCGGGTTCGTTGAGCACGATCTCGCGGCCCCCGTTGAGGAAGTCCCAGACATCCTGTTCCTTCCCCGGCTTGGCTTCGACCAGGGCCAGCACGCCAAATTTTGCTGCCACAGCGACCTCCTAGGATTCAGACTTGGAATCAGTCTTGGAATCAGTCTTGGAATGGGCCGGAACCCGGCCTCTAGGCGTGAGTGTAGGCCTGTGCCCGTGCCCCTGCAAGGAGTCATGGCAAAAGCAACGCGGGGTCACTCGCGGCCCATAATTCCTGGAATATGGGCCGCAAGTGACCCCGCGTTGCTGTGCAAGGGGTGACGTCGAGGCAGGCGTGCTGCCGGGTGCTGCGCCTAGCGGGTGCTGCCGGCGAGGAGGCCCCGGCGGCGGAGCAGCCGCTTTTCGATCGGGGCGAAGACAAGCAGTTCGATCAGGATGCCGACGGCGAGAATCAGCAGGATGGCGGACATCACGATGGTCATGTCGGACAGGACGCGGCCCTGATCCAGCATGGAGCCCAACCCGAAGCCGATGGTGCCGCCGACGGCGATGATTTCCGCCGCCATGAGCGAGCGCCAGGAAAACGCCCAGCCCTGTTTGAGGCCGCTGAGGTATCCGGGAAGGGCGGCGGGCAGGATGATCTGCAGGGCAAGTTGGAGCCGCGACGCACCCAGGACCTTTCCGACGCTGCGGTACTGCGGCGGAATCTGGTCCACGCCGGAGATCAGGCCATTGATGATCGAAGGGATGGCACCCATGAACACCACGAAATACACCGTGGCGTCGGTGAGGCCGAACCAGAGGATGGCCGCGGGCACCCAGGCCACGGACGGCAGCACCTGCAGCCCGGAGATCAGCGGCCCGAATGCGCGCCGCAACGGTGCCACCTGCGCCAGTAGGAGCCCCACCGGCGTCGCGATGACCACGCTGATCAGGAAGCCCACGACGCCGCGCTGCAGCGACGTCCAGACGGCCTCCTGCAGCTTGCCCTCGCTCCACAGGGTTCCAATCTGGCTGATGACGTCCATCGGGCCGGGCACGATGTCCCGACGCTTGAAGCCTAGCGACACATACAGCTGCCAGAGGATGACGAGCACCGCGAGGGCAGCGACCGGCAGCAGAATCCTGCTCCAGTCGATGCGGGCCTTACGGATGGAGTCGGACTGGAGGGAATCCAGGCCCGCTTCGAGCTCGCGCAGGTCTTCCTTGCCGCTGGAGGAGCGGGTCAGGGCCGCGTGCACTTTGCGGGTCTCGGCCGGGGCGTCCGCTATGGCTTCGACTACGGGGAGTTGGTTACTTGGCATGGCGGCGGATCTCCTCGCGTAGCCGGGCGGTGATGACGCCGGTGAGCTGGCCGGCCAGGCCGGCGTCGGTGCGGTGTTCTTCGGTGACGTGCCATTCCTCCACCACACGGCCGGGCCGGGAGGAGAGCAGCAGCACGCGCTGGCCCAGCCGGACGGCCTCGCGGACGTTGTGCGTGACGAAGACGATGGTGCGGCCGGTTTCCTTCCAGATGCGTTCGAGCTCGTCGTGGAGCAGGTCGCGCGTAATCGCATCCAGCGCCGCGAACGGCTCGTCCATGAGCAGCAACTGCCGGTCCTGGGCCAAGGAACGGGCCAGGGCCACGCGCTGGCGCATCCCGCCGGAGAGTTCGTGCGGACGCTTGTCCCCCGCGCCGCCCAGGTGCACCAGGTCCAGCAGCTCTCCGGCGCGGACGCGGCGGTCGGCCTTCCCGACGCCGCGCAGTTTCAGGGCCAGCTCGATGTTTTCCCGGGCCGTCAGCCAGGGAAAAAGCGCCGCGTCCTGGAACATGAAGGCGGCGCCGTCGCTGGGCACCTCCAGGGCGCCCGACGTCGGGGCCTCCAGTCCCGCCATGATGTTGAGCAGGGTGGACTTGCCGCAGCCGGAGGCACCGAGCAGGGCGACGAACTCGCCCTGCGCGATGGTGGCGTTGACGTCGTCCAGCACCGGGGCGCCGTCGCCGAAGCGCTTGCCCAGGTTTTCCAGTACGACTGGCATGGTCAGGTCCTTACTGTTGTGGCGGATTGCTGGAGGCCAAGGAGCTAGTCCTTGCCGAGTCCTTGGGCGGAGATCTTCTTGCCGGCGACGGCGTTGAGGGCGGTGAGGTCGAAGATGCCGTTGATGTCGGCCTGCTTGGTGGTGCCGGCGTCGACACCGTCCTGGAGCAGCTTCTTGTACGTCCCGGCCAGCGGGTCGACCGTGAAGACAATGTTCTTCAGGGACCGGTCGATCACATCCGCCGGCAGCGCCGACCCGGCCGCGGCCTTGAGCGCGGCATTGAGGACCGTGGCCTTCTCGCCCGCCGGAGCCGCGTTGAGCCAGTCCACGGATTCCACATGGCCCTTCAGCAGCGCCTGCACCGTGGCCGGGTGCTCCGCGGCGAACTTCTTGTTCACGATCAGCACCGTGGTGACGAACTCACCTTTGTCCCACAGATCCTTCTCATCGACCAGGACCTTCGCACCGGCCTGCAGCACCAGGCGCGAGGCCCAGGGCTCCGGCAGCCACGCCCCGTCAAGCTTGCCGTCCTGGAACAACTTCAGGGTCTGGGCGTTCTCGGTCGGGTTGATCGCGACATCCCCGCCGCCGTCCGTGGACGTCTTGAACCCCTGCTTGCCCAGCCACGCCCGCAGCGCCACATCCTGGGTCCCGCCTAGCTGCGGAGACGCGAGCGTCTTGCCCCTCAGATCCGCCGCCGAGTTGATCCCGGGCTTCACCACCAGCTGCGCCCCGCCGGACGCGGCACCGGCGATGATGCTGACCGACGCACCGCCGCTCTTGACATAGGAGTTGATCGCCGGGTTCGGGCCGATGTAGGTCGCGTCGATCGCACCGGCGTTCAGGGCCTCGATCGCGGCCGGGCCCGCGTTGAAGACCTGCGTGGTCAGCTTCGTCTGGCCGAGTTCCTTGGCGATGAACCCCTTATTCACCCCGACCAGCGCCGCGGCGTGCGTGATATTGCCGAAATAGCCCAACCGCAGCTCCGCAGCCGGGCTCGCGTCCGCCACGGCCGCCGAGGCGGTTTCCGGGCCGCGGGACAGCGTGGAGGCCACGGCCGCACCGGCGCCGATCAGAAGCACAAGCCCCGCGGCCAGCGCGATCTCAAGAGTCCGCTTGCGTTTGGGTTTACCGGTCTCGCCGGCGACGATCCGGGTGGTGCCGGGCTGCGTGCCGGGCGCGGGTTTTTCGGGGGTGCGTGACATGGGTGAAGTCCTGTTCTGGGGTGAGTGCGGAATTGCCGGGCGTGGTGGTCAGCGCCGGCGACATCGCCCCTGGAGGTTCCTGCGGGGGGAGCCGTGGATCCGTTCCGTTGTCTTCATTCATTCACCATAGGGAGTGTCATAAACGCGGTTCAACGGTCCGGAAACCGGGGGTCACGCGGGTTCATGCGGCGTCATATTCGGCCTCAAAAGACGGCAGCCTGTTTCCGGGCCCGCGGCACATGGCGGCGGGCAGGGAAACAGGCTGCGCCCGTGTAACAGAAGACCTAGATCGAGTAGCGCTCGTCTTCGTGGTCGCCGGGGTGGTCGTTGACCAGGCCGGCGGCAAGGGTGTTGCCGTCGAGCGGGTCAATCACGAGGAACGCCCCGGTGCGGCGGTGGTGCAGGTAGTTCTCCAGGGGAAGCGGAGCGGCGAGCCGAAGCTGCGCGTGCCCGATGTCGTTCAGCTCCAGCGTGGTGGTCGGTTCCAGCTGGAAACTGGCGAGGTCCAGCTTGCCCGTCACGTTCCGGACAAGGGCCTGGACCGTGCGGGTGCCGTGCTTGACCAGCACCTTGGCGCCTTCCCGGAGCGGTTTGGGCGAGAGCCAGCAGAGGGCGGCATACAGGTCTGCCGAGGATTCGCGAACCGTCCCTGCTGCCGCAATCGTGTCACCGCGGGCGACGTCGAACTCATCCGCCAGGCGCAGCGCCACGGACTGCGGGGCAGCCGCCTCGGCGAGCTCGCGGCCGGCGAAGTCGATCCCGGTGACCGTGGTGGTGCGCGGCGCCTGGCCCGGCGTCAGGACGCTGACCTGGTCCCCGAGCTTCACGGAGCCTTCGGTGATCTGGCCGGCGTAGGCACGGTAGTCGCGGTACGCCTCCGGATCCAGGCCGCCGGCGACGGCGTCGGGGGCCAGCGCACCCTGTGGCCGGACCACCAGCTGGACCGGGAAGCGGAAGCTCTCCAGGTGGCTTTCGAGTTCGTCGGCGGCCGGCAGGGTCTCCAGGACTTCCAGCAGGGCGGGCCCGTCGTACCAGGGGGTCCGGTCCGAGGGGTCGACGACGTTGTCGCCGTCGAGCGCGGACACGGGGATGACCAGGAGGTCGGCAACCCCGTCGGAACCAAGCCCGAGTTCGCGGCCGACCTGCTGGACGTCCGCCTCGATCGCGCGGAACACGTCCTCGCTGAACTCCACGAGGTCGATCTTGTTCACGGCCACAATGACATGGGCAACGCGCAGCAGCTGCAGCACGGACAGGTGCCGGCGGGTCTGCTCCAGGACCCCCTTGCGGGCGTCGATGAGCACGACGACGGCGTCCGCCGTGGACGCGCCGGTCACCGTGTTCTTGGTGTACTGCACGTGCCCGGGGCAGTCCGCGAGGATGAAGCTGCGGCGGTCAGTGGCGAAGTAGCGGTAGGCGACGTCGATGGTGATGCCCTGCTCGCGCTCGGCGCGCAGTCCGTCGGTCAGCAGGGCGAGGTCGATCCCGCCAGCCGAACCCCCAAAGCCGCGGTCCGCGGAGGTGCGGGCGACGGCGTCGAGCTGGTCGGCGAGGATCGCCTTGGAGTCGTGCAGGAGCCGGCCCACGAGGGTGGACTTGCCGTCGTCGACGGAGCCAGCGGTGGCGAAACGGAACAGTGTGGTGGGCAGCGCCGCGGACGCCAGGTCCGGGCCCGCGAGGAAAGTTTCCGTGCTCATTAGAAATAGCCGTCCTTCTTGCGGTCTTCCATGGCGGCCTCGGAGATGCGGTCATCGGCCCGGGTGGCGCCACGTTCGGTGATGGTGGAGGCGGCAACTTCAATGACGACGTCGCGCACGGTGGCGGCGGCCGATTCCACGGCGCCGGTGCAGGACATGTCACCGACGGTCCTGTACCGGACTGTCTTGGTGATGACTTCCTCGTGGTTGCGCGGCTGGGAGACCTCGCCGACCGCGCGCCACATGCCGTCGCGGGCGAAGACTTCGCGCTCGTGGGCGTAGTAGAGGCCCGGCAGCTCGATGTTTTCGCGCTCGATGTAGCGCCACACATCCAGTTCGGTCCAGTTGCTGATCGGGAAGGCCCGGACGTGCTGGCCCACGGTGTGCCGGCCGTTGTACAGGTTCCACAGCTCGGGGCGCTGGTTGCGGGGGTCCCACTGGCCGAACTCGTCGCGCAGGCTCAGGATCCGTTCCTTGGCGCGGGCCTTGTCCTCGTCGCGGCGGCCGCCGCCGAAGACGGCGTCGAACTTGTTGCGCTGGATCGCATCCAGCAGCGGGACGGTCTGCAGCGGGTTGCGGGTGCCGTCGGCGCGTTCGGCCAGTTCGCCGGAGTCGATGAACTCCTGGACGGAGCCGACCACGAGCTTGAGGCCCAGACGCTCCACCGTGCGGTCGCGGAACTCGATGACCTCGGGGAAGTTGTGCCCGGTGTCCACATGCAGGACCGGGAAGGGCACCTTGCCGGGCCAGAACGCTTTGGTGGCCAGGTGGAGCATGACCACGGAGTCCTTGCCGCCGGAAAACAGCAGCGCCGGCTTCTCGAACTCGGCGACGACCTCGCGGATGATGTGGATGGCCTCGGACTCGAGGGTGTCGAGGCTGGAGAGGCGGCCGGCTGCGACGCCGATTGCCGCCCCCGCCCCTGCGCCGCGCGGCTGATCTCCGATCAGCCCGGCGCGCGGCTCCGACAGGCCCGATGCCACTCCCCGGGCGGCAATCGGCGTCTCAGCAGCGTCGTTGTCCAGCACAGACAGCTCCAGGTCCTCGTTGGTGATTTGAGTTCTCATACGTGTAGTCCGCATTCTGTCTTGTCGGTTCCTGCCCAGCGGCCGGCGCGGGGGTCGTCGCCGGGCGCTACCTTGCGGGTGCAGGGCTGGCAGCCAATGGACGGGTAGCCCTGTGAAAGCAGCGGGTTGACGGGAAGGAGGTTGTCGTCGGAGTACTGCACCAGCTGGTCGAACGTCCAGGCCGCCACCGGGTTGACCTTGACCAGGCCGTTGGCCTCGTCCCAGGTGATCAGCGGCGTGTTGGTGCGGGTGGGGGCCTCGTCGCGGCGGACTCCGGTGAACCAGAGCTCGTAGCCGGCGAGAGTGCGGCGCAGGGGCGCCACCTTGCGCAGGGCACAGCACTGGGCGGCGTCGCGGGCGAAGAGGTCCTTGCCCAAGAGCCGGTCCTGCTGCTCCACGGTGTTCTCCGGCAGGACGTCCACGACGTTGACGCGGAGGTTGGCTGCCACCTCGTCGCGGGTCGCGTACGTCTCCGGGAAGTGGTAGCCGGTTTCGAGGAAGAGGACGTCGACGCCGGGGAGCTGGTCCGCGACGAGCGCCGGCAGGACGGCGTCGGCCATGGAGCAGGCGACGGCCACTGCGGGCAGCTCGAAATTGCGGGCCACCCAGGCGATGACGTCACGGGCCGGGGCGTCCCAGCCGAGCTCGGCGGCGCCGGCCTCGGCGAGGGCCTTGAGCTCCTCGTGAGTGCGGAGTGCAACGGGGCCATTGGCAGGCGATGCCGCCCCCAGCGGCTGAGCCTTCGTCACTGGAGATCCCCCTCTTCGGCGGCGTGGGCCCATTCGGCGAAGGTCTGGCCCTCGGCACGGTCGGCGACGAACTTCCGGACCACGCGCTCCACATAATCGGGGAGATCCTCAACGTAGACCTTGAGGCCACGGACGGTGCGGCCGAGGCCGGCCTCCTCGCGGCTGTTGGAGGCCAGCCCGCCGCCGAGGTGGACCTGGAAGCCGGGCGTCGGGTCGCCGTCGGGCGTTGGCAGCATCATGCCCTTGAGGCCGATGTCCGCCGTCTGGATCCGGGCGCAGGAGTTGGGGCAGCCGTTGATGTGCAGGGACAGCGCTTGGGGCAGCTGCTTGCTCTCGGCGAGGTCGGCCAGGCGGCGTTCCAGCTCGGCGACGGCGGTGGCGGCCGTGACCTTGGTTTCCACGATGGCGAGCTTGCAGAACTCGATGCCCGTGCAGGCGATGGTGCCGCGGCGGAACACGGACGGCCGGGCGGACAGGCCCAGGGCGTCGAGCTCGGCCACGAGGGGCTCGACCTCGTCCTTGGGCACGTCAAGGACCACGAGCTTCTGGTGCGGGGTGGTGCGCAAACGCTGCGAGCCGCGGGCTTCGAGGGTGTCCGCGAGCTTGACGAGCTGGCTGCCGGAGAGCCGGCCGGCCAGCGGGGTGGCGCCGATGAAGAACTTGCCGTCCTTCTGTTCGTGCACGCCGATGTGGTCGCCGGGTGTGGACGGCTTGGGCGCTGCGGGGCCGTCGGAGAGCTTGAAGCCAAGGTATTCGTCTTCGAGGATCTGCCGGAACTTCTCCGGGCCCCAGTCGGCCATCAGGAACTTCAGGCGCGCCTTGGTGCGCATGCGGCGGTAGCCGTAGTCGCGGAAGATGCTGGTGACGCCGAGCCAGACCTCTGCGGCCTCGTCGGGCTTGACGAACGCGCCGAGCCGCTTGGCCAGCATGGGGTTGGTGGAGAGGGCCCCGCCGACCCAGAGGTCGTAGCCGGCGCCGAGCTCGGGGTGGACCATGCCCACCAGGCCGAAGTCGTTGATTTCGTGGACCACGTCCTGGCTGGGGTGGCCGGTGATGGCGGTCTTGTATTTCCGCGGCAGGTTAGCGAGCTCGGGGTCGCCGATGAAGCGTTCCGCGAGCTCCTGGATCAGCGGCGTGGGGTCGATGATCTCGTCCTTGGCGATCCCCGCAACCGGGGAGCCGAGGATGACGCGGGGGACGTCGCCGCAGGCTTCCGTGGTGGACAGCCCCACGGCCTCGAGCCGGCGCCAGATCTCGGGCACGTCTTCGACCCGGATCCAGTGCAGCTGGATGTTCTGGCGGTCCGTGAGGTCGGCCGAGTCGCGGGCGAAGTCCACGGAGATCTGGCCGATGACGCGCAGCTGCTCGGTGGTGAGCGCACCGCCGTCGATCCGTACGCGGAGCATGAAGTACTTGTCTTCGAGCTCATGCGGCTCAAGCGTGGCGGTCTTGCCGCCGTCGATCCCGGGTTTGCGCTGGGTGTAGAGGCCCCACCAGCGGAAGCGGCCGTGCAGGTCGGTGCCGTCGATGGAATCGAAGCCGTGCTTGGAGTAGACGGACTCGATACGCTCGCGGACGTTGAGGCCGCTGTCTTCCTGTTTCCAGGTCTCGTTGGCGTTCAGCGGCGTGGTGCCGTCCACTTTCCACTGCCCGTGCGGCTTTGCGGCGGGGCGGGAGGGTCGCTTGGTGCGGCCGGCGGCAGCCTCGTCCGTGGACGCTCCGGCTAGAGCTGTATCAGTCATGCATCGACTGTAGGGGTGGCCGTAATGCCGTCACAAAGGGTCAGAAACGGGAGGTCACCTAGGGAAACATTTCGTCACGAACCGCCGAAAAGCCTTGATCCAGCCGCCCGCCTGTGCATCTGGCGGAACAGTCAGGCCAAGGGTTGGCCGGCCGCGGCCAGCGCGGCGTCGTAGCGTTCCAAGGCGATGCTGGCGAGGACCGGCGAGGGCAGGAGCGGCGCTGTCACAAGGTCCGCGCCAGCCTTGGCCAGCTGGTCATGGAAGAAGCCGGGCGCCAGGAGATAGGAGGCGATGACAACCCGGCCACCTAGGTCCACTCCTCCGGCCGAGTCCCCCGCGCCAGCACCCCCGGCGGCCTCCTCGCGGAGCATGGCCACGGCTTCCGGCACCGAGGGCTTGGCGGACGCGCCGTACGCGGCCACGATCCGGTTGGACCGCAGGGAGCGCAGCTGTCCGGCAAGTTCCTCGACGTTGCCGGAGGCACTGGGGTCGGAGGACCCGGCAGCGGCGAGGATCACGGCGTCGTTGTCCGTTACGCCTGCCTCGCGCAGTCGCTGATCCAACAGCGCCGCCAGCCGCGGGTCCGGCCCCAGCGGCGCGGCGGCAAGAGTGTCCGGCCGGCTCTTCACGGCCCGGGCGATGTCCACCTTGACGTGGTAACCGACGCTCAGCAGCAGCGGAACCACGACGGCGGTCTCCCCCGCCGGGAGCCCCGCCACGACGGCCGGCAGGTCCGGGTCCTGCACGTCGACGTAGGCCTCGCGGACGTCCAGTCCGGGCCGGAGCGCGGCGATGCCGTCCCGGAGCGCGTTGACCTCCGCGGCTCCGAGCTTGCTGGACGTGCCGTGGGCGCAGGCGATCAGGATGGGGCTATTCATAGCCGTTAGCGTAACCTTGGAGCCGCCCCATCCGCCGCCTAATTATCGACCGGGACGCTTCATGACCTTCTCCTTCAGCCTTGTCCTGGTCTGGCTTGACCTCGCCGGCGTCTTCTTCTTTGCGGTCTCCGGATCGCTACTTGCGGCCCGGAAGCAGTTCGACATCATCGGCTCGCTGCTCCTGGCCTCGGTGGTGAGCCTGGGCGGGGGCGTCATCCGCGACATCATCATCAACGCCGGGCCGCCGGTCGCGTTCACCAACCCGGCCTACCTCGCACCTCCCCTGCTCGCCACGGTCCTGGTGTACTTCCTGTTTTCCAGCGTCCAGCGCTTCACCTCGCTGCTGGTCCTGTTCGACGCCGGCGGGCTGGCACTGTTTTGCATCACCGGCACCCTCAAGGCCCTGGCCGCCGGGATGAATCCCGTGGCTGCCGTCCTGCTGGGAGTCACGACGGCGGTGGGCGGCGGCCTGCTGCGCGACATCACTGCCAACGAGGTTCCGCAGCTTTTTGACCCCAAGGACATCTATGCCTTGCCGGCGTTTGCCGGGGCGGCCTCCACCGCGATCCTGTCCCTCACCGGAACCTTCACCGCGGTCTCCGCCACCGCCGTCACCGCCGTCGTCTTCGCCTTCCGGGTCACGGCATGGCGCCGCCACTGGCACGCCCCGCTGGCCGTGCGCGGCTGGCACCGGCTCGGCCTGGGCACGGCGGAAAACGGCCGCTAGGGATTAGCTAGGATAAGACCATGACTGACATGTTCCTCGAGAAATTCCGCGCGCTTGTACCGAAGTATCTCGAAGACGAATGGCAGGAAGAGGACGGCCTCGCGGCCGACGAACTCGACGCCGCCCTGGCCGAACACCAGTTCCAGATCCCGCTGGTCCTGCGCGAGTTCTACCTGGCCGTCGGGGGCTGCGAGGACCTCATGGAGGCCTACCACTATTTCTGGGACCCGGAAGAGCTCGAAGTCGATGACGAGGGCTTCCTCATGTTCCTCGAGGACGAGGAAGAGCAGTTCACGTGGGGTTTCCGCGTCGGGGACCTCAGCGTCCCGGATCCGATCGTGTACCGCCGCAACAACGCCCGCGGCCAGTGGAAGAGCGAGGAAGGGACCTTCTCCGAATTCGTCTTCGACATGTTCGAGTGGGCCTTCAACGACGAGGACGAAGACTAGGCGGAGCCCTGCGGAAGATCGACCGCCGGTTCTCCCCACGTTTGGCCTCCTTCACCGGAGTATCGGGGCGAACCGCCGGCGTTCTGCGGCGTCGGAAGTTCATACATGGGGGAGTTCAGCGGATGACGCGGCCGCGCAGCACCTGCCACACCTCATCGACGATCCTCTGCGGGTTGTAGACCACGTCCTGGTACCCGTACCGGAGCACGGCGTAGCCCGCCAGGGTGCTGGCGTTGTTCCGCCCCCGATCCTTCTTGACCTGAGCGCGCTCAAGGTGGGTGCTTCCGTCGATCTCCACGATCAGGAATCCCTCCAGGAGAAAGTCCACAATGCCGATTCCCGGCAGATGCACCTGCGTCTGGGTATAGATTCCCTGGCTCCTGAACAGCAGCCTGGCGACGACCTCTATTGCAGAGTCCGCCGTACCATCGACCAGGTCCAGGATTCCGCGGGCGGCCCCGTTACGGTTTCCCGGCAGCCGCTGCCGGAGATAACCGAGTGTCGTGCGGCCTTGCAGCAGGGCACTTTCCACCATGACGGCGGCCTCAACCGGGGGTAGGCATCGCAGCGCATGCAGCAGGGTGTCTGTCAGTCCGGCCACGGGGCGGGGGAACTCCGGCGGCACCACGCTACCGCGGTGGATGACTGCACCGGCTGCCGAGCCGTGCTGGCACAGGAGATGCAGCCGCTCGGGCGCGTGGAGCCGCCAAAGCCCGTGGTGCGTTGTCGCCGAGACGCAGCTCAGCAGGCCGTTGGCCAGAACCGCGGCCACGAGGTCAGGCGCCGCGCCCGCCTGTGCCACAATTCCGTGGCGCAGGCGGGCGACTTCCCCTGCCGCAACCGCATTCCTGATGCTCCGCGCCGAGAAGCCTGCCTGCAACAGCGTCCCGGTCCGGGCCACCGAGCCGGCGTACCTGAGGTAACTGGTGAGGTCCATGAACCCAGCACAGTCCGGAACTGGGCCCACCGACAGCTGCTTGGACGCGTATGTGGAAACTCCCGACGCCGATTCTCCCCAACTTTGGGGTCAGCTGACGGCGTGCCCCAAGGCTTTTCAGCGTTGTCTGCCCGAGAAGTGGGAGATTCCGAACCGGCATCGGCATCCCGGCGTCCTGACAACGGAATCCCAACACCGAAAAACTGTGACAACTAATTTACAGATACCCCTAGACAGCATTACAAACTTGTCATAGTCTCTTTCTTGGGTTCACCAAATGCCTCCGGTGGATCTGATGCGAACGGAGAAATGGCCCCGGTGCGGCACAACGGAAGACTCGAACGTTGTGAGGAACCGGGGCCATTCCGTTGATGAAGCGGCAAGCCTGAAGCGCCCAAGCGGAATTGCCGGCAGAGCCCAAACGGCAGAACGGCAGAACGGGCGACTCCGGCCAGCCGACGTCGCGGGGTGGCTAGCTGCTGCGGTCCACGACCGCGTGGGCGAAGCTCGTCAGCGAGGCCTTGACGACGCCTTCAGGCAGCGGCGCAAGGGCGGCAATGGCCTCCTCGGCCCAGGCGCGCGCGACCACCCACGATTCTGCGGTGACGGGGTGCTCCCGGAGTCCGGCCACGGCGGCTGCCAGGGCCTCGTCAGAGCTGAGGTCGCCATCGATCAGCTTCAGGAGTTCGACGGCGGACTGGTCCCCGTCACGGGCGGCGTTGCGCAGCAGCAGCACGGGCAGCGTGGGGACGCCTTCGCGCAGGTCGGTGCCCGGCGACTTGCCGGACTTGACCTTGATTCCGGTGACGTCGATGACGTCGTCGGCGAGCTGGAAGGCGACGCCCACTTTCTCGCCGTATTCGACCAGCAGGGCCTCGTAGGCCTCGTCTGCACCCGAGAAGATTGCGCCGAGCTGGCCGGAGGCTGCCACGAGCGAGCCCGTCTTGTCCGCGATGACGGAGAGGTAGTGCGCCACGGGGTCCTCGTCCGGACGCGGCCCCACGGTCTCGTGCAACTGGCCCAGGCAGAGCCGCTCGAAGGTCCGTGCCTGGATGCCCAGCGCACGCGAGCCGAGCTCCGAGACCAGGATGGAGGCGCGCGCGAAGATGAGGTCGCCGGTCAGGACGGCGACGGAGTTGCCCCAGACCTCGTGGGCAGTGGGTGCGCCGCGGCGGAACGGCGCGGAGTCCATGACGTCGTCGTGGTACAGGGTGGCGAGGTGCGTCAGTTCAACGACGACGGCGGCCTGCACCACGGCGGGCCGGGAGGCGTCGCCCAGGTGGGCGCACAGCAGGGTCAGGAGCGGGCGGATGCGCTTGCCGCCGGCTTCCACGAGGTGACGCGACGTTGCGTCAGCCAGCGGATCGGAGTTGGCAATGGCTTCGCGCAGCTTCTTCTCCACCCGCGCCAGGTTGGTGGTGATCGCGGGGCCGAGTTCGGGGTCGCCCGCGATGGCCGCGAAGCCTGCCGGCAGTTGGAGGCCGGTGGCGATCGCCGTGGTGTTGAGGCTGGGTTCAGAGCTCGGCAGGCCGTGTCCGGCGTGCGTCCAGCTTTGGTCTGCAGAGTTGGTCACGGGTTAACCCTAACTTCAGTTGCGGAAACCGCGGAGTTGGTGCCGGAGTGCGGATCGCTGTCCGTGGTGGGCATGGCCTGGTTGGACGTGGCGGGGACCAGGGATTCCAGGACCCGGATGACCCTGTCCTCGAAGCCCTTGGCGGCCGGATCGGTCAGATTCGCCAGCATCCGGACCACGAACCGCATGAGCACAGGAATGGGCATGCCCGTGCGGAGGGCCAGTTTCATGACCGCCGGCTTGCCGATCAGGGCGGCGAAGGCCCGGCCCAGCGTGAAGTGCGAGCCCCACTGCTGCTGCACATAGTCGGCGTACCGCGCCAGGTGCGCATCGGCGGCTCTGGAAGCCTCCGCCCCGGACCCCCAGCCGGCTGACGCGGAGCGGGCGGCGGCGTCGATGATGAACTCCGCGGCGAAGCGGGCGGACTCCATGGCGTAGGAGATGCCCTCTCCATTGAACGGGGACACCATGCCGCCGGCGTCGCCGAGCAGGAGCAGGCCCGGCGAATAGTGCGGGGTGCGGTTGAATCCCATCGGCAGGGCTGCGCCGCGAATCTCCCCCACCTGGTTCTCGGGGGTGAAGCCCCAGTCCGCGGGCATGCCAGCGGTCCACTCGCGCAGGACCTGCTTGTAGTCCAGCTTGCCGAATTCCTTGGACGAGTTCAGGATGCCGAGGCCCACGTTGGAAGTGCCGTCGCCGACGCCGAACACCCAACCGTAACCGGGCAGCAGCTTCCCGTCGCGGCCGGGAAGCTCAAGCCAGCCTTCCATCCAGTCGTCCTCGTGCCGGGGCGAGGTGAAGTAGGTCCGCACGGCCACGCCAAGCGGCCGGTCGTCGCGCTTCCGGATGCCCAGCGAGACGGCGGTGCGCGTCGAGTTGCCATCCGCGGCAAGGACGACGTCGGCCGTGAAGTCGCGCGTTTCGCCCGTCTTGCGCCCGGCGTCGTCCAGCAGTGCGGCCCGGACGCCCGTGACACGGCCGTCCTCGGAGCGCAGGGCCTCGGTGACGCTGTGGCGCTCCAGCACGACGGCGCCCGCGGACCGGGCGTGCCGGGCCAGCTGCTCGTCGAAGCCGAGGCGGGTCCGGATCAGCCCGTACTGCGGGAAGTCGGAGACCTCCGGCCAGGGCAGTTCGATCGTGCGGCCGCCGGCGATCAGGCGCAGGCCCTTGTTCCGGCGCCAGCCCTCGGTTTCCGGATGCGGGAGTCCCAGCTTCTGGATCTCGCGGACGGCACGCGGAGTCAGGCCGTCACCGCAGACCTTTTCGCGGGGAAAGCTGGTTTTCTCCAGCACCGTGACGTCAATGCCGGCTTTGGCAAGGTAGTAGGCGGCGGTGGAACCGGCCGGTCCTGCTCCGACAATCAGTACATTCACAGCAGGTATCGGCTAACGTCCGGGCCGGGTGATGTTGCGGCGCAGTTTGGCCACCGGTCCGGCGTGGGCGGCAAGCGCCGTTGCACCCGCGGCGTGGCCGGCTTCGGGGCCGGCCGGCTTCTGGGCGCGGTGCACGGCGACAATGCCGCCGCTGAGGTTGCGGTAGGTGACGGATTCCCAGCCGGCCTCCTGCAGCCACGCGGCCAGGTGGTCCTGGTCCGGCCAGGCACGGATGGACTCGGCCAGGTAGACGTAGGCGTCCGGGTTGGACGAGACCTTGACGGCGATGGCCGGCAGCGCCCGCATGAGGTATTCGGTGTACATGGTGCGCCAGAGCGGCACCACGGGCTGGGAGAACTCCGCGATGACCAGCCGGCCGCCGGGCTTGGTGACCCGCAGCATCTCGGCCAGGGCCTTCTTGGGCTCATTGACGTTGCGCAGACCGAAGGAGATCGTGCTGGCGTCAAAGGTGTTGTCCGCGAACGGCAGGCGGGTGGCGTCCCCGGCGATGAAGTCGATGTCCGGGCGGCGGCGCTTGCCGACCTTGAGCATGCCAAGGGAGAAATCGCAGGCGATGACGTTGATGCCGGCGTCAGCGTAGGGCTCGCTGGACGTGCCCGTGCCGGCGGCGAGGTCCAGCACGCGCTGGCCGCCCGAGACACCCACTGCCTCCACCACTACCTTGCGCCAGCGGCGCGTCTGCCCCATCGACAGGACATCGTTGACGACGTCGTATTTGGGGGCGACGTCGTCAAACATCGTGGCTACTTCGTCCGGACGCTTATCCAAGGATGCTCGGTTCACCATGACATTGTCTCAAATGATCGGCTCCCCCACGAACGGGCCGCCAACCATCGCCGCTTTCACCTGCGGCAACGGCCGCGGCCGCCGCGTCGAGGGCCCGCCAAACCCCGTATATCCACGGCCGGGACGATCACGGGCTAGTGTTATGCCATCATGACGAGCACGTTCCGCACCTTGACAGTCCCCCTCGATGCCGAAACTTTCCCCGGGGGCCTGCCGTCGTTTCTGGTCCGGGACGACGTCCTCTGCTGGACCCGCCGCGAGGCCGGGCTCGTGGGCTTCGGCGAGATCGCCCGGTTCACCGCCACCGGCCCCGAGCGGTTCCTGGAAGCGGACATCTGGTGGCGGCACCTGGTCCTGGAGGCGGACATCGAGGACGCCGTCGACTGCCCCGGCACCGGACCGGTCGCCTTCGGCTCGTTCGCCTTCTCCAAGGCTTCCGCCCACGAGTCCCGCCTATTGGTCCCCGAAATCGTTGTGGGGCTCCGCGACGGCCAGGCCTGGCTCACCCAGCTCACGTTCGACGACGGCGAACTCACCGAAGCCGGCGCCCGCGCCGCCCTGGACCGCTGGCTTCGCAGCGGCCGGGCGGCGGAGGACAATGGCAGCGCCGACGGCGCTGTGGTGGACGGCGCCGTGGACGACCCGGCGCCGGGAGCCGCGCAGGCCGGCGCCGCCGTCGTACGCCCTTTGCCCCTGGCCGCCGGCGCAACGCTGCACACCGGCTCGCTCAGCGAGGAAGACTGGATGGCCGCCGTCGCCGCCGGGGTCAAAGAGATCCGGACCGGCGCCCTGGAGAAGCTGGTACTGGCCCGGGACATCGTGGCAACCGTCCCCACCGGCGTCAACGCCGCGCAGGTCCTGCGCGAACTCTCCGCGCGGTACCGCGAATGCTGGACGTACGGGGTGGACGGTCTCGTGGGGGCCACACCGGAGATGCTGATCCAGGTGGAGGGCCGCACCGCACAGGCCCGCGTCCTGGCCGGCACCCTGGACCGCCGCGACGCCGACGGCATGGCAGGCTCCCCGCTGGAGTTCGCCGAACGCGTGCTGGCCGGCTCCGAGAAGCAGCGGCACGAACACGACATCGCGATCCAGTCCCTGACTACACAGCTGGCCCCGTTTTCCGAGGCCATGAACGCGCACAGCGAGCCGTTCATCCTGGAACTCCCCAACGTGTGGCACCTGGCCTCGGATGTGAAGGCGGAGCTCGCCGAGGTGGAAGGCCACGTCCCCACGTGCCTGGCCCTGATCAACGCACTGCATCCCACGGCGGCGGTCTGCGGCACTCCCACCACCGTCGCCGGCGCACTGATCCGCAAGCTGGAGCATCTGGACCGCGGCCCGTACGCCGGGCCGGTCGGCTGGCTTGACGCCGCCGGCAACGGCGAATGGGGCATCGCGCTGCGGGGCGCGGTCATCGAATCCCCGCAGACGGTCCGGCTGTACGCGGGCTGCGGCGTGGTGGATGGCTCGGTGCCCGAGACCGAGCTCGCCGAGACCTGGGCGAAGTTCCGCCCGATGCTCGAGTCGCTCGGCATCAGCAGCTAGCCTGGGCCGGGTCTGCGGCGCCGTCGGGCCGTCACATTCGGAAGAAATCCGGGATTCCAGACAGTTCGAGCATTCTGGACGTTGCTTTTGGGTCTGGTTTTGTTATCCAATAGTGAAACTTAGTTTTCTGTGACGCACATCTCATGTTCGGCGCTACACTATAGACCGGCCTCGTAACGCATCCCTTCGGCAACAAAAGGTAATAAAATGCAGATCTCCCGTTCGCTCCTGAGCAACCCCGCGCTGAAGGCCGCCACGGTCCTTGCTGTGAGCGCCTTGGCCTTGACGGCCTGCACGAACGCTTCAGAGACCGGCACCTCCGGGGCGGCTACCGCTTCCGGCAGTGCCGCCGCCAGCTTCGACCCCAGCACGGTCAAGAAGGACGACGCCCTGGCGGCCATGGTCCCTGACGCGATCAAGTCCAAGGGCACCCTGACCGTGGGCTCGGATACCTCCTACGCCCCGGCCGAATTCCTCGGCACCGACGGCCAGACCCCGGTGGGGTACGACGTCGACATCGCCAAGGCGATCGGCGCGGCACTGGGTCTGAAGGTCCAGGTCCAGACGTCCGAATTCACCGGCATCCTTCCGGCCCTCGGCCCGAAGTACGACCTCGGCATCTCCTCGTTCACGATCAACCCGGAGCGGCTCGCCGCGGTGAACATGGTCAGCTACTTCAACGCGGGCACCGCCTGGGCCGTGCAGAAGGGCAACCCGAAGAAGGTTTCCCTGGATGACCTGTGCGGCAAGTCCATCGGCGTCCAGACCGGTACCGTCCAGGAAGATCCGGACCTCTCGGGCCGCAACAAGAAGTGCGTCGACGCGGGCAAGCAGCCCATCAACATCGTCACGCTGAAGACCCAGACGGATATCACCACCCGCCTGGTCAACGGCAGCATCGATGCGATGGCAGCCGACTCCCCCATCATCGGCTACGCGCTGACCCAGACCAACGGCCAGCTCGAGAAGCTGGGCGATGTCTACGACTCCGCTCCCCAGGGCATCGCCGTCGCCAAGTCCGATACTGCTCTGGCCGACGTCGTCCAGAAGACTCTCACCAAGCTGATGCAGGACGGTTCCTACAAGAAGATCCTTGAGGGCTGGGGCAACGGCGACGGCGCCATCACCAAGTCCGAGGTCAACCCGGCGGTCGGCTAATGAGCATCCCCACAACCAATCACAAATCAGGTGTACAGATGGACAGCCATCAGGACAGCCACACAGCACCAGTACTAAATAAGGCGGTGCCGGTGCGGCACCCCGGCCGCTGGATCAGCGCCGTCATCATTATCGGCGCGTTGGCTCTCTTCCTGCAGAGCCTGTTCACGAACCCCAATTTCCGCTGGGACGTCGTGGGCGCCTACATCCTGGACACCAAAGTGGTCCAGGGTGTCGTCTGGACCTTGGTCCTAACGGTTGCCTCCATGATCCTGGCCATCATTCTGGCCATCCTCCTGGCCTTCATGCGGCAGTCGGAGAACCCTGTATTCCGCTGGTCCAGCTGGACCTGGGTCTGGTTCTTCCGCGGCACCCCGGTCTACACCCAGTTGATTTTCTGGGGCCTGATCGCCGTTCTCTACCCCAAGATCAGCGCCGGTGTGCCGTTCGGGCCGGAGATGTTCAGCGTGGACACCAGCACGGTGGTCACCGCAACGGTGGCGGCGATCCTGGGCCTTGGCCTCAATGAATCCGCCTACCTCGCGGAAATCTTCCGGGCCGGGCTCAAGTCCGTGGACCAGGGCCAGATGGAAGCCGCCGAGGCTCTGGGCATGGGCAAGACCAAGATCATGTGGCGGATCATCCTGCCGCAGGCGATGCGGGTAATCGTGCCGCCGACCGGGAACGAAACCATCGGCATGCTCAAGACCACCTCGCTGGTCCTGGCCGTGCCCTTCACCCTGGACCTCACCTTTGCCACCAACGCCCTGGCGAACCGGACGTACCTGCCGGTTCCCCTGCTGATCGTGGCGGCTATCTGGTACCTCGTCATCACCAGCCTCCTGATGGTGGGCCAGCACTTCATCGAGGCCTACTACGGCAAGGGCGTGGACAACCGGGCCCCCGCCACTGTGAACCCCGCAGCGGCCAAGGCTGCCGCGGCCGTGGCCCCAAGCGCCGACGCCGAGCCGGCACTCAAGATGGACTTCCCCGAGGAGGAGGCGAAATGACGATCACCACTGAGAAACCGCTGGTACAGATCGAGGGCCTTCACAAGTACTACGGCCAGCACCACGTGCTGCGCGGGATCGACCTGAACGTCAACCAGGGCGAGGTGTCGGTGGTGATCGGCCCGTCCGGTTCGGGCAAGTCGACCATGCTTCGCTGTGTGAACCTGCTGGAGACCATCAGCGCCGGACGCATTTCCGTGGGCGGGGAGCTGATCGGCTACCGCGAGGTCAAGGGCAGGCTCCATGACCTGAAGGCCAAGGAGATCGCCGCCCAGCGCCGCGAGATCGGTATGGTGTTCCAGCGCTTCAACCTGTTCCCGCACAAGACCGCGCTGCAGAACATCATGGAAGCTCCGGTCCAGGTCAAAGGCCAGTCCAAGACAGTGGCACGGAAGCGTGCCTTGGAGCTGCTGGACCGCGTGGGTCTCGCGGACCGCTCCGGCCACTACCCGAACCAGCTCTCCGGCGGCCAGCAGCAGCGTGTTGCTATTGCCCGGGCCCTGGCCATGGACCCCGAGCTCATGCTCTTCGACGAGCCCACGTCCGCGCTCGACCCCGAGCTCGTGGGCGACGTCCTGAACGTGATGAAGGACCTCGCCAAGTCCGGCATGACCATGATCGTGGTGACCCACGAGATCGGCTTCGCCCGCGAAGTCGGCGACCGCCTGACGTTCATGGACGGCGGCGTGGTCGTGGAGTCGGGCGACCCGCGCGAGGTCCTGGCCAACCCGCAGCACCCCCGCACCAAGGAGTTCCTGAGCCGGGTGCTGTAGCCCGACGCGCAAGGCGCCTATCGATGCGCAGATGCCCTGTCGCTACCGTTATTCGGGTAGCGACAGGGCATTTGCGCGTCGTGGGACAGATTGCGCGTCATGGCCACACGGCCGAACGGGCTCGACGGCGGGGCACACCGAACGCGGCCAGCTTCTGTTCCAGCCGGCCGGGCTCCATGAGGTCCGCCCAGACCCACCGCACCACCCGGAGCCCCATCGCCCGGATCCGGTTTTCCCGCTCTTTCTCGTCCACGACGGCCTGCGATGCGGTCCTGCCCCGAAGGTATTCGGGTTTCAGATATTTCTCGACGCCGTCGAACTCGCCCGCCAGCCGTGCAGTTTCCCAGTAGTAGTCGGTGTAGCCCGCGAGACCGGCGCTGTCCCGGACTTCGTGCTGAAGTTCCGGCGGTTGGAAGCCGGCCACCCACATGAGCCCGCGGCTGTACGACTCGCCAGGGGACCCGGACCGCGGATCCGCGAACTCCACGGCAGTCCTGATCCGCAGCGCAGCCGCCGCTGTGTAATTGCCCTCGACACCCGCCAGCAGCATTTCCTTGGAGAGCGCGGGCAACCCTTGGGCTGCGTCCGGCCGGAGTACATGGTCCAAGGGAACAATGGCTTGGGCAAACGGTGTAAAGGCAGCGAGATCCAACACCGTGCGGACCCGCCCCGTGACCAGAAGGCCTTCGCGCCGGAACACCTTGAGACCGTCCGGGGCCGCGTAGTGCCGCTGGACTCCTGCACGCGAGCGTCCGCCAGCGTTCTGAAGCGTCAGGGCATGGACCGGATGGCGCTGTCCAATGGTTGGAACTCCCCACACGGACGCGGCTGAGTGCCTGGCAAAGACTGTCGGTGCCGTGAATGCCTCCGCCGCCGCGCTAACCCGGAGCCGGTATTGTTCCCAAGGCTGCAGCGCCCGCCACGCCTCCCCATCGACGTAGACGCCTTGACGCACGCGAACAAGCACCCCTGACCGGCAGCGTTTGGCGAGCTTTTTCGGTGTGAGGCCCTGCTGGACATGCTCACGGGCCAGGATCAGCCTTGGTAGTTCCTTCATGGAACGAAGATCGCAGCCCGGGGGCGGCGGCGCCATGACCTACCGCCCGGGTGTGGACAACCCGACGCGCATTCCGTTCTGCGACGCGCAACTTACCCGTCGCGGCGGGTCTTCCGGCGTCGGTGGGTATTTTGCGCGTCGCAGGGCACGAAACGCGTCGGTGGGTATTTTGCGCGTCGAAAACCGGGTTAGGCCTGCGGGACGCCTTCCACGGCGGCCTCGACGGCGGCCCGGATGGCGCGGTGCAGTTTCCCGAGGCTGTGCCGGTCCGTGCGCACTTCGATGATGCTGCGGCCTTCCACCGGGCGGGACAGCGCGTCGGCGAGATCCGCCGTAGTGCCCACCAGACGGTGCGCGACGCCGTAGGCGGCCGCCAGCGCGGCGAGATCCACCCGCTGCGGGGTCGCGAAGAGGCGTTCGACGGCGTTGCCGTAGCGCCCGGCCGCGGCCACCGCGCCGTGCTCCAGGAGACCAAAGATGGCACCGCCTGCGTCGTTGAGCACCACGATGCGCAGCAGGGGTTCGGCCTCCCCGGCACCGAGGAGGAGCCCGCCGGCGTCGTGCAGGAACGTGACGTCACCCATGAGCACTGTCGTTTCCTGGCGCCCGCCGAGCGCGATGCCCGTGGCGGTGGACGTGGTGCCGTCGATCCCGGCGAGGCCGCGGTTGGCGAACATGGTGGCCTGCGGTTCAGCGGGCGGTGCCCCCGCGAGGTCGACGTCGCGGATCCCGTTCGACGAGCCCAGCACCAGCTGCCCGCGGCTGTGTTTCCAGACCTCGGCGCCGACGGACGGCCCGGTCGCAGCCGGGGACGCGGCAAGGACCAGGTCCACGGCGCGCTGCGCGGCGGCACCTGCCATCAGCCAGGCATCGAGCCACGCGGCAGACCCGCGCCCGGCGAACTCCGCCAGGTCCGCGAGGCTTTCCAGTGGCAGTTCGGTCCGCCGGCCGGGTTCGTACCAGGCCACGGGGACGGGCTGGTACAGGGCCGACGGCACGTCCGCCCTGGCCAGGAGCGCACTGACCGGCCGGGAGAGCGTCGGCCGGCCGAAGAGGACCACGCGTTCGATCGGCTGGGCGGAGTCCGCGCCGAAGTGGTCAATCAGCAGCCGGTAGGGCCCGACGGCGTTGGGGCCGAACCGGGCATTGGAGGAGGGTTCGGCCAGCAGCGGCAGGCTGTGCGCGCGGGCGAAGGCCTCGGCGACCGGGCCGGCGTCGTGCCCGGCCAGCACGACGGTGCGCCGCTCCGGCAGGGCCGGTGGCGCGGCCGGGAAGTCCAGCGCCAGGGGATTCTGGGCGGCCCGGTAGACACCGCGCCCGGCCGCTGCGGGCAGGGCGTCGCCCTCCGCCGGGACCAGCGGGTCGCGGAAGGCCAGGTTGAGCTGGACCGGCCCGGGAGGCGTGTCCTCGAAGGCTCCGGTGGCGGCACTAAGGGCGGTTTCCACCGCGCGCTGCGGATCGCTGCCCGCAGGGACGTCGACGGCGAAGCGAACGTGCTCGCCGAACAGGTCCAGTTGCACGGTGGTCTGGTTGGCCCCGGTCCCGCGCAGTTCCTCGGGCCGGTCGGCGGAGAGGACCACGAGCGGCACCGCGGCGTGGTTTGCTTCCATCACTGCCGGCAGGAGATTGCCGACGGCGGTCCCGGAGGTGGTGAGGACGGCGACCGGGGCCCCCGTGGAGAGGGCGAGGCCGAGGGCCGTGAAGCCTGCCGAGCGCTCGTCGATCCGGACCAGCAGCTCCACCCGGCCGGCGCTTTCGGCTTCGGCCAAGGCATAGGCCATGGGCGCCGAGCGGGAACCCGGGGACACCACGACCTGGCGCACCCCGGCGTCGAGCAGGGTGCTGACGGCGATGCGCGCCGCCTCCACCGCGGACAGGCCGGACGCCGAGGACGCGCCGGCGGAGGTCACATGTTCTCCGGCGTCTCGATGCCCAGCAGCTCCAGCCCGCCGGACAAGCGGCGCAGCACCAGGGCGCACAGGGCCAGCCGGGACTCCCGGACGGACTCCTCGGCCTTGAGTACCGGGCACTGGTCGTAGAAGGAGGTAAACAGCTGGGCGAGCTCGAAGAGGTAGCCGCAGAGCCGGTGCGGCTCCAGCGCATCCCGGACCTTGTTCAGCGTCGTGTCGAACTCCAGCAGGTGCAGGGCCAGCGCACGTTCCGCGGGTTCGACGACGGCGATCGCCGTGGCAGGACCGCCGGCCCGGGCGCCGGCTGCGGAAGTGCCGTCGGCGACAGTGCCGCCAGCGCCGCCGTCGGTGAACTGCTCCAGAACCCCGGCCTTGCGCAGGATGGACCGGATCCGTGCGGCCGCATACTGCACGTAGGGTCCGGTGTTACCGCTGAGGGCGAGCATGCGGTCGAAGTCGAAGACGTACTCGGTGTCGTGGCCGGTGGAGAGGTCGGCGTACTTGACGGCACCGATGCCCACCTGGCGGGCGGTCACGGCGCGTTCCTCGTCGCTGAGCTCGGGCCGGCTGGCGTCGATGACGGCGCGGGCGCGGTCCACGGCCTCCTCGAGCAGGGCCATGAGTTTCACCGGGGCGCCGGAGCGGGACTTGAGGATCTTGCCGTCCTCGCCGAGCACGTTGCCGATCTGCACGTGGACGGCCTCGACCGTGTCCGGAAGCCAGCCGGCGTCCCGGGCGGTGGCCATGACCATCCGCAGGTGCACGTTCTGCGGGGCACCCACGACGTAGAGGACGCGGTCTGCCCCCAGCTCACGGACCCGGTAGCGGATGGTGGCGAGGTCCGTGGTGCCGTAGCCGTAGCCGCCGTCGGACTTGCGGATGATCAGCGGCAGCGGCTGCCCGTCGCGGCCCGAAAAGCCGTCGGGGAAGGTGCACAGGGCGCCGTCGCTGATCCGGGCGAGGCCGCGCTCCTCAAGCTCCTGGCACAGTTGTGCCAGATGCTCGTCGTAGGAGCTTTCGCCGGCGATGTGGTCATCGGTGAGGCTGATGCCGAGCATGGAGTAAATGGCGTTGAAGTAGCGCTTGGACTGGGCAACGAGCCGCTGCCAGACCGCGAAGGTCTCCTCGTCGCCGCCCTGGAGGGCAACGACGCGGAGCCGGGCCCGGGTGGCGAAGCCGTCCGCGTCGGCGGCGGAGGAATCGAACTTTGCCCGGGCAGCCTGGTAGAACGCGCTGGGGTCATCCACCAGCAGCGCCGCTTCCGGGGAGTCCTCGCCGATCTCCAGCCAGTGCTCGATCAGCATACCGA
This sequence comes from Arthrobacter humicola, assembly GCF_039531445.1. Lineage (NCBI taxonomy): Bacteria > Bacillati > Actinomycetota > Actinomycetes > Micrococcales > Micrococcaceae > Arthrobacter > Arthrobacter humicola. The sequence goes on along the minus strand of NZ_BAAAQB010000008.1, from coordinate 42,217 downwards.
AGGGGGTGCCCCAGTCGCCGATGTGGTTCTGCCGGATCACGGTGTCGCCGAGGGCCTCGAGCACCTTGACCAGGCTGTCCCCCACGACGGTGGTGCGCAGGTGGCCGACGTGCATTTCCTTGGCGACGTTCGGGGAGGAATAGTCGACGACGACGCGCTGCGGTGCTGCGGCGGGCGTGACGGCGGTGGCCTTGGACGCGGCTTCGGCCGCCTCAGCGTTGAGCAGTTCCTCGATCCACGTGCCGTCAAAGCTCAGGTTGATGAAGCCGGGCCCGGAAATTTCGACGCCGGTGCAGATGCCGTCCAGGTTCAGGGCATCCACGATCTTTGCCGCGGCATCCCGCGGCGGCAGGCCGGCCTTCTTGGCCAGGGCCATGGCGGCGTTGATCTGGATGTCGGCGAATTGGGAGGGCCTGACCACCGGGTCCGTCTGCCGGAACTCTTCGCCGAACGCGGTGGCAATTGCAGCCTGGACTCTGGGGACAACCAATTCAGCCGGATTATTCACAGTCCCAAATTATCAGTAGGAGCCCTCCCCCGATGCTCGCCCGCCCTCAGGAGCAACGCACTCAGAAGCAACGCGGGGTCAGATATCGCCCATGCAGGGCGGGCAAAGTCACATGGGCGTGAAGTGACCCCGCGTTGCTGTGGCCCGAAAGGTGGTTAGGCGTCGGCGCGGAGCACCTGGACCACAGACGGGCGCGGGGCGCGCGCCTGGCCTGGCTTCGGCGTCGCTCCGGCAGCGACGTAGTCCGGGAAGTAGGAGTGCTGGTCGGCGAAGGTGCCTTCCTCCCCCGGGTGCTGAACGGCAACGAAGACCGTCCGTTCGTCGTCGTGGATCACCGGGCCGCAGGTCTCGGCGTCGCGCGGGACGGCGAGGAACTGCTCCACCTTGCCCCGGTCGGCACCGTCCAGGGTGACCTTGAAGAGCCCGTCGGCGTAGCCGATGCTGGACGGCGCACCGTCGGTGGAGATCCACAGGTTGCCCACGGAGTCGAAGGCCACGTTGTCCGGGCAGGAGATCGGCGAGACCTGGCTGGGCGGGAATCCGGCGAAGTAGGCGGCGGGGTTCCTGGCCGGATCCCCGCAGACCATGAGCAGGTTCCAGCCGAACGTGGTGGACGTCTGGTCCCCGGTCTCGGTGATTTCGACGATGTGGCCGTCGCGGTTCAGGGTGCGGGGGTTAACCTCGGTGGCGCCCTCCTTGCCGGTCTTGCCGCGGTCCGTGTTGTTGGTGCAGACCACATAGACCTTGCCGGTGTGCAGGCTGGGCTGGACGTCTTCGCAGCGGTCCATCTTCGTGGGGCCAACCTTGTCTGCGGCGAGGCGCGTGTAGACCAGCACTTCCTCCACGGACATCCCCGCCACCTTTGACTGCCCGCCCACAACGAGCGGCAGCCATTCGCCGGAGCCGTCGAATGCGCCGTCGGCGGGGAGTTTCCCGGAGCCGTCGAACTCTGCCGGCGCGGAGTTGCCGGTGAACCTGGCAACGTAGAGGTCCCCCTCCGAGAGCAGCGTCAGGTTGTTCTTGCGGTCCTCCGCCGTCGTGCCGGGGCGGTACGTTCCGGCCGAGACGAACTTGTAGAGGTAGTCGAAGCGTTCGTCGTCGCCCATGTAGGCCACCACGTGACCGGACTTGGCGACGATCACGTTGGCGCCCTCGTGTTTGAAGCGGCCCATCGCGGAGTGCTTGCGGGGCGTGGACGCGGGGTCGAACGGGTCAACTTCCACGATCCAGCCGAAGCGGTTGGCCTCGTTCTCGTAGCCGGGGTTGCGGGTGTCGAAGCGCGGGTCATCCAGTTCCCACTGGCGCGCGGTGGGCTTGCTGGTCAGTCCGTAACGCTTGTCCGAGTCGGACGTTCCGGGCGCGGCGAAGTAGCCGTTGAAGTTTTCTTCGCCGGAGAGGATGGTGCCCCACGGCGTGGTTCCACCGGAGCAGTTGCCCAGGGTGCCCTTGATGGCCCGGCCGGAGGGATCGGCGGTGGTCTTCAGGAGGGCGGATCCCGCAGCCGGGCCGTCCAGTTCGTAGGTGGTGTCGGTCAGGAAGCGGCGGTTCAGTCCGGCGCCTTTGACGTAGCTCCAGGGCTTGTTCTTGTTCTTCCGCTCCAGTTCCACGACGGTGAGCCCGTGGGCGGCCCGGCCGATCGCGCGGGTCTCGGCGGCGTCGAACCCGGCCGGCAGCATGATGTTTTCGTTGGTGTATTCGTGGTTCGTGAAGAGCACTGCCCGGCGGTCCTTGGAGCCGTCGATCGGCAGGATGTCCGTGTAGTCGTTGTTGTAGCCGAACTGGCGGGCCTGTGCGGCCGCGCTCTGGTGGTCGACGTCGAACGCCGGGGAGTCGTTGAACAGCGGGTCGCCCCAGCGGATGACCGGTTGCCAGGTGAAGCCGGCGGGGACGGTGAGCTTGTCCACGGCGGCGTCCACCGGCGCGATGGCCGTGAACTGCAGCTTGGATGCACCGAAGCCGTCTTTGGCGGCGGCCGCGAGGCCCGGGCCGCCGTCCGCCACTGCCGTGCCGGCGGACGTCACCGTGTTGCCGAGGACGACGGCGAGCGCGCCGGCGGCGCCGAAGCCGAGTGCGGCGCGGCGGGACATCGTGGCGGAGGCGATGTCCCGGAAGTAGCTGTTGCTGCTGGTGTTGCAGACCTCGCCTGAACAGGCGTTGTCGCATTTGAGCGCGCACGTGACGGGGCTGCGTTTGCCCTTCGTGTGGCCAGGCATGGGGAGCAGGGAAAAGGTGCGTCCGGAGGATGCGGGCATGGAGAGACCTTCCAAGGGGTGCGTGCGGTGCGGTGGCACCCACCCTTCCAGCCACGGGCTACGCGAAGCCGTCCCCCGGGTGAAGAAGCGGTGAACGGCGCTGTCCCTACCGGCCCCGTGGCCCTACCCGACGCTGTGCCCTACCGGACGGGCGGAGCGGCCAGCACCGCGTGCACGCGCCGCAGCCGCTCCAGCCACCAGTCCCGGCGTTCCGGAGAGGCGGCATGAGCGGCCAGGAGCTCCGGCGCCGGGCGGACGTCGCGGAGGGTGATCGCGCCGTCGTCGGCAACGAGGGAGTCGTGCGTGACGTCCGCGGCGAGCAGGGACACCGTCCCCAGGCCGCAGGCATAGGGCAGCTCCGGCAAGACGGCGGCGAGGGCCAGCCCGGCCCGGATTCCCACGGAAGTGTCCAGCGCGGAACTCACGACGGCGGGGAGCCCCGCCTGCGCCACAATCTCAAGGGCGCGCCGCACTCCCCCGAGCGGTGCGACTTTAACCACGATCAGGTCCGCGGCGCCGGCGCGTGCCACCTTGAGGGGGTCGTCCTCCTTGCGCACGCTCTCGTCAGCGGCTATCAGGACGGGGACGCCGGCGGCCCGGAGCCGGCGGCGGACTTCGGCGAGGCCCGCGATATCAGGAACGGGCTGTTCGGCGTATTCGAGTCCGACGGCGGCAAGCCGCGTCAGTGCGGTGACGGCCTCGGGCACGTCCCAGCCGCCGTTCGCGTCCACCCGGATCGCGGCATCCGGCAACGCCTCCCGGACGGCCGCCACCCGGGCGGCGTCGTCGTCGAGGCTCTGGCCGCGCTCGGCAACTTTGACCTTGACCGCGTCCACCCGACCAAAGCGGGCCAGGACTTCGGGCACCCGGTGTGCCGGCACGGCAGGCACTGTGGCGTTGACCGGGATGCTGTCCCGCAACGGCGCAGGGAACCCTGACCACCCGGCCTCGATCGCGGCCGCAAGCCAGCGGGAGGCCTCGGCATCCTCATACTCCGGGAAGGGACAGAATTCGCCCCAGCCCAGGGGGCCGCGGAGCAGGAGGGCCTCGCGCTGCAGGATGCCCCGGAACTTCACACGCATCGGCAGGCTCACCACATGGGAACCGGCAAGGAGCTCATCAAGGCCGGGCAGGGATGCATCGGAATGTGGCGGTGTGCCGGCGGCAAGGGGGTCCAGGGAATGTGGGTCCAAAGGCTGTGGGTCCAGGGAATGGGCGGGCATGATGCCACTGTACTGGGATGCTCTGTACTGGGATGCTCTGGGCTGGAACGTTCCGGACTGGGACGCCGTGAACCCATATGCCGGGCTGAGACGCTGACACGGGAAGCGGGCCCTTGATTGGGTCGGGGCCCTGATTGGGGCGGGGCCCTTGATTGGGCCGGCGTCGACTGGGGGTGAGTTCCTGGACCAGGAAACTCGTCTCCGCCGGCCCCGCTCAAGGAGCGTACTGCCGGGGACAAGCCGCGCCGGCACTGTCGACTCTACGAATCTCGTTCCGGCATGGCACGAGTAGTGTGTACTCGTTTTTTGTCCGGACACTACCCTCGCGCCGCGCGTCCGGTCCATCAGGTGGCGTGCAGGGTTCTGTGGGAGCCTTGATGGCATGACTTTTCGGCAGGAACCCACCCCACGGGACCCGTCTGCCCCAGTCTCTGGAACACCAATCCCTGAGACGCAGATCCCGGAGACGCAGGTCCTTCAGGCCCAGGCGCCCAGGACCTCCGCGCCAGCGGCCCGGGCGCCAAGGGCCCGGGCAACGAAGACTCAGGCCCCCAAGACCCGGGCCGGCACGACTCCGGATCCGCGGGCGCGGTGGTCTCCGGGCAGGGGCACGGCCGCCCTGTTCGTTCTGGCCACTGTCGCCTGCATCGCCGGGCTGGCCGCAACTTATTTCTTCTTTGTCCGCACCACCACGGGCCAGTTCATTGACGAGTCCGCCCTTGTGGAAGCGGTGGCGCTCAGCGGAACCGCGGGCAAAGCCGCCACCAAGTTGCTGGACTGGCTGCCAGCGCTCTGTGTCGTGATCGCGTCAATCGTGGTCATCTTCGTCACCATTCTGAGGCGACGCTGGGCTGCAGCCGGGATCGCGATTGCGGCCTGCGTGGGCGCCAACCTGGCCACGCAGATCCTCAAGGACCTGCTCCCGGTCCGGCCGTACCGCGGCGTCGAGACACTGGAGCTGAACTCGCTGCCCTCCGGCCACACCACCATGGCGGCCTCGGCCGCCGCCGCCGTCTTCCTCATGGTCTCGCCGCGCTGGCGGCCTCTTGCCGGCTATCTGGGCGGCAGCTTCGCCGTCGCCACCGGCGTTTCCACCCTGATCAACCAATGGCACCGCCCGGCCGACGTCGTCGCGGCGTTCCTCGTGGTGGGGGCGTTCATGCTCCCGGCCGGCTGGCTGATCATCCGCACCGGCCCGCGCTGGAACGTCTGGGACGGTTACGGGGAGCACTGGGCCTCAGCCAGGATATGGGTGGCGCTCCCCGTACTCACCGGACTTGCCGCGGCCGGGGTGGCAGCCTACGCCTTGCTGAGCATCGGTCCGGGTGGGCAGGAGATCAGCACCACCAGCTACTTCTGGGCAGGGACGTCCCTGATTGTCATCGCGGGCTACCTCGCCACCGTGGCGGCCGTGTGGCTGTTCGGCCTTGCCGCACGACGGCGGGACGCGTAGCAGCGAGGGTGCATAGGCCGCCTGGCTAACCCGGGGGCGCCGTCCGGGGGCGCCGTCCGGTGGCGCCGTCCGGGGGCGCTATGACACGGACACGCCGGGGATACCCGGCGTCGCCACCGAAAAGCCCTTCAAAGTGCCCCCGCACGGAACGCACCCCTGGTGGAGTCGCGCCCAAGGGCCGGCCGCCCGGAAACCTGCAGCCAGCGGGAGCAGGTCAGTAGTTCCGCCGGTATTTGAGCCGGGGAATGGTGACGGCGAAGACCGCCGCAGCAGCGAAGCCCAGCACGCCGGTGGCGGCCACCCCGGCCCCGAGCGAGACTGCGGCCGTCACGCCGGAGAGCAGCACGGGTCCGCCGGTAGAGCCGGCATCGGCCATGAAGCGCCAGATGCCGAGGAACTGGCCGCGGCCGGCGTCCGGCGAGAAATCGGCCCCAAGCGTCATGTTCAGGCCGGAGCTGATGCCGTTGCCGAAGCCGATCAGGAGCGCCGCCAGCATCAAGGAGACGAAGCCGGTGCTGAGCGGGATCAGCACCATGGCGGTCCCCATGATGAGGGTGGACGGCACGGCCACCCATTGCCGGCCCTTGCGGTCCATGAGCCGTCCCGCCGGGTAGAACACCAGCATGTCGATGGCCCCGGAGATCCCGTAGATGAGGGAGGCCTGGGTGGGGTCCAGGCCCAGATGGTCGGCCCACAGCGGGATGACCGCCTGACGGGAGGCCCGGATCGCGCTGAGCAGAAGGACCCCGCCTCCAACGGTCAGGAAGACGCCGGCGTGGGACACGGCGATGCTGCGCAGGGTGGGCTGTTGCCGGGGAACGCCGTCCTCGGGCGCCGGGGCTGCCTCGAGGTCGGGGATGGTGACGGACACGGCTGCCGCGGCCGCCATGGCCACGACGCCGACCCAGTAGGCGCCGGTGATGCCGGCAAACTGCATGACGGCGGCGCCGATGAACGGGCCGATGAAGATCCCGATCCTGTTGACGCCGCCGAGCGTGGACAGGGCCCGGGCCCGGAGCATGACCGGCACGGCCTCGGTCAGGTACTTCTGCCGCGCCAGGCTGAAGACGCTGGCGGCCATGCCGACCACCACCATCGCCGCCGCCAGCACCCAGAGTCCGCCGGGAAACAGCGGAGCGACTGCGGCGGCGGCGAGGGCCGCCGCGCTGGCGGCCGCGGCCCCCACGATCGCCCAGCGTTCTCCGAACTTCAGGGTGATCAGGGACGCCGGCAGGTTGAAGAACCAGGATCCGAGGCCGATCAGCGTCACGATCAGCGCAGCACCGGCCACGGAGGCGCCCAGATCGCGGGCGGACAGGGCAACCACCGGCAGGATCGCGCCCTCGCCCAGGCTGAACATGAGAGCCGGCCCGAAGGCGGGTACGGCGATACTGCGGAGGCTGAACGGGGCGAGGCGTGTGGTGGTCATCCCCTTCATCCTAGGCAACCGGCGGGCGCTCCCCTGTTTAGGCGTCGAAGTGGGTGCGGACTTCCTCGCTGGTGAGGTTCCGGAGCACGTCCGCGGCGACTTCTCTCAGCTTCTGGTTCCGGTTGCTGGACACCCGGGTGAGAATGGCCATGGCCTGCTCCTGGGAGCAGCGGTTCTGGGCCATGATCACGCCGCACGCGAGGTTGATAGACGTACGGTTTTCCAGGGCGGCCTGCAGGTCCTCGGCCCGGGACTGGAAGGTCCCTAGCCGCACGGCCAGCCGGAGGGCGCGGCCGGCGAGATCGGCGAATCCGGCCGCTTCGGCGATGATGTCCTCGGTGAAGAGCCCGGTGTCCGGCGCGAAGAAGTTCAGGGCCGCGGCGGCGTCATCGCCGATTTCCAGCGGGACACCCAGCGTGCTGCGGCAGCCGTGGGCTGCGAGCTGGCGCTGGTAGTCGGGCCAGCGGGGATCGGTGTCGACATCCGCGAGCAGGACCAGGGCCTTGGTCCGCAGCGCCTCGATGCAGGGGCCGTCACCGAGGCTCTGCTCGATGCGGTCCAAGGTGACCGCCCGCGGGCTGCTGCCCGCGACCGTCATGGTCCGCTTCCGGCGCTGCAGCGTGACGCCGCAGTCAATCTCGGCGTCGGCGGTGCGGCTCAACGCAGCGGCCGAGAACGCGGCGAGCCGGCCAAGGAAGTCCTCGACATTTTCGGTTCCCAGAAGAAGGTCCTGGAGGTGCAGGGCGGCGTCTTCCCCGATTGAGTTGTTGGCCATGCCTTAATCTACCGCGGCAGTCCGGGCACGTGGGCCTAGACGTATCCGTCCACGATTGCCGCGGCAATCTCCCGGTAGGCGCGCCGCGTTTCGGGGCGGAGCACGTCCAGGGTGACGAGGTCGCCGTCGGCCACGCCGCGGTCGTGCGGGACCGCGATCAGCTGCCGGCAAATGCCGGACAGGTGTTCCTCGATCGCGTCCTTGTCCACCCGCGTGGACACCTCGTCCTTGTCCGTGATGACAACGACGGCGTTGCGCGCCAGGTCCTCGTAGCCGTGGCTGGCCAGCCAGTGGAGGGTGCTGCGGGCGCGCTTGGCGCCGCTGACGGCGTACCCGGCCGCGATGATCAGGTTGTCCGCAGATTGGAGGATGCCGCTCATGGCATTGTGCGTGACGCCGGTGCCGCAGTCGATCAGCGCCACCGAGTAGTAGGCGGAGATGAGCTTGCGGATCCTCAGGTATTCCTCTGCCGTCAGTGAGTCCGACACCTCGGGGTCCTGTTCACCGGCGATGAGGTGGAGCCTGCCGGCATGGTGCATGTAGCGGGCCAGGGCAGTGAGCGAATCGACGGAATCGATGTTCTTGAGCAGGTCCGTGATGGTGCGCGGGCTCTGCTGCTGGTAGATCCCCTCGCCGAGGGCGCGCTCCACAAGGTCGCCGGAATCAGGGTTGGCGTCAATCGCGCACGGCGGATCGCCGCGGAACTCGGCCAGGGTCAGTCCGACGCCCACCGTCGTGGAGGTCTTGCCGATACCGCCCTTGAGGCTCAGGACAGCCGTGTTGTAGCTACCCTGGAGCTGGCGGGAGATGCGCCGGGCGAGCTCGTCCTCTTCACGCTGCCGGGCGCTCGGCCCCAGGTTCAGCCCGCCACCGGTCAGCTTGTAAAGGGCGCCGCGGAACCCGCCGATGGGCCGGGGCTTCTGCTCCCGGACAAAAAGGCCCGGGGAACTGATGAAGTCAGGCACGGGGGCGTCTGCCAGGGCGGCGGCCCGGCTGGCCGAACGGGTGGCGCGGGTCGGCTGGGCAGGCACGGCAGGAGCAGCCTCGGGGGCAGGCGGTTTCAGGACGGGGTCCTTGGACGGTTTTGCAGGCTGCGTGCGCGCGGGCGCGTCGGCTGCAGCGGCAGCCTCCGCCCAGGAACTGCTCGGCGCCGTGGGGCGCTGTTCGGCCTGGTTGCTGGAGATGATGGGCATGGTTCCTGTCCAGGCGTCGGAGTCGTCACCGCGGCGGCGGTCTCTCCGGCGCGGGAGTTGGGCCTGCTCTGCAGCTTCGTCAGCTTCAGGGCGGCCGGTGGCGGTCTTGTTTTCGACCGGTTCTGGCATGTTCGTTCCCCCCAGGGATCACAGCGCAGACCGCTGCAGTGCTCGATTGACATCGTTCAAGGAACAAGTCTAGGGGCAGTCGTGAGCACCCTGACCATCGGATGCCGCAACCGGGCCCTAGCGGTGGGCGCGCGTGTCCTGCAGGCGTTTGATGAACCAGCGCGACTGCTCAGGACCGTACGGCAGGATCGGGATCGCTTTGGTCGCGTCATCCGGTGTTTCCCGCGTGGCCTGGATTGCCTGCCGTACTGCGGTGGTCATGGTGTTGGCCATGGTCTTGACGAACTGGTCGCTGCACGGCTCGCCGTGACCCGGGACCAGGAACTCGTAGCGGTGCCGCAGCGCGGACAGGTGCCGGAGGGCATCGGCCCAGTCTTCCGGGAACGAATCCTCGAAGGATGGGTGGGATCCCTGTTCCACGAGGTCGCCGGCGAAGACCGTGCTCGACGTGCCGACCAGGAGGTCGCCGTCGGTGTGTCCGCGGCCCAGGTAGAACAAGGTGGCGACCTGTCCGCCAAGGTCCACGAGGACCGGCTGGTCCTTGACGATCGCGTTCGGGACCACGAGCTCGACGTCGGTGCCCTCCCCCGCCGCCATTTCCGGCTCGGCCAAGGTCACGAACCGGCGCTGCTCGTCGCCGTTCTCCTCGATTTCCGCGGCGCAGTTCTCGTGCGCCCAGAATTCCGTGACGCCGTCGGCGGCGAAAACGGCGTTCCCGAAGAAGTGATCGTAGTGGGCGTGGGTGTTGACGACGACGAGCGGCAACCCGGTCTTTTCCCGCACGGCGGCCAGGATCTCGCGGCCCTGCCGGGGCCCGCCGCCGGTGTCGATCACCATGGCGCGCTCAGTGCCGACCACCAGCCCCGTGTTGAGCCAAGAATCTTGTGTTGTCAGTACGTAGTTGTCCGGACCGACTTCGAGCCATCGTGACATTAAATCTCCGTAATTCAGACGCTATTCCGGCGTTGTTGGTGCGCTGTCCAGGCCTCAATTCTACCTGTGAAGGCTGGCAAATCCCGGAGGGCATGCCCGTCCCGCGCCACATTGGGCGGGTGGACCCGACTGCCGTCCCGCCCCAACGCCCGGCGTCCCCGGGCAATGCTCACATGTCCGCGAGCGCCGACCCCGGGTTCTCGATCGCGTCGGCGACATAGCGCAGGAAGCCCCCTGCCGTGCCGCCGTCGCACACGCGGTGGTCGAAAGTGAGCGTCAGTTCGGTGACCTTGCGGACTGCGAGTTCCCCGTTGACCACCCAGGGCTTGTCGATGATCCGCCCGACGCCGAGGATCCCCACCTCCGGGTGGTTGATGATCGCGGCGGAGCCGTCCACACCGAACACGCCGTAGTTGTTCAGCGTGAATGTGCCGCTGCCCAGTTCCGCCGGGGTCGCCTTGCCGTCGCGGACGACGGCGGTGAGGCGGCGGATCTCGGCGTCCAGCTGGCGGGCGCTGAGCTTATCCGCGTTGCGCACTGACGGCACCATCAGCCCGCGGTCGGTCTGCGCCGCGAAACCGAGATTGACGCCGTCGAACTCCACGATTTCCTGGCTGGCGCCGCCGGTGGTGTCCTCGGTGGTGACGATCCTGGTGTTGAGCGCGGGGTACTTCTTCAGCCCGGCGACGACGAACCGGGCGATGAACGCCAGCAAACCCGGAGTGTTCTCCGGATCGGACTTCTTCAGCGCGGCACGCAATTCCACGAGCGCCGTGGCGTCCACGTCCACCCACACCGTGGCTTCCGGGATTTCGGAGCGGCTGCGGGTCATGTTCGCCGCGACGGCCTTCCGCACGCCCCGCACGGCCGTGCGTCCGGCGATCCCCAGCCCGGTACGGGCATCCGTATCCGCAGTGGCGGTGGTTGAGGCCGCCGAAAACGCCAGGACTGGCGCCTCGGCAGGCTCAACCCCCGGGCGCTCAACGGCCGGGGCTGGCTTGATGGCCGCCTCAACGTCCCGCCGCATGATGAGCCCGCTGGCCCCCGACCCCTGAAGTCCCCCCAAATCGACCCCATGATCGCGCGCCATCCGGCGGACCAGCGGAGAAATAACGGCCCCCAGCTTCCCGGGAACCCGGGTGCGCAGGAGCAACAGGTCATCGGCAGCCTTCTCGGCCTCCGACACCCGGGGCGCCGCCGGAGCAGTCCCAACAGTCCCCTTAGGAGCCCGGGTCCGCCGGGCAACCCCATGCCCGCCAGGAGTCCCGTACCCAATCAGGACATTCCCCGACCCGGCCTTCTCCTCCTCGCGGTATGCCTCAGCGGCAGCTGCAGCACGCGAGTCGGCAGCAGCGTCAGGAGAAGAACCTGCAGCGGCGCCGGACTGGGCGACAGCAGTTGAGCCAACAGCGAAACCCGCCGACGCAGGCGAAGCCGCCCCGGGAGTGGCATCGGGCCTTCCGGAGCCGGCAGCATCGTCCGCAGGACGAATGCTGTCCGGCGAAGGGGCGGGGGCGGCATCGCCTGTGGCGGCGCTACCAGCGGAGACAACGGCGCCGACCGGCATCACCGAGATCAGCGGCTTGCCGACGTCGAGCGTCTGGCCGGGCTCGCCGTGCAGCACGGCCACGGTGCCGGCGAACGGCGAGGGCACCTCCACCATGGACTTGGCGGTCTCGACCTCGGCGATCGGCTGGTCCACGCGGATCTCGTCACCCACGGCCACGAGCCAGTTGACGAGCTCGGCCTCGGTGAGGCCTTCGCCGAGGTCCGGCAGGAGGAATACTTTGGGTTCGCTCATGGTCAGTCTTCCCACTGGAGGTCGTCAACGGCGTCGAGGATGCGGTCCACGCCGGGCAGATAGTAGTGCTCGAGCTTCGGCGCCGGGTAGGGCACGTCGAAGCCGGTGACGCGGCGGATCGGCGCGGCGAGGTGGTGGAAGCAGCGTTCCTGGACCCGGGCCACGATTTCCGAGGCCACGGACGCAAAGCCGTGGGCCTCGGCGATGACCACGGCGCGGCCGGTCTTGCGGACCGAGGCGCAGACCGTTTCGTCGTCGAACGGCACGATCGAGCGGACGTCGATCACCTCGAGGGAGCGGCCTTCCTCGGCGGCGGCGGCCGCGGCGGCGAGTGCCGTCGGGACGGACGGGCCGTAGGCGATCAAGGTGGCGTCGGTGCCGGGGCGGGCGACGGCGGCGCGGCCCTCGGAGGACGTGCCCCGTTCGGTGTTCGCTGCGTGCTCGGCGCGCAGCGCGTCCAGGTCCACCTGGTCCTTGGACCAGTACAGCTTCTTGGGTTCCATGAACATGACCGGATCGTCGGAGTCAATGGCTTCGCGGAGCATCCGGTAGCCGTCCGCCACCGTGGCCGGGGTGAACACCTTCAGGCCGGCGGTGTGGGCGTAGTAGGCCTCGGAGGAGTCGCAGTGGTGTTCCACTCCGCCGATGCCGCCGGCGTAGGGGACCCGGATGACGATGGGCAGCTTCACGGCGCCCTTGGTGCGGTTGTGCATCTTGGCGACGTGGCTGACGATCTGTTCGAAGGCCGGGTAGGCGAAGGCGTCGAACTGCATCTCGATGACCGGGCGCATCCCGTTCATGGCCATGCCGACGGCCATGCCGACAATGCCGGATTCGGCCAGCGGGGTGTCGAAGCAGCGGCTGGTCCCGAACGTCTTGGTCAGGCCGTCGGTGATGCGGAAGACGCCGCCGAGCATGCCGACGTCTTCGCCGAAGACCAGGACCGACTCATCGGCGTGCATGGCGTCGGCCATAGCGGTGTTCAGGGCCTTGGCCAGGGTGATGGTCTGCGGGCCGGTCTTCTCGGCCTCAACCGCAGCCCGGGCGGCCGCGCGGGCCGTGGCGGCGCTGACGTTGCCGTTTGCCTCGGAGGACGTGGTGACGGTGGGGCTCATTTTGCTGCCCCCTTTGAAGTGGATGCGGTTGCGGTGGATGCGGCGTCGCGGGCCAGTTCGTCGGCGAGCATGGCGGACTGCTCCTTCAGTTGCGGCGTGGGGGTGGAGAAGACGTATTTGAAGAGGTCCAGCGGCTCCACCGGGACCTCTTCGCTGAGGCCTTCGCGCAGCTGGGCGGCGACGGCTTCGGCCTTGTCGGCGATCCGGGCGGCACCGTCGTCATCGAGGATGCCGCGGTCCGTCAGGTAGGTCCTCATCCGGCTCAGCGGGTCCTTGGCCACCCATTCGGCGACTTCGCTGTCCTGCCGGTAGCGGGTAGCGTCATCGGCGTTGGTGTGTGCCTGCATCCGGTAGGTGTGGGCCTCCACGAGCAGCGGGCCCGAGCCTTCCCGGGCGAGCTTGACCGCCCGGCCCAGGACCGCGAGCAGTGCGACGACGTCGTTGCCGTCCACGCGTTCGCCGGCCATGCCATAGCCGACGGCTTTGTGCGCGAGCGACGGCGCGACGGACTGGTGCGCGAGCGGCACGGAGATCGCGTACTGGTTGTTCTGGACGAAGAAGACCACCGGCAGATGGAAGACGGCGGCGAAGTTCAAGGCCTCATGGAAGTCGCCTTCGCTTGTGGCGCCGTCGCCGCACATGGCCAGGACCACGGTGTCCTCGCCGCGCAGCTTGGCCGCGTGCGCGACGCCGACGCCGTGCAGCAGTTGGGTGGTCAGCGGTGTGCACTGGATGCCGACCTTGTGCCGGGAGGGGTCGTAGCCGCCGTGCCAGTCGCCGCGGAAGAGCGTCATGGTCTGGACGGGGTCCACGCCGCGGGCCATCACGGCCACGGAGTCGCGGTACGTGGGGAACATCCAGTCGCCCTCGGACAGGCACAGCGCCGCAGCGACCTGGCAGGCCTCCTGGCCGTGGCTCGAGGGGTACACGGCCATCCGGCCCTGCCGGACCAGGGCGGAGTTCTGGTCATTGACGCGCCGGCCGACGACGAGCTGTTCGTAGGCGGCGAGCAGTTCGGCGTCGCCGGGCAGGCTGTATTCGTGCCCCGGCTGGGTGCCCTGCTCGGTGTGGGGGTTCAGTGTCCCGTCCGGGCCGACCATCTGGATCTGGTGGCGGGCCGGGAGCATGTAGTCCTCAACCGTGATGCCGAACTTGCGCACAGCCTCGCTGGCAGCATCTTGCTGCGCGGGTTGCTGCGCAGTCTGGTCTGCGGAGATCGTCATTGGTCCGTCCTTCTGTAGCCACTAATCTTTCCCAGTATGCTGCCAGCGGATGTTTCGTATCCACCTCCGCCGCAAATCGTGGAGAAGTCCATAAATTTGCCCTAATCTGGAAGACAAATCGTAAGTGTGAGCTGGATTACCGGCGGGGGTTGTAGACGAATGGCAGAGCTCGAGCCGGACCAGGTGGCGGTGCCGCTGGACGATGTGGACCGGAACATCATTGCGGAGCTGACCCGGGACGGCCGGATGTCCGTGACACAGGTGGCGGAGAACGTCCACATATCCCGCGCCCACGCCTACACCCGGATTGCCCGGCTCACCGGCGAAGGCGTGTTGACCAAGTTCACGGCGCTGGTGGATCCGATCAAGGCCGGCCTGAAGTCGTCCGCCTACGTCACGCTGAAGGTGCGCCAGCATTCCTGGCGCGAGCTGCGCGAACTCCTGCGCGCCATCCCCGAGGTGCACCACATTGCGCTGGTGGGCGGGGACTTCGACGTGATCCTGCTGGTGCGCGCGGTGGACAACATCGACCTGCGCCGGGTGATCTTCGACCAGCTGCAGTCCATGCCGGGGGTCCTGGACACCCAGACGTTCCTGGTTTTTGAAGACCTGGATACGCGCTAGCTGACGAACTCTTTCATCCAGGCCCGGAGCTCTTCGCCGAACTCCACCCGGTCGGCGGCGATCGAGATGACCGCCTTGAGGTAGCTCAGTTTGTCTCCGGTGTCGTACCGGCGCCCCCTGAACACCACGCCGTAAACGCCGCCGCCCTCGCAGTCGGACACGGCGAGGGTCTGGAGCGCATCGGTGAGCTGGATTTCGCCGCCGCGGCCAGGAGAGGTTTCCTCGAGGACGTCGAATATCTCCGGATGCAGGACGTACCGGCCGATCACGGCCAGATTGGACGGGGCATCGGCGACGTCGGGCTTCTCCACGAGGCGGTTGACCCGGACATGCTCCTCGCCCGGTATCGCCGAGATGTCGGCACAGCCATAGGCGCTGATTTCGGCCGGATCCACCTCGATCAAGGCGACGACGGAACCTCCGGTCCTGGCCTGGACCCCGATCATGGCGGTCAGCAGCTCGTCCCGCTCGTCGATCAGATCGTCGCCGAGCAGCACGGCGAACGGTTCATCGCCCACGTGCTGGCGGGCGCACAGGACCGCGTGGCCGAGCCCTTTGGGGTCCCCTTGGCGCACGTAGTGCAGCGGGCCCAGTCGCGAGGCGTGGCGGACGGCCTCCAGCCGGTCAAGGTCGCCCTTGAGCTCGAGGGCGTGTTCGAGCGAGGGCTCGCGGTCGAAGTGGTCCTCCAGCGCGCGCTTTTGGCGCCCGGTAACCATGAGCAGATCCGTCAGCCCGGCCCGGACGGCCTCCTCCACAACGTATTGGATCGCCGGCTGGTCGACCACCGGAAGCATTTCCTTGGGCATTGCCTTCGTGGCAGGCAGGAAGCGCGTTCCCAATCCCGCGGCGGGTATGACAGCTTTAGTTACAGATTTCCCCAGAGTCATAACCGAACATTACAAGCGGGTTCCGGAAATGAGAATGCTTCGGAGCAAAGACAAGTAGTGGACATTCCCGGTCCCGGGTCCCGCGCCGGGGCGCCTGTCAGCCTTTGAAAACCGGGGAGCGCTTCTCCTGAAAGGCGCGGAAACCCTCTGCGTAGTCCTCGCTCTTGCACAGCCGCGCCTGCTCGGCGTTCTCCTCTTCCATGGCCTCCCACAGCCCAAGGCGCTGGTCCCTGATGTGCGCCACGAGCTCCTTGCTGGCGTTGAATGCCCCGGTCGCGCCCGTCGCCACAGAGGCCACGATGGCGCGGGTGTTCTCCAGCAGTTCCGCGGCGGGCATCGCCCGGCTGAACAGGCCCTGCGCCACGGCGTCGGCGCCGCTCATGAGCTCGGCGGTATAGATCAGATCCAGGGTCCGGTGCATGCCGAGGCGCTCGGTGAAGTACCAGTGCCCGCCGGAATCCAGTGTCGCGCCGAGCTTTGCGAACGGTGAACCGAATTTGGCGTTCTCCGCCACGTAGACCACGTCAGTGGCCAGCAGCAGGCCGAGTCCCACGCCGAGGCACGCGCCCTGAGCCGCGGCGAACGTGGGCGCGGGGAAGGCGCTCATCTTCTTGAGGAGCGGCTGGACGAGGCCGCCCAGGTAGGCCTGGGCGTCGTCGCTCTCCGGGGTCACGCCGGCAATGTCGCGGCCGGCGCAGAAGGCGCGTCCCTCGCCGCGGAGCAGCAGTGCCCGGACCTCGCCGCATGCGGCGGCGTCAGCGGCGTCGTCGTAGGCCCGGGACAAGTCCGCCAGTGCCTGTTCGTCGAGGGAGTTCAGCTTGTACGGCGCGTCGAGCACTACTTCGGCGACGCCGTCGGCGATGGACAGGGAAATCATGGGACTCCTTGGATTGGGAAAGGCCTAGACGTCGAAGTCGACCGTGACTTCCGGGGTGGTGGGGTGGGACTGGCAGGTCAGGACGTAGCCCTTGTCGAGCTCGTCCTGCTCCAGGGCGTAGTTCTCGTCCATGGTGACCTTGCCGGTCACCACCTTGGCGCGGCAGGTGCCGCAGACGCCGCCGGCGCACGCGAACGGCACATCGGGGCGGACCCGGAGGGCTGCGTTGAGGATCGATTCCCGGGCGTGAGTGGGGCTTGTGACCTCGCCCTGCAGGCCGTCCAGCTTGAACGTGATCTTGTAGGTGTCCTGCGACTCGTCGGCGATGACGGGCCGGCCGATGTTGCCTTCGGGACGGTCCGGCTTGCCGGAGGTGAACAGTTCGAACCGGACATGTTCCGGGGCGACGCCGCGGGCGGCGAGGGTGTCCCTGCAGAGCTGGACGAGTTCGAACGGGCCGCAGAGGAACCATTCGTCGACGTCGTCGGCGTGGATGGCGGTGCCCAGCAGCGCCTGGAGCTTCTCTGCGTCGATCCTGCCGCTGAGCAGCGGCGCGATCCGCTGTTCACGCGAGAGCACGTGGTGCAGCGCCAGCCGGGCCGGGTACTTGTCCTTCAGGTCCGCGAGTTCCTCAAGGAACATCACGTCCATGGCGGCCTTGTTGGCGTAGATGAGGTCGAAGCGGGTCTCCGGGTGGGCCGCCAGCAAGGTGCGGGCGATGGCGATCACGGGAGTGATGCCGGAGCCGGCGGCGATGGCCACGAACGAGCCCGGCTCCCCCGCCAGCTCTTCCGGGTGGTTCATGGAATTCATGACGTTCTGCTCGACGGGCTTGCCGTCACGGCCGTGTTTGGAGACAAACGCGCCCATGGGGCTCATGACGTCCAGGACGTCGCCGGCCTTGAGCTCGGCGTTGGCCCACGTGGAGAACAGGCCGCCGAGGTCCTTCTTGATGGCCACCCGGATTTCGCTGCTGCCGTCCTCGAAGCTGCGCGGTTCGGCGCAGATCGAGTAGCTGCGGCGGATCTCGTGCGGCTGGCCGTCGGCGTCGGGCAGGGTGGTGCGGAGCGCGACGTACTGGCCCGGCAGGTAGTCGAACTGCCCCGCGAGCTCGGTCGGAACGCCGAACGTCACCTCGATGGCGTCATCGGTGAGCCGGCGGACTTCGTCCACCGTCAGGGTGTGGAAGGACGCACGACGGCGGCCGGTGGCTGCGGCCGACTCGGCGGCGGTCTGGCGGACAACAGTCATGGAGGCACCTGTTCCTTACAAAACTTTGAAGTAGTCGAACGGTTCCTTGCAGTCCTGGCACACGTAAAGGGCCTTGCAGGACGTGGAACCGAAGCGGGTGAGTTCTTTGGTGTTCAGCGATGAGCACTGGGGGCATTTGACGGCGAGGGACAGCCGCACCGGTCCGGCGTGGCGCACCGCGTTGGAGTGGCCGGAGGGCGGCGCGATGCCGTACTCCTCCAGTTTGGCCTTGCCGTCCTCGCTCATCCAGTCCGTGGTCCAGGCCGGGGACAGGACGAGTTCGACCTGGACGCTGGGGTACCCTGCGCGGTGGAACGCCGCGGTGAGGTCATCCCGGATGGTGTCCATGGCGGGGCAGCCGGAGTAGGTCGGGGTGATGGTGACGTGGACGGCGGGAACCATGCCGCCGTCGTCAGCGCTTGGTTCCTTCGTCACCTGGACGTTGCGCAGGATACCCAGGTCCTCGATGGTGAGGACCGGGATTTCAGGGTCGCAGACGGTGGCGGCCACCGCCCAGGCTTTCGCCTGGGCGGTGTTGCCCTGGGCGGCATCGCGGCGCCCCGGGGTGTCCGGATGGGAGACAAACATGTCCATCGTGGTTACCAGCTGGCTCCGGGGTACTCGCGGGCGAGCACCTGCATTTCGGCGAGGAGGTAGCCGAGGTGTTCGGAGTGCAGGCCGCGGCGGCCTCCGCCGGGGGCGGGCTGCACGTGGGGGACCTCAAGCTCTGCTTCGGCCAGGACCTCGCCGGTGAGCCGGTCGAAGTCCTCGCGCAGGCTCGACGGCTGCGGCGCGGCGCCGGCTTCGCTCAGCCGTCCGGTGAGCTCGTCGTCGCGGAATAGCTCATCCACGTAGGGCCAGATGACCTTGAATCCGTGGATCATCTTCTCGCGGGATTCGTCCGTACCCTGGGCCAGGCGCAGGACCCACTGGGCACTGTGGTCCCGGTGGTAGTCCACTTCCTTGACCGCCTTGGCGGCGATGCCGGCCAGGGTGGCGTCGGTGGAGGACGTGAGCCGACGATAAAGCTCGAATTGGTAGTAGCTGACCACGAACTGCCGGGCGATCGTGACGGCGAAGTCGCCGTTGGGCTGCTCGAAGAGCTCCGCGGAGCGGAACTCGTGCTCGCGGCGGAAGTAGGCGAGATCGTCTTCGCTGCGACCGTCCAGGCCGCCCGCGTAGCTCAGGAAGGACCGGGCGTGGCCGAGCTGGTCCAGGGCGATGTTGCCCAGCGCGATGTCCTCTTCGAGCTCCGGCGCACGGGAGATCCAGTGGCCCAGGCGCTGGGCCAGGATCAGGGCGTCGTCGCCCACGCGCAGGGCGAACTCGGCGACGTCGTCGCTCGGCTTCGCGGCGCCGCGGCTCACGGCAAGGGCGATGTCCTCCGGGCGGAGGGCGTTGCCGGGGGTGATGCGCGTTGCGCTGGCGGCGCCGTCGCCGCTGGCGCCGGCACCGGAGACGCCGACGGAGATGTCGCCGTGGCCGACGGTATCTGTCTCTGCGGGTGCCGCAGCTGCGGCAGTTTCGGCGGTGCTCACAGGTGCTTCACTCCCTCGCTCTTGGTGTAGTACGTGGCGTGGCGGTAGTCCTTGCCCTGCGGGGACTCAAAGAAGGACCCCTTGGAATCGGGATCGCTGGACGCGATGGCCTCGGCGGGAACCACCCAGATGGACACCCCTTCGTTCCGCCGGGTGTAGAGGTCACGGGCGTTCCGCAGGGCCATGGCCGCGTCGGGTGCGTGCAGGGATCCTGCGTGGACGTGGGACAGGCCGCGGCTGGAGCGGACGAACACTTCCCAGATCGGCCAGACGTTGCCTGCGTGAGGTTCGGGGGTGGTCATGCTGCGGATTCCTTCTCTGCTTGCTTGCGGCTCTGTTTTTCGGCATACGCCGCTGCGGCTTCGCGCACCCAGGCGCCGTTCTGGTGGGCTTCGCGGCGCCGTTCGAGGCGCTGGGCGTTGCAGGGGCCACGGCCGGCGAGGACTTCGTGGAATTCATCCCAGTCCAGCGGCCCGTGCTCCCATTTCTTGGTTTCCTCGTTGAAACGGATGTCCTTGTCCGGGAGCGTGAGCCCGAGGACCTTGACCTGCTCCATCATCATGCCGACAAAGCGGTTGCGGAGCTCGTCATTGCTGAAACGCTTGATGTTCCAGGCCATGGACTGCTTGGAGTTGGGCGAATCGTCATCCGGCGGGCCGAACATCATCAGGGCCGGGGCGTACCAGCGGTTCACCGCGTCCCGGGCCATCTGCTTCTGTTCGGGGGTGCCGTTAGAGAGTTCCAGCAGGATCTCGAAGCCCTGGCGCTGGTGGAAGGATTCTTCCTTGCACACGCGCACCATGGCCCGGCCGTAGGGGCCGAAGGACGCGCGGCACAGCGGCACCTGGTTGGCGATCGCGGCGCCGTCGACCATCCAGCCGATGGCGCCCATGTCGGCCCAGGTGCGGGCCGGGTAGTTGAAGATGGAGGAGTACTTGGCCTTGCCGTCCATCAGGTCCTGCATCATCGCATCACGCGGCTGGCCGAGGGTTTCGGCCGCGGAGTAGAGATAGAGGCCGTGGCCTGCCTCGTCCTGGACCTTGGCCATGAGGATGGCCTTGCGCTTGAGGCTCGGGGCGCGTGAAATCCAGTTGGCCTCGGGCTGCATGCCGATAATCTCCGAGTGCGCGTGCTGCGAGATCTGGCGCAGGAGCGTCTTGCGGTAGGCCGGCGGCATCCAGTCGCGCGGCTCGATCCGGGAATCCTCCGCCATGACTTTGTCGAAGTATGCCTGGCCCTCGGCGTCGCGCCGGGCCGCGTCCTCGAGGCTCTGTTCATGCCGTGCCGGCGATGGCTCGGCGGGCACTGACTGCAGGGTCTGCGATGCCATGGTTGCTCCTATGAATTTCCGATAAATAATTACCGACCGTTCGTTCAGGATATGCGGAAGGCCGGAGATGCGTCAAGCACCGCAGACCCGACTCCGGCTCCCCCCGGGCGCGGAAAATCAGCGCACGACCGGAGAGGGCGCCCCCCGTGGGTTCGTGGGCAGGCAGGATGTCCGCGGATACAGGGATCGCGCGCAGAGGCCCAGCGCACAGAAGGCCTGCGCACAGAAGGCCTGGACGCCTTGCCAGGGCGCGCGGGATCCACGAGGGTTCCACGGGTGACGCATGACGGCGGCAACCGCCTCTCGGCGAGCACCGCCCGTACGGCGCCCAACGCGCGCACCGCGCGTACGGCTCGTCCGGGCTGTCCGGGCCGCTGCCCGCGCGGGATCCGGCTATCGCACTGCCGCGCGACGTCCGGCATTCATGGGCGCCGCCACAGAGAACGACGTCGCCAATCCCCACCGGCGCGGTGAGGAAGCCGGCGCAAGCTTAGGCCGCGAGCCTCCGGGGCCGGGGCGCCGGGGCATTTTCCGCCGGAGCCAGGATGCTGAGCTGGCATTCGGACTGGAGCGGATCAATGGCGGGCGGGAGGTGGTGGGAGGCCGAGCACTCCCGGAGCTGCTCGAGGGCCGCCGGTTCCACGCGGGCGTGGCTGATATCCAGCACCAGGTGGAGTCCTTCTTTGAGGTGGTTTGCCCTTTTAACCACTACGTACAGGGCTTGGAGGCTCCTCGCCGTCACATGTCCCTGCGCTGCTACTTCTGCCTGACCGCAATCGAGGTCAAGCCTGACAAGAACCCGGAGTTTGTGGTTCAAACGATTCCCCTGTTCGTGCATTTACTGCCTGGCCGCGACGCTGCGACCGCTTTGGCCGCGACGCTGCGGCCGCCCCCAGCCTAGGCAGGGAGTGTGACGTAGGCAACAGTCCGCTTCATATCCGGGAAACCCCGCGTTATCTGCGGCTTTGTTGGGCCGAAAGTGTTGATCACCGGGCCCGGTGTACTGTAGTGGGGCCGCCACGGCGGCCGTCCGGCACCCGGCAATGGTCCAGATGGCTACCGGGTACGAAGCCCGGCCGACGTAGAGGAACACATGACAGACCCCTTCGAAACCGCAGACCACATCCCCGGGCCTGGGACCCGCGAGCGGCGCCCCGTGCGGAAACGCCGGGGCCGCACGGTGCTGATCGCCGTCGCCGTGGTGGTGGCGCTCGTCGCGGTCGTGGCCGGCGGCTACCTCTTCAACCTCGCCCGCACCTTCGACTCCGGCACCAGCAAGATTGACCAGGCCTTCCCGGACGAGTCCACGCGCCCGCAGAAGACCGGCACGGCGATGAACATCCTGGTGATGGGCAGCGACAGCCGCGGCGCCACCGAGTCAGATGCCGGCGGCGGCACGCCCACGAACCAGCGCGCGGACACGCTGATGCTCATGCACATCCCGGCGGACCGCAAGAACATCTACACGATGTCCATCATGCGCGACCTCTGGGTCAACATCCCCGGGCACGGCGAGGCGAAGATCAACTCCGCGCTGGCCCTGGGCGGCACGCCCCTGATGGTGCAGACCGTCGAGTCGATTTTCCAGCAGCGCATCGATCACGTCGCGATGATCGACTTTGAGGGCTTCAAGGGCCTCACCGACGCGCTGGGCGGGGTGACCGTGAACATCAAGGTGCCGTTTAGCTCCACCGCGCTTCCGGGCCAGTCTTTCGCCCCGGGCCAGCACACCTTCAACGGAACCGAAGCTTTGGCGTTCGTGCGCGAACGCCACGCCTACGCTGACGGCGACTACCAGCGCGTCCGCAACCAGCAGGAGTTCCTGCGGGCCATCATCAAGAAGTCGATTGCGGGCCAGACGCTGAGCAACCCGATCACGATCAACAACATGGTGGGCGCCGTCTCACCGTTCGTCACCGTGGACAAGTCCCTGGATTCAGGAGCCGTGGCGGGTCTGGCCCTCGAGCTCAAGGACATTCGGGCGCAGAATGCCGTCATGTTCACGCTCCCGACCGGCGGCATCGGAACGTCCTCCGACGGCCAGTCGATCGTCGTGACCGACCCGAACGCGATCCAGGCCATCTCCGGCGCGATGGCCTCGGACACCTTGGGCGATTACGTCGCGGCGAACAAGTTCGAGAACGGCAACTGATTCCCGCCATCCGATCCGGGGTGGGGGGCCCTTGGGCCCATGGTCCGCGGCGGGCGGCAATGGTAACGTCCGCTCATGGGGAGCGCTCAGGAGCCGGCAGCCGAGGCTTCCGCGGCGTCCCCGCCGCCGTCGCCGCCTCCCAAGGCCGGAACCGGCCGACGTCGGCTTGTCCTGCTTCTGGGCGTGCTGCTCGTGCTCGCCGTCGCTGCCTCGGCCGCGGTGTTCGTTCTCACCCGTTCCCGGCCGGGGCCGTCGGGAGCCACGGCGCCGGCCGCCAGCCCGGCTGCCGTGCCTTCGACACCGCCCAGTCCTACGACCACACCGGAACCACCCGCCGTCGCCCTTAACATCCTGCTGATCGGAAGCGACAGCCGGGTCAATGCGCGGGCGGCGGCGGCCGCCGGCAGCACCTCCGACCAGCGCGGGGATGCCCTCATTTTCATCCACCTTCCGGCGGACCGGCAGAGCATCTACGGCTTCTCGATCATGCGCGATCTCTGGGTCGACATCCCCGGCCACGGCGAGGCGAAGGTGAACGCCGCACTTGAACTGGGCGGGCTGCCCCTGATGACCCGGACGGTGGAGGCGCTGCTTGGTGCGCACATCGACCACACGATCATGCTCGATTTCCAGGGGTTCGCGGCTCTGACAGACGCGCTCGGCGGTGTCGACGTCGACATCAAGCAGCCGTTCACCGGCACCGTGGATGACAAGGTGCATTTTCCGGCGGGCGTGAACCGGCTCAACGGACTGCAGGCCCTGGCTTTTGTCCGCGAGCGCCATGCCTTCCCTGACGGCGACTACCAGCGGGTGCGGAACCAGCAGACGTTCCTGAAGGCCGTGATGGCCAAGATGGCCTCCGACGGCGGCCTGGCGGACCGCGATACCGTCCGGAAACTCGTCACGACGGTGCTGCCGCATGTGACCCTGGATGCGAGCTTCACCCCGGCGTCGCTGGAGGAGCTCGCCTTCAGCCTCCGCAACACGGCGCCCGGGCGTGGTGTGTTCTTCACGCTGCCGACCTCCGGCACCGGGACCAGCCGGGACGGCCAGTCGATTGTCCTGCAGGACCGTGCCGCGACCGCCGCGCTCTCCGCCGCGCTGGCCTCGGGAACGCTCGCCCGCTACGTGGCGGCCAACAATCTGCAGAACGGCAACTGAAGCGCCGCTCTTCGGTACATTGGGTCCATGACCCAGACTCCCGTCCAGCCGTCCCCGCAGCCTCCTGTCGCCCGGAAAGTCCCCTCGGTGCGCACCCACCACGGCGACTCCTTCGAGGACAACTACGAGTGGCTCCGGGACAAGGAATCCGCAGAGGTCGTGGACCTGCTCAAGGCGGAGAACGCCTACCAGGAGGCGGTGACCGCGCACCAGGAGCCGCTCCGCGAGGCCATCTTCCAGGAAATCAAGGGCCGCACCCAGGAAACAGACCTCTCCGTCCCCAACCGCAAGGACGGCTGGTGGTACTACACCCGATCGGTCGAAGGCAAGGAGTACGGCATCCACTGCCGCGTGCGCGGCCAGGACACCGGGGACCGCGTCGCGGACTGGACTCCGCCGGCGGTCGAGGCAGGCGTCGTGATTCCCGGCGAGGAGGTCCTCCTCGACGGCAACATCGAGGCGGAGGGCAAGCCGTTCTTCGCCGTGGGCGGGGCCGCAACGACCATCGACGGCACCCTCTACGCCTATGCCGTGGACAACGCCGGCGACGAGCGTTTCACGCTGCGCATCAAGGACCTCCGCACCGGCGAGCTGCTGCCGGACGTGATCGAGAACGTCTTTTACGGCATCTCCTTCTCCCCCGACGGCAGCCGGATCTTCTACACCGTGGTGGACGATTCCTGGCGGCCGTACCAGGTCAAGTCCCACGTGCTCGGCACCCCCGTCAGCGAGGACGAGGTCATCTATCAGGAGGACGACGTCGCCATGTGGCTCGGCTTCGAGCTCTCCGCCGACCGGCGCCACCTGGTGCTGAGCATCGGTTGCTCCGAGTTCAGCGAAACCCGCCTGCTGCGCTTTGATGATGTCGACGCCGGACTCCGCACCGTGATCTCCCGCGACGAGCGCATCCTGTACGAGGCGGAGCCGTTCCTGCTGGCCGACACCTCCGGCCGCGGCCAGGAACGGATCCTGCTCACCCACAACAAGGACGCCATTAATTCCATGGTGTCGCTCGTGGACCCGGCCGAGCTCGCGAAGCCGCTCGCCGAGCAGCACTGGAGCACCGTCGTCGCGCATTCCGAGCAGGTCCGGGTCAACGGCGCCGGCGTGACGTCGACCCACGTGGTGGTCTCGATCCGTAAGGACACGATTGAACGGGTCCAGGTCCTGCCCTTGGCCGGGCTGGGCACCCCGGAGCAGGGCGCCGCGGTGGAACCGGCCTTCGACGAGGAGCTGTATACGGCCGGCGTCGCGGGCTCCGACTACGAGGCCCCCGTGATCCGGATGGGCTATACCTCGTACTTCACCCCGTCCCGGGTCTACGACTTCGTGCTGCCCACCCCGGAGCAACCGGGCGGTGAACTCCTGCTGCGCAAGGAGAGCCCGGTACTGGGCGGCTACTCGCCGTCCGACTACGTCGCCACCCGGGAATGGGCCACGGCCGACGACGGGACCCGCGTCCCGCTCTCGGTCCTCCGGCACGCCTCGGTCCGGCAGGATTCGACGGCGCCCGGCCTCGTGTACGGCTACGGCTCCTACGAGATGAGCATGGATCCGGGCTTCGGGATCCCCCGGCTGTCCCTGCTGGACCGGGGCATCGTGTTCGTGATCGCGCACATCCGCGGCGGCGGCGAGCTGGGCCGGCACTGGTACGACGACGGCAAGAAGCTGCGCAAGAAGAACACGTTCACCGATTTCATCGCCGCGACGGACTGGCTCGCCGGATCCGGCTGGGTGGACCCGGCCCGGATCGCCGCGATGGGGGGCTCCGCGGGCGGCCTGCTGATGGGCGCCGTCGCCAACCTGGCACCGGAAAAGTACGCCGCCATCGTGGCGGCCGTTCCGTTCGTGGACGCGCTGACCACCATCCTGGACCCCGAGCTGCCGCTCTCGGCGCTGGAGTGGGAGGAATGGGGCAACCCGATCACCGACCCGGAGGTGTACGCGTACATGAAGTCGTACACGCCGTACGAGAACGTCAGGGCCGTGGCCTACCCGAAGATCGCCGCGGTCACCTCGTTTAATGACACGCGGGTACTTTACGTGGAGCCCGCCAAATGGGTGCAGCGGCTGCGCGAAGTGAACACCGGCAGCGAGCCGATTGTCATGAAGATCGAGATGGAAGGCGGCCACGGGGGCGCCTCGGGCCGGTACGTACAGTGGCGCGAGCGGGCGTGGGACTACGCGTTCGTGGCCGATTCCCTCGGCGCCACCGAGCTGCTGCCGGGGGCCGGGCTGAAGTAAATCCCCCACCCCCATCGGTTGCTCCGCAGGCGCCCTTTTGGGGGCCCATTAGGGCAGTTGCGGAGCAACCGATCGGGTTGCCTGTTGCCTAATTGGTCATCATGCTTACTATTTACTGGCATGATGGGCACTTCGACGTGGAACCCGGCCGCTGGGGGCGGGGCGTCGCAGAGCTTTGACCGGGCACAGGGTGCCGGAGATGGAGTTTATTGTGAGCGTTGAGCAGGAAATGACCCCGTTGACTGATGATGAGCTGATGGCGCAGGGCGGCACGGCCCTTCCGGACAAGGAAGTCGCGTCCGTCCTGGACCTGAACGCCGACCTGAACCTGGGCATCAGCGCCGCGGCGCCGATCGACCTCGGCGTCGCAGCCAACGCCAACGTTGCCGCCCCGATCGACGCCGGCGCCTCGGCCAACGTTCTCTCCGTCGGGTCCGAATCGCAGGCACTGGCCGATCAGGGCACCCTGATCAACCAGGGCATCACGGGCGATGCGACGGCGCATTCCGTGCAGGACAGCGGCATCGACCAGGGCACGGGCACCGCCACCGGGCCTGCCTCCACCGACTCGGCCCCGACCCCGGATCCAGTCACGGATCCGACCACGGACCTGGGCGGCACAGACTTGGGCGGCACGGCCCCGGACCTGGGCGGCGCGCTGCCGACGGATGTCGCCGGTGCCGCCGGTGCTGCTGGGGCCGCTGGTGCCCTGAACGGCAACCTGCTCAATGTCGACGTGAACCTGGACGCCAATGCGGGCATCGCAGCGCCCATCAACGGGGCCGTGGCCGCCAACGCCAACGTGGCAGCGCCGATCGACGCGGCCGTCGGCGCCAACATCGGCTCGATCGACAGCAACGCGTACGCAGTTGCCCACCAGGACGCCATCATCAACCAGGACATCCACGGCGATGCCACGTCCTCGGCCGATCAGCAGTCCACTCTGAAGCAGTAGCACCTCGATGAGCACTGTGCATGGAGGGCCGTCCGAACAGGGCGGCCCTCCGGTCCTGCCTGCCAGCGGCGGCGCTGGAACTGCCGGCGGCACGGCCGCTGAAACTCCTGCTGCAACTGCCGCCGGGACTGGCCGCCCGGCGTCGTCCGTGGCGGTCAGCCAGCAGCCGGTTCCGGCGCGCGCCGCCGGCATCCAGCTGATCGGCGAGGCGAAGGGGTCCGGCTACAAGGAAGCCCCGTCCCTGGTGCGCCGTTCCGACGGCCAGACCATCCAGCTCACCCGCCTGCTATACCTTGTGCTCGAGGCGATCGACGGCCGCCGGGACACGGAAGAAATCGCCGAGCACGCCAGCAACAGTTTCGGACGGCTGGTCAGTGCCGATAACGTCCGGACGCTGATTACCTCCCAGCTCCTACCCCTCGGACTCCTCCGGCTGGCTGACGGTTCCGAGCCCGAGGTGAAGAAATCGAACCCGCTGCTGGGCATGCGCTTCCGGTACTCGGTGACCGATCCGGAACGCACCCGGAAGCTCACGGCACCGTTCGCCACGCTGTTCCACCCCCTGATCGTGGTGGCCGTGACTGCTGCCTTCCTGGCCACATGCTGGTGGGTGCTGATGGTCAAGGGGCTGGCGTCGGCCACGCATGAAGCATTCGCCAACCCCGGCCTGGTGCTCCTGATTCTGGTGGTCACCGTGTTCTCTGCCGGTTTCCATGAATTCGGCCATGCCGCCGCTGCCCGCCGCGGCGGGGCAACCCCCGGCGCCATGGGCACGGGACTGTACCTGATGTGGCCGGCCTTCTACACGGATGTCACCGATTCCTACCGGCTGGGGCGGGGCGGCCGCCTCCGCACCGACCTCGGCGGACTGTACTTCAACGCGATCGTAGCCGTCGCGATCATGGGCATCTGGTGGGCCACCGGCTTCGATGCGCTGCTGCTGGTGGTGGTCACCCAGATCCTGCAAATGGTCCGGCAGCTGATGCCGATGGTCCGTTTTGACGGCTATCACATTCTGGCCGACGCCACCGGCGTCCCGGACCTGTTCCAGCGGATCAAACCCACCCTGCTCGCCTTGATACCGTGGCGCCGCACCGGCCCTGAAGCCCGGCTCCTGAAGCCCTGGGCGCGGGCGGTAGTCACCATTTGGGTGCTGGTCACGGTTCCCCTGCTGGTCTTCAGCATGGTCACCATGGTGCTGACCCTGCCGCGAGTCCTCGGGACCGCCTGGGACAACGGACTGAAGCAGCAGGCCATGCTCTCCCACAGCATCTCCGCCGGCGACTTCGCCGACGCCGCGGTCCGGGTGATCGCGATCGCTTGCCTGGCGTTGCCGGTGCTG
The DNA here is from genome assembly GCF_039531445.1 of Arthrobacter humicola. Classification (NCBI taxonomy): domain Bacteria; kingdom Bacillati; phylum Actinomycetota; class Actinomycetes; order Micrococcales; family Micrococcaceae; genus Arthrobacter; species Arthrobacter humicola. The sequence goes on along the minus strand of NZ_BAAAQB010000008.1, from coordinate 13,822 downwards.
GGCATCTTGTACATTCTGCTGCGCCTTCTCCGCCAGCTCATCACTGGGCTGTGGCAGAATACCCGCGGCAAGTCGCTGCATCGGGCTACCGCCGTCGTTGCCATCGCGGCCGTTGCCGCCGGCCTCGCGTGGGCCTGGTGGCCCGGCGGCGACGCCTACCGCCCCGTCCAGCCCTACGAGCGCGGCACCCTGGCCGACGCCACTGTGGCAGTCTTCCCCGTTGCGGCCACGGGCCGGATGGCGGAGGGCCAGTCAGGAAGGACCGTTGCCCTGTGGCCGGAGGGCGCCCGGAGACCCACGCGCGACGAGCCCCAGCTCAGCATGGTCCTGGTGCCGCGGCAGGCCGGCGCGGCCGGCGCCGCAGGTCCTGCGGGCGCCGCAGGGGCGCCGACTGCCCCTTCCTGGGTTTTCCCGTTCGACAAGCCGGCCGCTCCCCAGGACGACGGAAACCAGTCCCTCGCGGTCAATACCACTGACGGTTCCGTGGTGTATGACGTCGCCTTCGCCCTGGTCTGGGCCGATGACGGCGACACGGTGGACACCAAGAATGAGGCCTACGCCTTCGCGAACTGCGCAGACTGCGCCGCCGTGGCGGTGGGTTTCCAGGTGGTCCTGATTGTGGGCCAGACCGATGTGATCGTCCCGGAGAACCTCTCGGCGTCCGCCAACTACAACTGCGTACGGTGCCTGACCTATGCCCTGGCGAGCCAACTGGTCCTCACCCTCGACGGTCCCCTGAGCAGCGACGGCACGGCCAGGCTCAACGCGCTGTGGCAGGAGATCGCTGCTTACGGCCGGGACCTGCGCAACCGGCCCCTCTCGGAGATCCAGGACCGGCTCAGCGCGTACAAGGAACAGATCATGGCGGTCATCAAAGCCGATCCCAGTGCCAGCCCGGCCGGGTCCTCCGGCACCGCCGGGACGCCGGGGGCCACACAGGGTGCCGCACCGGGAGCCAGCCCCTCCGCGACACCTGGAGCGACGTCCGGCGCCACGGGAGCCACCCCGGGCAGCACGCAGGCCGCGTCACCGGGCGCCAGGGGGACCACGGCGCCAACCGGCGGTGCTGCGCCGACTGGCGGTGCGGCGTCGTCCGGTCCTGCCCCGGGCTCCGGTGCCACGGTGCCTGCAGAGGAGCAACCGACTGCGCCGGCTCCGGCATCGGGCACGCTCTCACCAGCGCCCGCATCCACCGCGCCGCCCGCACCCTAAGCTGGGGACCCTAACGGCATCCCATCTGACGCAGATGGCCGCAATGAGGACTTCATTCCGGCCATCTGCGTCAGATCGGCGTTCCGTCATGTCGGCGTTCCGTCACGTCGGCGTTCCGTCACGTCGGCGCGTCCCGGAGCCCTCAACCGCCGTATACCTCCTGCGGGCCTTCCATTCCTCCTCGAGGAGGGCGTACACGACTTCCGTGGCCCACTGTCCTTTGTAGTGCCACTTGTCCACCTGGGTGGATTCCAGGCGCATGCCGAGCCGTTCGCAGAGCGCCGCCGAGGCAGTGTTCAGGGCATCGAGCTTGGCGTCTATCCGGTGAAAGCCGAGCTCCTCGAAGCCCAGCTTGAGCAGCGCCCGGGCGGCCTCGCTCGCGATGCCCCGTCCCCGGGCCTCCGGTGCCAGGCTCCAGCCGATCTCGGCCTGGCCCGGCCCCTCCAGCCACTTCAGGACCACCTCACCGAGCAGCCCGGGCGAATCCTGGGCCTCGATGGCCAGTGCAACCCAGTCGCCCTCCTTCTCGAACTCGAAGTTGGCGTACTTGCCCACGGTCTCCATCGACTGGGTATAGCTTTTGGCCTCGCGGGGCAGGAACCGGGCGGTCTCGGGCAGGCAGTGGTACGCGTGGAAGGCGTCGAGGTCGGCGGCTTCGAAGCGCCGCAGCACCAGCCGTTCGGTGCGGAGTGGCAGCGGAGGGAGGGGCGTGGGTTCCTTCATGTCCCCAACGCTACCCTCCGCCCAACTGACTCGCAGTTGAGGCCGTTGTGGGGGCTCAAAACGACCCCTGCTGCGAGCTAGTTGGGGCGGCTACGGAGCAACGGACGCCTGGGCGACGACGGCGGCCGTCGCCTCGGCGATCGCGCGTTCCTCGTCGGTCGGCACGACGAGAACGGGCAGGGCCGACGTCGGGGTGGAAATGACGCGGGGTTCTTTGGACCGCTCCCGGTTCAGCCCGGCGTCGAGCTCCACGCCCAAGGCACCGAGCCGCTGTGCCACAAGGGTCCGGAACTGGTGCGAGTTCTCGCCGATCCCGGCCGTGAACACGAGGGCCTTCGCGCCGCCGACAGCCACGTGGTACCCGCCGATGTACTTCGCGAGCCGGTAGGACGCGACCGCAAGGGCCATCGCCGCCTTGGCGTCGCCGGCCTCCGCGGCCTCCACGACCGAGCGCATGTCGTTGTTTCCGGCAAGGCCCTTGAGCCCGGACTGCCGGTTCAGCATCGAATCCAGGTCCTCGGGGGACCAGCCGGCCCGGCCCAGGAAGACGAGGATGGACGGATCGAGGTCACCGGAGCGGGTGCCCATGACGAGTCCCTCGAGGGGCGTGAAGCCCATGGACGTGTCGATGGACTGGCCGCCGCGGATGGCCGTGACCGAGGCGCCGTTCCCCAGGTGGGCGATGACGGCGTCGAACTCTTCGACCGGAACGTCCAGCAGCGCCGCCGCCCGGTGCGCAACGTACTCGTGCGAGGTGCCGTGGAACCCGTAGCGGCGGATCCCGTGGTTCGTGTAAAGCTCGTCCGGCACCGCGTAGCGCCAGGCGTGCTCCGGCAGGGTGCGGTGGAAGGCGGTGTCGAACACGGCGACCTGCGGCAGCTGCGGCCACTTCTTCGAGATGGCGCGGATGCCCAGGACGTTCGCCGGGTTGTGCAGCGGCGCGAGCGGGTTCAGTCGTTCGATGGCCCGGGTGATCTCGTTGTTGACCAGCACCGGCTCGGCGAAGCGTTCGCCGCCGTGCACCACGCGGTGGCCCACGGCGTCCAGGGCCCGGTCCCCCAGGGCTGCGTGGATGGCCGCGTCCACTTGTTCCAGGGCTTCGGCGTGGTCGCGCGGGCCCTCGATCTGGCCGTCCCCCTCACCGCCGGTGCCCATCCCGATCTTCTCGACCAGACCTTCGGTGAGCACGCTGCCGGCCTCGACATCACGTACCTGGTACTTGAGCGACGATGAGCCGGAGTTGATGACGAGCACGAGCACGGGGCCTCCTAAGCCTTGGCTTCGACGGGAAGTTTGGTTGCTGGCTGGATCTCCGCGGACTGCGCCTGGACGGCGGTGATGGCCACTGTGTTCACGATGTCCTCCACGGTGCAGCCGCGGGAGAGGTCGTTCACCGGCTTACGGAGCCCCTGCAGGACGGGCCCGACGGCGACAGCACCCGAGGACTGTTGCACCGCCTTGTAGGTGTTGTTGCCGGTGTTGAGGTCCGGGAAGATGAACACGGTGGCCTGCCCGGCGACGGTTGAGCCGGGCATCTTGGACTGCGCGATCGCGGCATCCACGGCGGCGTCGTACTGGATGGGGCCCTCGACGGCGAGATCCGGGCGGCGCGCCTTCACCGCTTCGGTGGCCTGCCGGACTTTGTCCACCGCCTCGCCGCTGCCGGATCCGCCCGTGGAGTAGGACAACATGGCCACGCGGGGCTCCACGCCGAACTGGGCGGCGGTCTCGGCCGAGGCCAGCGCGATGTCCGCCAGCTGCTCCGCGTTCGGGTCCGGATTGACCGCGCAGTCGCCGTAGACCAGCACGCGGTCCGGCATCAGCATCAGGAACACGGAGGAGACGATCTTCACGCCGTCGCGGGTCTTGACGAACTCCAGTGCGGGACGGATGGTGTGGGCGGTGGTGTGCGCGGCGCCGGACACCATGCCGTCCACCACGCCCAGCTGCACCATCATGGTGCCGAAATAGCTGCCGTCCAGCATGACTTCCAGCGCCCGGGCGAGGTCCACGCCCTTGTGTGCCCGCAGCTCCGCGTACTTCTGCGCAAACGGCTGGCGCAGCTCCGACGTCGCGGGGTCCACGATGCTCATGCCGGAGAGGTCGATGCCCTGGGTGGACGCCAGCTCCCGGACCGCCGACTCGTTGCCCAGGATCGTGAGATCGCAGACATCGCGCCGGTGCAGAATCTCGGCCGCACGCAGGATCCGCACGTCGTTCCCCTCCGGCAGGACGATGTGCCGGCGCTGCAGCCTGGCCCGCTCAATGAGATCGTGCAGGAACCGCAGCGGCGTCATCCGTTCCGGCCGGGGCAGGTGCAGCCGCTCCAGCAGCTCGGCCTCGTCCACCCGCCTGGCCCACAGGCCCAGGGCGGAGGCCACCTTGCGGCGGTGTCCGGACCAGATCTCGCTGCGCACCTCGGAGACCCGCTTGGCGGTCACGTAGGTGTCGTCGGGGGCAGCGAAGATCGGGAACGGGGCCTGCGCCAGCAGCGAGTAGATGGTGGGATCGGGTGCCAGCCCGCCGGTCAGGATCAGCGCGGACGGGACGGGGAACTCGGGCGAGAACGACGACGCCAGGCAGGCGACCAGCACGTCGGCCCGGTCACCGGGAACGATCACCAGAGCGCCGTCGTCGAGCACGTGCAGGAAGTTGGCGACGTTCATGGCCGCCACTTTGACCGAATGCACGTCACGTTCCAGGTCCGGCAGCCCGGCGACCTGGCCCAGACCCAGGGCCGAGGCGACCTCGCCGGTGGTCGGCCTGGCGATCGCCTCCAGCTCCGGCAGGACGTACACGGGCCGGCCCGAGGCGCCCGGGCGGACGGCCGCGGCAATGCCGTCCAGGTCCTCCGGGTCGGCCCGGTTCACCATGATCGCCAGGAGCGTGCAGCGTTCGGCGAGGAGTTCCTTGCGGGCAACCTCGACGGCGTCGGCCGCTTCCGCGACAGTCCGCCCCTTCGCGCCCACCACAGCCACGATGGAGGCACCCAGATTGTTCGCGAGGCGTGCGTTGAGGTCGAATTCGACGGCGGCGTCCTGGCCGGTGAGGTCCGTTCCCTCCACAATCACCACGTCGCAGTGGCGTGACATTTCGGCGAAGATCTCCACGCACCGGGCGTCGATCTCCGCCCGGTTTCCCTCGGCCAGCAGCCCGCGGACCTCGGTAAACGTCAGGCCGCCGCGGCAGCGCTGGTCGTCAAGGTCGAACCGGGCCTTCATCAGGGCCACCATAGGGTCCGCCGCGGCGTCGTTACCGTGAACCACCGGCTTGAAAAAGCCGATGCGGTCAGCATGGCGGTGCAGCGTGTCCGCCAGCCCCAGCGCTATGAGCGACTTCCCGGATCCCGGTGTGGTCGCGCTGACGTATATCCCCTTGGCCATGATCCGCCCTTAGGTCGTGTCGTGGTGGTGCTCCGTCCCTCCATACTTTCACCAGTTGCCGCAGTTTCTCCATGCGGCGCCCGGAGCCCACGGGGCAGGTCCCGAAATATGCCTGATGTTCGGGCGGATGGGCCGCCAGCTCTTGACAGCGGGCACCCAAATGGGATTACCTAATGAACATTCGGTAAATAAAGCTGGAGGCAACGACGCATGGCTGAAGTGACGATTTCCGGTGACACCCACCCCATCCTCAAAGACGACTACGCATCGGAGTGGATGGGCATCGAAGTTGTGGCACTGGACGACGGACATGCCACGATCCGCATGACGCTCCGGCAGGAAATGCTCAATGGATTCGGCATGGCCCATGGCGGGATGATCTTCGCCTTCGGCGACACAGCTTTCGCGCTGGCCTGCAACCCGGCCAACCCGAAACCGGGCGAAGCCGGGATCGACTCGGGCACAATCACCGTGGCTTCCGGCGTCGACATCAACTTCCTCAAGCCGGCTTTCCGCGGCCAGGTCCTGACCGCCGTCGCCAACCGCCGCGCCAGCACAGGGCGCAGTGGCCTCTACGACATCCAGATCTACGCCGCCGATCCAGGCGAGGGCACTCCGACGGCGGCACCCGCCGGCCCGGCTCCCGCCGCCACGGTTCCGGGCGAACTCCCCACCGACATCGCCCCGGGCGAACTCGTCGCTGAGTTCCGCGGCCGCAGCCGCACCATCTCCAAGAAATAGAAACAGGGAAACACAGATGACCCAAGAAACTGCCGCCGCCACTACCGACGCTGTCCTGGACCGCGAGGAAACCATTTCCCGCGACGAACTCGAGGCGCTCCAGCTCAGCCGCCTGCAGCACACCGTGGCCTACGCCTACGACCGCGTTCCCCTGTACAAGCGCAAGTTCGATGCCGCCGGCGTCCACCCGACCGACCTGCGCGAGCTCTCCGACCTCGGCAAGTTCCCCTTCACCACCAAGGAAGACCTCCGCCTCGAGTACCCGTTCGGCATGTTCGCCGTGCCGCAGCACGAGGTCGCCCGGATCCACGCCAGCTCCGGAACCACGGGCCGCGCCACCGTGGTGGGCTACACGAAGAAGGATCTCGCCGACTGGGCCAAGCTCGTGGCACGCTCGCTGCGCGCCTCCGGCGTCCGGCCGGGCATGAAGGTGCACAACGCCTACGGCTACGGCCTGTTCACCGGCGGCATGGGCGCCCACGCCGGCGCCGAGGCCCTCGGCTGCACCGTCATACCGATCTCCGGCGGCCAGACCGAACGCCAGATCACGCTCATCCAGGACTTCAAGCCCGACGCCATCCTGGCCACCCCCACCTACCTGCTGACCATCGCCGACGCCATGATCAAGCAGGGCATCGACCCGGCCTCCACCTCGCTGAAGTACGCCGTGCTGGGCGCCGAGCCGTGGACCGAGGAAATGCGGCATGAGCTTGAGGTGACCATGAACCTCAAGGCGTGCGACATTTACGGCCTCTCCGAGGTCATGGGCCCGGGCGTGGCCGGCGAAGCCGTGGAGACGCAGGACGGCAGCCACATCTGGGAGGACCACTTCCGTCCCGAGATCATCGACGCCTTCGACCCCTCCGTGGTGCTGGGCGACGGCGAACCCGGCGAGCTGGTCTTCACCTCGCTCACCAAGGAAGCCCTGCCGATCATCCGGTACCGCACCAAGGACCTCACCCGGCTCCTGCCGGGCACCGCGCGGCCGGCACACCGCCGCATGGGCCGCATCACCGGCCGCAGCGATGACATGATCATCCTGCGCGGCGTGAATCTGTTCCCCTCGCAGATCGAGGAAATCGCCCTGCGCATCCCGGAGCTCAGCCCGCACTTCCAACTGGAGCTCACCCGCCCCGAGGGCCATCGGATGGACCAGATGACCGTCAAGATTGAACGCCGCGACACCGTCACGATCGAAAGCGGGGCGGCCGCGGCCAAGGTTCTGCAGCAGCAGATCAAGATCCACGTCGGCTCCTCCTGCACCGTCGACGTCGTCGAGCCCGGCTCGCTGGAGCGGTCCAACGGGAAGCTGCGCCGGATCTACGACATGCGCCCCAAGGGCTGACGCTGCCCGCCGGTCCAGCCACCAGGCCAGCCCGGCCCGCCCGTCCTTCGGGGCCGGGCTGGCCGGGCTGACCGACCGTTCATGAGAAACTAGCGAGTATGCCCAGCACAGCAACCACCACCAAGCGCGGCCGCCCCGGCTATGACCAGCAGTCGGTCCTGCTGATCGCCGTCGACGTCTTCAACCGCCACGGCTACGATGCCACCTCCATGGGCATCCTCGCCGAAAACCTGGGCATCTCGAAGTCCGCGATCTATCACCACGTGCCGTCCAAGGGCGATCTGCTCAAGCTCGCGCTGGATCACGCCCTCGGCGGCCTCGAAGCCATCCTGGACCGGCCCGAGGCGCAGACCGGCTCGGCCGAGGCCCGGCTGGAATTCGTGGTCCGTCAGACCATCTCGGTCCTGGTGGAACGGCTGCCGTTCGTCACGCTGCTGCTGCGCCTGCGCGGCAACACCGAGATCGAGCGGAATGCGCTGGAACGCCGTCGCACCTTCGACCACAAGGTGGCGGCCCTCATATCCGCCGCCCGCGACGAAGGCTCGCTGCGCCAGGACATCGATCCCCGCACCGTCACCCGCCTGCTGTTCGGCACCATCAACTCGATCGTCGAGTGGTACAAGCCCGGCGGCTCGCTGTCCCCGGAGAAGCTGGCCGACGACGTCATCACCATGGCCTTCCACGGCCTCCACGTCCCGCAGTAGGCCCCCCGCTTCCTTGCGCCCTGCGCGGCCGGATCGCCGTCGTCGACACGCTGCAGGCGTGCCTGATTTGGGAACCGCGGCGGATCACCCCGATCTTTGCCGTGCCGGAGCAGGAACTGCCGGCCGAGCCCGCCCCGGAACATCGCGTGGAGCTACGACCAGCGGTTCCTCGACGCCGCACAGATCCACGGATGGCCGCGTGACCCGTTTCGCCGAGTAATACTGGAGCGTCCGGGTCAATGTGCCCTCGCCCGGCTGACGCAGACGACTACTGAATCCGACAGGAGCCCTCGTCGCATGAAAGGATCAGCCGCTACTGGACGACAGTGCCGGTGGAATGCACCACGGTTCCGGTGCTTTGGGTTCGCCCGCTGATGTCGATCTGCAGCTGGCTGCGCTGCAGGGGCGCTTCCAGTGCGTAGGAGAGCTCCGGCAGGGTGGATGTTTGAATGCGGTGGATGAGGTCCTGGACGTCGGCCCTGTCATTGACCGTCACCCTCAGGCTCAGGTCGGGGGCTCTGGCAGTTCCTCTCAGCAGGACCGCGGAACTGATGACACCGGGGAGGGTGTTGATCCGGTTTTCGACGGCGGCGGCGAGGACGGACGGGTCGCAGAGAGTGAATCCCTGACTGCCGTCGCCATGGAGGCGGTAGGCGCCGGCCGTGTTCTTCCTTGGGATCTGGGCGGTGATCCACAGCAGCCCGAGCACCGCGACGATGACGCCAATGATCAGTAGGGCGGCCGCCACCCACGGCTGCGCAAAGAACGCGTTCAGGTCGCCGGTGACAACGGACTCCCAAAAGCGGGCGGTGTTCAAAAAAGCATGCAGTGTCCCGTTGGACTGCAGGAGCAGAGCAGTACCGACGGCCAGGACAATGATGCCGAGAACTGCCAGCCAGATCCGGTTCAGGGTCCCTGCAGTCTGTCTCATCGGAAACCATCCTTCAAATAGTCGCGGCGGGCGGGTGCGCGAATAGTCTTAGTCTCTGGACCGGACCGTGGCGGTAACCTGCGGAACCGGGGAGAGCCCGGTTTCTTCCAGACGGGCCCGGACAGCCTCGATGACCCTGGTGCGCAGGTCCCCCGGCTCGTGCAGGGAAGTCTTCACGCTCAGGTGTACGCGCCGGGTGGTGGCTGTTGCCGCCGCCGAGCCGACGCCGTCGATCTGCAGGCACCGGGCTTTCGCCAGGCGGGCGACGGCGCGGCGGGTCATCACTGTTTCCCGCTCCTGCACCGGCGGCGCCTCGGCCCCCGCGCCGCTGCGGGAATCATCGATTGCGAGGGCATTGAACCCTCCGGGAATGATGGCGCACAGCAACAGGATCACCCCTGCCAGTATGGCGGCTATCCCGATCTGCCCGACGGCGGGGTCGTTCCACGCCAGCGCGGTAAGCCAGTCGCGCGGTCCCTGCAGGAGGGTGGGCCAAGTGCCGTTAACCAGCCGGGTGATGGCCAGCCAGACCAAGGCGACGCCGACGGCCAGAAGCAGGGTTCCGGCGATGAGTGACGGGACGGCGCGGCTGGGCCGGTGCCGCAGGCGCGAGGACCGTTGGCCGTGCCGGCTCATAGCAACCTCCTTCGTCCGTTGGTGTCGGTGGTCAGCCACGAGATCCTGATGTCAACCTCTCGGACGTCAACTCCGGTCAACTCCGTCACCCTGGTCCTGATCCGGCCGCGCAGAGCCTCGGTGGCCTGCCGTAACGGCACCGGGTACAGCATCCCGACCTCGACCTTTAGAGTCGCGATGTTCCCGGCCAGTTCCACGGATGCCTTGGGCCGGGCAGAGAGGTCAGCACGGTTCCCGATACCCAGAAATCCGCCGGAGGAACCCCCGGCGGAGGACTCGTCGCTGGCGACCTGGGCGGCGATTTTCTCGATCACCCTGGCCGCCAGGACGGTCTGCCCCCGCGTGCCCGTCTCGACGAAGTCCGGGCCGGCATCCCCGGCCCCGGGCAAGGACCCGCCCCCGACCCCGTCCCCTGGCAACGGCAGGGCGTGGGCTCCTGGCGGGTTCATCGGCTCGATGCTCTACCGAACAGGGCCTGCAAGTCGAGTTTTCCTTCCGCGACCCGGCCGACCAGCAGTCCGATAAATCCGAGGATCACCGCGGACAGCAGCGCCAGCCAGCCGCCGAAGCCCAGAACGATTCCCAGTACTAGTCCTATCGTCACGCACCAACGTGTAGTAGACATAGCCATCCTTTTTCCTCATCGTCCCGTTCCCCTTGGCGGAGGATTCTGTGACGGGTGGTTACTGCAGTTGGGTCTTCTGGACCTGCTGGTCTTCGTGTTCTTCGTCGGGCAGGTGGACATCGGTGACATTGATGTTCACTTCGAGCACTTCCAGCCCGGTCGCGCGCTCAACGGACTGAATGATGTTGCGGCGGATGGCCTGGCTGACCTCCACCACGGAGAACCCGTAGTCGACGACAATGGAGACGTCGATGGCAGTCTGACGTTCTCCCTTTTCCACGCTGACGCCGCCGCTGACATTGGTCTGGGAACCGGGAATGCGTTCCGTCAGTGCACTGAACGCCCGCCGGCCAGCACTGCCCATGGCGTACACACCGGGAACCTCGCGGGTCGCTATGCCGGCCAGCTTCTGCACTACGGTTTCCTCGATCGTGGTGTCGCCGCGATCGGTGTGCAGTGCGTCCCTCGCCTTCACTAGTTCCGGCGCGCCGCCGCGCATCTGATCGTCGGGTGTGGCCATGACGCCGCTGGCAGTTCCGGGGGTTCTGGGTGTCTCTGTCATGGAAAACATCTCCTCGTGGACTGGTGATCGTACTTACACCGATAAAGACGAAACCCGACAGGAAACGTCACGTGATGGCGCGGATTATTTTCCTCCCTGGGCACCGGAACCTCGGCATGGTTCCCGGCGTCGCCCGGCTGTGGCATATTTGGCCAGATACCGGTAAGTCACCGGACGGGATGGACAGCGCATGGGTGATCATGGCCCCGGCTTCGAACCGGACCTGGACGAAGGGAGCATCGTCGCCCGCGCCCAGGACGGCGACCTGGCAGCATTCGAACACCTGGTGCTCACCTATCAGTACAGAATTTTTCGGCTGGCGTATCGGATGCTCAACGACCATGGCGAAGCCGAAGACATCGTGCAGGAGACTCTGACAACGGGCTGGCGCGGTCTTCCCATGCTCGCTGACGTCGATGCATTCGGTGGCTGGATCTACCGGCTGGCGACGAACAAATGCCTGGACCTGCTGCGTAAGCGGTCCGCCCATGCCGTGAACTGCATCCAACCTGAGGACATGGACGCCATACCCGAAGCCTGCGCCCGCGCGGTGCCGGCCGGTTCGGATCCGTCCCATGAGGCTGAATGGTCCGCCGAACAGGCTGGCCTGACCGCAGTCCTAAACACGCTTCCCCCGGCACAGAGGGCCTGCTGGCTGCTGCGGGAACTGCACGGACGCAGTTACGCCGAGATTGGTGTCACACTGAAGATCAGCCCGACAGCAGTTCGCGGCACACTCGCCCGGGCACGGCACCAGATAGCAGAAGGGATGAGCGAATGGCGCTAGAAGACATCCCCCGGCTCGGCTGCGGCCGAAGCATCGACCGCATCTGGGCCACCATCGACCGGCCACCCACCGCACACGAAGAACATTGTAAACAATGCCAAACTGCCAGAACCCGACTGCAAAGACTCGGCGAAGCAACCCGTTTACTGCGTGAAAGCGACCTTCACGATCCCGCACTGAAACCCCGTCCCGGGATCGAAAACGCCATCATGGATGTGGCTCGCACTGAAGTCCGCCGCGGCAGCAGTATCCTCCTGCGCAGCGCAGACAACGGCACCACGGAGATCAGCGAACAGGCCTTGGGCTCCCTCATCCGCGTCGCGGCGGCAGCGATCCCCGGCGTCTACTCACGACGCTGCCGGATCGAAATACGTTCCGGCACCGCCAGTCTCGCCGGTGAAGACCACCCCTCCGGGACCACCGGTACCGCCACCAATGATGGTCCTCGCCTCATCGTCAATCTTTGGGTGGCCGCCGCCCGGGGGATCATCATCCCTCGAACAATGGAGGCGTTGCGACAAGAGATCAGAAACGCGCTTCCGGCCGGCGTTGGTATTGGCGCCGGAACCGTCAATATCACTGTTGAAGACCTTTACGATGTCTGACCAATCCCTCAAGGGCTCCATCATCACCAGCCGGCTCATTGCCTCCATCGCCACACGCACCACACTGGAAACACCCGGAGTCCTCAGACTTGAACCCACGATCCAAGGCTTCCTGGCGCGGCTCGGTCCCGCCGCCTTGCAAAACCTCCGCAATCCCGGCAGCCAGGACGGCACGTACCGGCAAAACGGCGTCACGGCGACAATCAGCGGAGGCACCGCACGCGTCCACCTCGACATCGCCACCGACATCGCCTACACCGCCCTCGACGTCGCCGAAACAGTTCGACGACGCGTGCGTGAAAACATAAGCCACACCGGCCTCACACCCGGCACGATCGACGTCACCATCCTCGCCATAGAGCCCCACCGCGGCGCAAAAATGCTGTAGCCCGGGGGCAATAGCCGGCTCCACCACCCGGCCGCGCAGCCAGGGGGCATTAGCCGGCTCCACCACCCCGCTGCCACCTTGTATTCATAGCCAGCAGGGCGGCAGAGACCCGGCAGCACGGATTACAGCGGGAAGAGGCACAACAATGGAACTGGTTCAGCTCATCCTGATCATCGCCGGAATCGTCGTCGTCCTGGCGGTCCTGTCCGCCCTGATGTCTTTTGGCCGGCGCAGAGGTGAAAAACGGGTACATGACAAACGACCGGCCACGGACGGGGACCCAACGGCCCAGGACCCCAATAAAGACCGCCGGGACCCATAACGGTTGCCGTTTCTCACGCCCCTGCCCCGGCTGTGGCCCGGCGCGGATCCCGCACGAGCGGTCCGGGGGCACTTTCACGGCGGCGGCACCGGTATCGCTGAGCAAAACCGGCGTGTCCTCGTCAATGGGCCCCCGCCCGGCCGATGACGGCGGCAGCTTCCCCGGACGAACTTCCCCGGACCAAAGAACAGCGCCCCGGCAGGCCCGGACGCTGTTCCCCTCGGGTGTATTGGGTGAAATGCTGTTGGTTAGAGCTGGTAATCAGCTACCGTGGTGATGTTCTCGTGCACGCAGAGAATATTGTGCTCCGAGTCCATGAACCAGGCGCACTTCTCGGAATCCGTTGTGCAAATGTGGTTCTCGGTCTTGAGATCCGGGAGATCGTAGTCCTGGAACGTTACGCCCTTGGCTTCCATCTCCCTGACGGTGCGTTCGATCTCGCTGACTTCGAAACTCAGGGTGGTGTGCTCTGAATGCATCCCATCCTTGACTGGCATCAGCTGCAGCATGGGGCCGCCTTCTGAGCCGAACATTTCGCTTCCGTCCTCAGCCACGCCGCGGTGCGGGAGTCCCAAGGTGTCCGCGTAGAAATGCCGGGCACGCTCTGCATCATCGACTGGCAGGACCGTTGTGGCTTTACTGAGTACTAGGGACATTTCGCCACCTCCTACGAGCACGATTTTACGCCGGAGCGGGGTGGAAAGAACTTGCCAATCGCACCCTCCACCACTGTTGCCCTATCACTTATGGCTGCCATTCCGGGGGCAAAGTCATATGGTCGCTGCAACGCTCTGATTGATGGAGCGTTTGATGGTCAATGTGTTTTCCCTGGATGCGCGTACTGAGTTCTTTGATCTG